>NZ_CP195158.1:1297500-1665625 GCF_051200825.1 Formosa sp. A9 | reverse complement strand
CGCAATTTTGGAATGTGGAGCTTTCGTTAATTATAGAAAAATAGAAGTTGGAGAAAAACCGAATTTGATAATTTCAACTAATAGTTAATTGAAAAAGTCTGGATATAAATATCAAATTGAGCAAGAACTCGACAAGAAAAATTGGGAAATAGCCCTAATTGATGAAAGCCGAGAATGGTGGGATGATGAACATTGGAAAGTTCAATTTAAATTCGACCAAAATATTTTCTTTTATCTATGTTTTATAGTTGACCCTCAATTCGAGAGGCAAAGGAAAAAAGGACAAGGAATTTATGAAATCAAAGCATCAACTGAATTCCCTAAAAATTGGAACGATGATTCGAGTGAATTTGCTTCTATAAGTATGACAAAAAGAAAGTTTGAAATAAAACTAAAGGAATTTATTCAAGATTTAGAAAAGTATAAAAAAGAAAAAACTACTGCCAACAACGTATAAAATTAATTGCTTGGTACTAGCCTACTTACGAAAATCCTCGCGGATTTTCTATTCGGTTTGTATCTGCTAAATTAGTTGCTTAAACAACGCAACTAATCTTATACAAAACCGTTGTAAGCAAGCTGAAAATGACATTCGAACAATTAAATAAACATATAATTCCGATGACCGAATTTACTCTTAAATGGAGATTTACGGAGGAAGAATATGATTGCTTACCTGAACAACATTTGAATGAATTAAAGCCTTTAGACAAAGTTGGAGCGGAATTTCTTGCTGATTTTTTAAGTGATTGCAAAGTCCATAGTGAATTGCCTTTTAAGAATGGAATGTTTCGTAATTTGGACAAGACTAAAATTCTGGAAAATAATGACAAAGAAATAACGAAATGGCTTTACCAAAGAGCAATTCCTTTTGACAAAGAAGTTTTCCTCTCTTGGGACGAAAATAACGGGATGATAATCAAATGGAAATTTGTAATTAAATATTGGAATTCGATTTTTTATGGAGGAGCTGATGATTTGACAGTTTTTGACCAAAGCCTTGAATGGACTTTGTTCTTTTTCCACGAAGACGAAATTCATTTTGGAACAAACAAAAATTATGAACCAATTGCAGAATTTGATGAAAAATGGTTTGTGATTTAATAATAAGCGGAATAAAAAGCCAGCTTACAACACCGTATATAATTTATTGCTAGTTCTAGCCTACTTACGAAAATCCTCGCGGATTTTCTATTCGGTTTTTATTTGCTAAATTAGGTGCTTAAACCACGCAACAAACCATATACATCAACGTTGTAACACATTAGTCAACGCAATGATAATTGAACTAAGCAGAAAATATACCGCATCATAAAATAATGAGAAGAAAGGCTCTTTTAATAATTTTAATATTAGCTCTGATTGGATTTGCATCTTTCTACGTAGCAGATAATCTGTGTAAACTTGAGGATAAATGTCCTAATTGCCCGAAAATTTCAAGAGATAAAGAATTCTCCCAACAAATGGGATTTTATATTACAGATTATAAGAATTTTATTCCAGAATTTGAATTAAAGTATCACAATGAAATTGTTAAATTGAATGATGTGTGGATTGAAAAACAATGGTATTTTGACTATGAATCTTGTTTGTGTCCAAAACTACGACTTGCAAGAGGGTTTAATGTTATCATTGACTTTGAAAAATCAAATGAGAATTCATTTTTATTTAGCCTAACACCAATAATTGATGGAAAAATAGATAATACTAATGGAGGAATCGAAAAGAGGAGAAAAACAATGTATTTTGAGTTTTTTCCTGATGAAATTTATCTACAATTGAAAGAAAAGAATCCGAATAAAGAAATTGGTTGGAAAGAGAGAATAGTAACAGACACATTAGTAATTAAATTGAAAAAATAACGTGTTACAACAACGTTTATAAAAAATTGCTATTTTTAACCAAAACGGAACTTTGTTGCAAATTTATCAACTTCTGATTTTCCTACAGAAAATCCTCGTCGATAAATTCGCAACTTTTCATAAACAAAACCGTTGCCAATAATTATGAAAAAACTACTGACAATCATACTTTTAATCCCTATTTTAAACTTCGGTCAATCTGAAAAATCTTATTTGGAATTAATCGATGAAGCAAAAACTAAAAAGAACTCATCGGAAATTGAAAAATTGATTATTGGAACTTGGGAATTCCAAAAACTAACTGATAAAAATGGAAAAATAATTTCTCAACGAAATCATGTAGTTAACGATACAATAACAGCATTAGAAAATATCTGGCGACCAAGTATGCAGATAAATAAAAACGGAACTTATAAGTTAATTGGTTGTGAAAATCCGACAAATTGCGAAACAGGAAAATGGATATATGATAAGGAATTCAAATTATTTCGGATGATCTATGATAAACCAAAGTACAATGTACCTATTGACAGAGTTTCACCTGAACTTTTAGAAAAACTAAAAAAGTCAGGAACATTAAAGGAGTTCACGAAAAATGAAATTGAATTTGTAGAAATAACGGAAAATGAATTGAAAGTATTTGACCTCTTACCAAGTGACGGAACTGAGTTAAAATATAATATACTTGTGTATAAAAAAAAATAACTATTGGCAACAACGTGTAAGCGCAATAACTGCGGAATTTTCTGCCGAAAATTCCATGCGTTTTTGCTATCTTTAGTAGCGGCGGAAAATACTCGCGTATTTTCACGTTACTGACGCTTATACAAAACCGTTGGCAAACATTTGACCGACATAACGCAAAAATTAAACATTATGAGTGATAAAGACGAAAATAACAATTCATCATCAAACGATTCGGATTCAAATAGTAGTTCAGGAAATTCAACACCTTATCGTGATTCGAATACATATGTTGAAAGAACTGAAAATCAAGACGGAAGTGTAAAGAAATAAATTGCTGAATAAATTAATACGATTATTAGTCCGATAAGAATTGATTTATTTGCCCAATCAAAAAGTCGAACACGATTTTTTAAATTTTCTTTATTACTTTCAATAGCGATATTTAAGGAATAAACTCTATTCCTTAAAATCTGTTTTGTCTGACTTTTATCGGATTTTTTATTAAAAAGGAAATCTTGAATTAAATTATTTGGAGAAGCACCTTTTAAAGCGACTTTGTTCGGATAAATAACTTTTATCAATAAGAACAGTACGAATCCAAAAACAATGCATAAAACAATGCTGATTTGGATTAAAATAGACTTTATGTCAAAAGAATTAATCTGACTGACCAAATAGCCGACTATTGTTGTGAAAATAACAACGAGAACTTGAAAAAGTGTATTTGATTTGTTTGTAATAATATCTTCCGAACTTGATAAGTCTTCAAGATTTAATTCGGCTTCGGATTTTATAATTTGTAAATTTTCAATGCTTAATTTATCTAATAATTTAATATTTAGTTTATTTTTCATAATCTGAATTTAAAATGTTAATGTAAAAAGAAAAAACGATTTGCCAACACCGTATATAATTTATTGCTAGTTCTAGCCTACTTACGAAAATCCTCGCGGATTTTCTATTCGGTTTTTATTTGCTAACTTAGTTACTGAATCACGCAACAAACCATATACAAAACCGTTGGCAACAAGCTGAAAAAATCGAGAATGGAAACAAAATCAATCGAACAATTAGAAAAAGATATTTGGAAAAACCCTTCCGAATTTCCGACTGATATGGTTGAAAAATGTTATCGTTATCGGAAAATAAGTATTGCGGAATTAACTAACGAGCAAATAAGACTTTTGATTTCTCAAAAAATAGGAATTGAGTATTTAATCGGAATTGCACTCGAAAAACTCGAACGGAATATTTTGACCGAATGTGACTTTTACGAAGGCGATTTACTTGTTGCTGTTTCAAATTTACCGACTGAATTTTGGAATACAAATCAAGCTGAATTTCTGAATTTTAAAAAAATTGTGGAACAGAATTCGGAATTAATAAAAAATGAACTCGGAGAAAAGAAGTTTGACAGAATAATTGAAAAACTAACTTAAATGAATAATATAAATTTTAAAAAATGGGCTTTCCATTTTATGATTTGGATTTTAATAATTAATATTATTTCCTTCTACCTGACAATTAGTTACACAAGTTTATTTAATGAAGGAGACAACACAGCAGAAGTTTTATTTTATTTTGGAATTTTAGGAACAGTTTTGCTTTTATTGAGTCTGATTTTTATAATTTTTAGTACAATAAAAAAAGAGAAAAAAAATTATCAATATTGGATTTCAATAGTTGGACTTGTGGTTTTTGGAGTTTTACCAATTTTAGGAAGTTTATTTTTAAATTAATTAGAAAAAAATGGAACTGAATGAATAAAAGCCAGTTGCCAACAATGTATAAAATTAATTGCTTGGTTCTAGCCTATTTACGAAAATCCTCGCGGATTTTCTATTCGGTTTTTATTTGCTAAATTAGTTGCTTAAACCACGCAACTAATCTTATACTAGACCGTTGGCAATAATTAGAAAATGAACCCGAGAAGCCTTAAAATATTCAAAAAGAAAAAAGGATTTTATATTTCTCCTGAAAATATTGTTGCGATTTCTTGGACAATCTTAATATTTCTGATTTACTATTTGAAAGCATCGTACGAATTTAATTTTAAGGGTTGGGAAACTGGGATTTTGATTTTTGGAACAATCTACATAATTGGACTTATGATAAGTACATTTTTTAGATATGAAAGAGAAATAGGAGAATATTCTGGAAAAATAACTTTTTGGAAAGACAAAATACAAATTGGAGATAAAGCATATAACCTTGGACAAATAAAAAAGATTGAATTTATAAATGCTTATGACATTAAAGGAATGTTTGTGAATTCAATGCTGAAATTTTCTCCACATTTATCAAATGGAATTGATAATGAATTTTCATTAATATTAAAAAATGGAGAACCAATAAAATGTAATTTCTTGCAAACTGAAAGTGAAAAGATTGAGTTTTTTAAAGAGGTTTTTGTTCATTATCATAAGAAAGGAATTATCAGTTGGTTACAACTTTTAGAAATTTTGAATATTCAGGATTATAATAAAATACAGGAATTTAAAGAAGAAATAACTATTGCCAACAACGTGTATAGCTCATTGCGGCTGAATTCCTAATCGGAATTCATTGCAATTTGCTATCTTTAGGTCACGGCGGAAAATTCTTGCGGATTTCCCACAACAAGCCATACACAAAACCGTTGTAAAACATTAAAACGATTTTACAACACTGCATAAACGTAATGCTTAGTACAGTGCTTAAAATCAAGTTTAGTGTTTCAAATACCATAATTAAAAACTTATTGGCTCACCGTCTTCATCTAATTTCACAAAGGCAATTACCAAGTCATTAAACATATCATTTGGTTGCCCAGAGTACTCAAACTCTTCACCATTCCAAGTCGCTACTTGATAGCCTTCGTCATTCCATTCAGGACATCTGCATAATGCCATTTGTCCATATTTTAAATCTTTTGTTCTTTCTAATCCTACGTACATATCTATAAGTTTTTAATTATTAGTTTATCGTTTAATTCAAAGTTCCGTGTTTCAAAGTCGCACTACGCTTATGCTCACCGTTGGTAGTAATTAAAAACCAGAAATGAAATGGCATTTATAATGGGAATAATTTTAGGTCTAATAATACCTATAATTTTAATATTTATTGTTAGTTCTATTATAGCTCTTATATCTGGATTTTTAACATACTTTTTATCCAACAATAAAAAAAAGAAAAGAAAAATATTTATTGCTGTTGTTGCTCCTTTTCAAATTTTATATTCTTTTTTTCTCACCTTATTAATTGGAGGACTAATTATTTCTGAAACAAAAAACATAGACATTGGAATTGGAGATTCTTGGTATGTACCATTAAATGATTCTTGTGAAATATTTATGATTGATATTACTGACAAAGCTTTTCTAAAATGTAATGAAGAAACTTTATTAAGTAACATCACTGAATTACAATTGACAAATAATAAAGTTTATGGAAAAACAAATGACAGCGAATATTTTAGCTTAAATCTGAATAATAATATTACTCAACATTATTTAAATGAAAATGACTTAAAAGAAAGTGAGAACTTAACTGTTTTAAATTTACAAAGAACGGAGGATTTTTATAACAACCGAAAATGGGAATTAACTAAATTTTGGATAATTATAGCTCTCATATTAGCTACATTTTTTTCTGTTTTTGGATTTTTTATTTTGTATAAAATTGCACTTTATAAATGGAAATTGAATTTTAATAAGAAAAAAACTACTACCAACACCGGCTAAACTTCATGCGGGTTCTGTGCTTTCTCAAAGTTTTGTGTATATTTACTAAGTCGCCAAATCTTATTGATTTGGCTTTGTGAAATCAAAGAAACAAATCCAAACAAAAAGCTTCGGCTTAGTACGTGTTCGAAAATCTTGCCGATTTTCTTCCCGCACAAAGCCTAGCCAAAACCGTTGTGTGCAAGCAGAAAAAACGATGAAAATTAAACTGATTAGCGTAATATTAATATTTACGAGCATATTATCATTTGGACAATCTGTTTCGAAAAGTGAATTGAAAAAAATGCTTAAGGAAACTTTAGTCAAATCGAGAAATTATGTATCAGACGCGACTAATTCTTGGTATTATGACAATACCGAAAACGATTATGAAACTCAAGATATTTTGACTTTTAACACTGCTCGAAGTTTTAAAAGAGATTATTGTAAAATAATTAATTGGACTTTCTATGAGTGGAATAAATTTCGACTCGAATTCGCTGATTACTGTAATGTGCAAAAAACGGCCATAGTGAGCCACCTGCAGCGGATTAAAGTGAGCATAGTGCGGCGGATGAAATTGAGCCACCCACAGCGGATGAAACTGAGCCACTAAAAAAATCGATTCTATTTGTACGGCATTTTCGATCTTTTACCTAAAAAGATCATGGCCAATAAACAAATAGATATGCGTAAAATAAAACAGATATTTAAGCTTTACAGTGAGGGTGTCAGCAAGCGAAAAATAAGCCTCCAACTTGACATTTCACGTAATACCATCGATAAGTACATCGATTTCTTCAAACGATATGGGTTAACAGGCTATGAAGTGTCAGCCATGACCTTAGAAGAGTTGGACAGACTTTTTAAATCGGACCAAAAAACCAAACCCGAACAGCTTGTTATATTAGAAAAGTACTTTCCTTATTTTGATAAGGAGCTTCGCAAAACGGGCGTTACCAAAGAACTTTTATGGCAGGAATATTATGCCAAGCATCCTAATGGCTATAAACTATCCCAGTTCAGATACTGGTATCGAGAATGGAGCAAGGAAGTGTCGCCTGTAATGCATTTTACACACAAAGCCGGCGATAAATTATTTATAGATTTTACAGGAAAGAAACTCACCATAGTGGACAGGCACACAGGAGAAATCCAGGATTTAGAGGTTTTTGTGTGTGTTTTGGGCAGTAGCCAATATACTTATGTAGAAGCCTGTGAGAGCCAGAAGAAAGAAGACTTTATGGCTTGTGTAGAAAATGCACTTTGGTTTTATGGAGGCGTACCACAGGCTCTAGTGCCCGATAACCTTCGGGCAGCTGTTAATAAAAGTAGTCGCTATGAACCTAGAGTTAATGCAGATTTTGCAGATTTTGCAGAACATTACGACACTGCAGTATTACCTACAAGAGCCTACAAACCTCGTGATAAGGCCATTGTAGAGAATGCCGTTCGCATCATATATACCCGTGTATTTGCACCGCTCCGCCATCAAACCTTTCATAGTAAATCAGAGCTTAACAAGGCCATATTAGAGCAGCTTAAAAAGCATAATGCTATGTCTTTTAGAGGGCGCGAGTACTCCAGATATTCTTTGTTTGAAGAAATCGAAAAACAAGCCTTGAAACCCTTACCAGAAAAGCGCTATGAAATTAAGAGGCAGTCCAGAGCTACCGTTCATAAAAATAGCCATATATACTTTGGTAAAGACAAACACTATTATAGTGTGCCTTACCAACATATTGGCAAACGTGTTAAAGTTATATACTCTGAGAGTGTCATTGAGATCTACCATCAAAATGAACTGTTGACCTTTCATGCAAGGGCGCCTAAGAAATACGGGTATACGACCACCAAGGAACATATGCCCTCACACCATCGCTTTGTTAGTGAATGGAGCAGTGAAAAATTTATCGATTGGGCAGGCCACATAGGAGTACATTGCCAAACCATGATTATTAAAATCCTGAACAAAAAACAACATCCAGAACAGTCCTATAAATCCTGTTTAGGTATACTTCACTTAGCCAAAAAAGTGGGAAAACAGCGCTTAGATAATGCTTGTAGACGTGCTTTGGATTATGACTCTTATAATTATAATATGATAGAAAACATACTAAAAAAAGGATGGGACAAACTAGATGAAACCATAGAGGAACCCGTTGATATCCCCAACCATAATAACATTAGAGGCAGTCACTATTATAAATAAAATTAGATTATGAATACAAAAACATTAGAACAAATGAAGCAACTAAGGCTCTTTGGTATGCATAGAGCCTTTGAAAATAGTTTAACGCCCGAGAGCATTAACTACACCAGCGACGAACTCGTAGCATATCTTACCCAATCTGAATGGGACGATCGTCAAAACCGTAAAATAGAACGCTTAACAAAATCGGCTTACTTTAGGTACAGTGCCGTCATGGAAGCTATAGACTATGATCCGTCAAGAGCACTCGATAAAAACCAGATCCAACGTTTTTCTTGTTGTGATTTTATTAAAAATAAACAAAATATCCTTATAACTGGAAGTACTGGTGCCGGTAAAAGCTATATGGCCTCTGCTATAGGACATCAAGCGTGTTCTCTAGGCTACAAGGTTGTGTATTATAATACCAATAAACTGTTTACCTTATTAAAAACCGCTAAGGCAGATGGTTCCTATTTAAAACAGATTAGTAAACTAGAAAAACAAGATCTTTTAATTTTAGACGACTTTGGTCTTAGAGCTCTGGATAATATGAACCGTCATGCATTAATGGAAATTATTGAAGACCGCCATGGTAAACACAGTACCATTATTGCCTCGCAATTACCTGTGGAAGCCTGGCATGAACTGATAGGAGAACACACCATTGCAGATGCCATTTTAGACAGGCTTGTACACACAGCTCATCGTATTGATATTAAAGGAGAATCTATGCGTAAAAAATTAAAAAAATAACACTAAATTTAAACACAAATGAATCGATTTTGAGCACTTAGTTTACTATGCTCAGTTTGACCCGCCGAGGGTGGCTCACTTTGTCCGCCCCATCCAAACAGAACGCTAAAACATGAATATGGGCTAAAACAAACTATTAAAAACACCAAAATGGCTCAAAAACTAACAGACCAAGCTGTATATATTTACAACAACCTTAGAACCCATTTTAGCCTGGATCTAAGAAAGCCCGATGAAGTTCACCGAAATCCCAATATAAAATATAGATCCTATAGAAAAAATAATGTAAGTTTACCTGAACTAACGATTTAAAAAGACCTAGTTCAAATTATTTTTTGCCTTCTAAACGGCTAAAAAAATGGTTTGATCGTGCAAAAATGAACCGAAAAAAGGTCAACCTATTTCAGTATAATACACCCGTCCGGAAATAAGGCTACATAATTTTAATAATTATGTACAAAAATGACAAAGTAATTAGACGCTACAGCGAATCGTTTAAATTGAAAATTTTAGACGAACTTACCACTGGAAAACTTAACAAAAACCAATTAGGCAAACTCTACGGAATCAATCCTACAACTATTAACGAATGGATTAGGAAATACGAACGTAAAGACCTAATGAATACCAGAATTAAAGTGGAAACAAAAGACGAAATAACACGTATTAAAGAGCTTCAAAAAGAGATTGAACAGCTTAAAAAACTATTGCTCAAAAAGGATCTTGACGCAATGGTACTGGACTCCTATCTGGAAGTGGCTGCTGAGAAACTAGGTTACAAGAGTGTTGTTGAACTCAAAAAAAAACTAAATATCAAGCCTTAATCAAAGCTAAAACAAAAAGTGAAAGATTTGCTTCGTTAACTACTATCTGTGCCTGTTTCGGACTCAAAAGAGATGCCTATTATAAGCACCTTAACAGAGAAACAAAACGTCTGAAACTAGAAAAACAGATCTTAGAAATTGTAAAAAAACGTCGCAAATCCTTACCTAGAGAAGGGGTTCGAAAAATGATGAAATCATTGGATGTAGAGTTTACCAAAGCTAATATCAAAGTTGGAAGAGATACGCTTTTAAATGTACTTAGAGCAAACAATATGTTGACCTTAAGGAAAAAACACAGTGCAAAAACCACCAATTCCTTGCACAGGTTCCGTAAGTACAAGAACATCGCTAAAGACGTCATTGTAACAAGACCTAACCAGGTTTGGGTAAGTGACATCACATACATCAGAACCCTAAAAGGATTTTGTTATCTGGCTTTGATTACTGATGCCTATTCCAGAAAAATAGTCGGCTACGACCTAAGCGACAGCTTGGAACTAAGCGGCTGTGTTAGAACTCTAAATAAGGCTTTATACCAAACAAAGAACATTGATGGACTCATACATCACTCCGATAGAGGAATACAATATTGCAGCAATGTATACACCCAGATACTTAAAAGAAAACACATCGGCATAAGTATGACCGAAGAAAACCATTGCTATGAAAACGCAATGGCTGAACGTGTAAACGGCATTTTAAAAGATGAATTTTATCTGGATCAGACCTTTATGGATACGGCTCACGCAAAGAGAGCTACAAAAAATGCCATTAAATTATATAACGAAGTAAGATTACACTTATCTTTAGATTTTAAAACACCAAATATGGTATACAAATTAACCGCTTAATACAATGTTTAACCTGTAGCCATATTTCAGGACTAGACAGCTGATAAAAACCTCTGAATAACGAGAAAATAAATGAATCAAACCCAAATTTACACAACACGCAAGCTTGAAAAAACGATAAAAAAATCAATCGTTGAAAAAAGCGAATCCGAAAATAAAATCTTAGGAGAATGGGTTGCGACTATTTTTTATGTTGACCGAAAAAAATGCTGGTTAATAGTAAATAAACTGACTAAATATTTACTCATTCTTTCAGACATAAAAACATCTGATTTAAATAATATCACGGAGATTTTTACAAAAACGCTGCATTCCCAACTCAAAAATGACGGAATTGAAATTGATTATGGAAAATTGAGTGAATTAATTGGAGAAATAAAACTCTGCGAAACGAATAATGATAGAAGTGCAAATGGTTCATTAAATAATTGTATGTTTAGTATTGACCATTGGAAAATGGAATACGGAAGCTTTGAAAATTTACCTTTCAGAAAAATAAATAGTGGATTGAACAGCTCACCAAACCAAATGTTGAAATGGAAATATCCGAAAGAAGTAATGAATGAATCAATAAAAGCCTACGCACAACAACGTTTATAAAAAATTGCTACTTTTAACAAAACGGAACATAGTCGCTAATTTACCAACTTCTGATTTTCCTACGGAAAATCCTCGTCGCTAAATTCGCAACTTTTCATAAACAAAACCGTTGTAGGTAATGCGAGAACCAGCCACATTTTTTAGCACTTTTGTTTTTTTCCGAAGCTAAAAAACCAAAAGAGCTAAAAATTTCCCAACCGAATTTCTGTTTTTAAATTGTTCAAAAGAGTTGGAAAAACACTTTGGAATCATTTAAAAATTAGCGAAAGACTTCTTATCTTGCAGACAACAAATCTTGAATTGAAAATTAAATGTTAAACGAAAAAACAGTAATAGAAAATATTGACGGACAATTGTTTGAGATTAACATTATCGAACCTGAAAATCCCAAACAAGCTTCGTATTCTCATTACTTGCACAACCATAAAAATGGTGTTTCCCAATTTTTTAAAAAAGATGCGCTGAATTTTGTAAAAGAGATTTTATCTGAAAATTCAGCGAACAAAATCTCTACAAAAGTTGCAGAAGATGCATTACAATATTTGATTTTCAACAACAAAAATTCTGTTCCATTTCCAGCACCAGAAAAACCAGATTTTAAATTTATTGACCTATTCGCAGGAATTGGGGGATTTCGATTAGCATTTCAAAATTTGGGTGGGAAATGTGTTTTTACAAGTGAATGGGACAAATATTCAAAAAAAACATATAGAGCTAATTTTGGAGAAATTCCGTTTGGCGACATCACAAAACCTCAAACAAAAAGCTACATTCCTGACAACTTCGATGTACTTTGTGCAGGTTTTCCTTGTCAAGCATTTTCAATTGCAGGAAGACGTGGCGGATTTGAAGACACAAGAGGAACGCTATTTTTTGACGTAGCGGAAATCATAAAGAAAAAACAACCAAAAGCAATTTTCCTCGAAAATGTAAAAGGTTTAAGAAATCACGATAAAGGAAAAACTTTGGCAACCATTTTAAATGTGCTTCGTGAAGATTTAGGCTACTACGTTCCAGAGCCACAAATTATAAATGCCAAGGAATTTGGAGTGCCCCAAAACCGTGAACGAATTTTTATAGTTGGCTTCCACAAGGACACCAAAATTACAGACTTTGAATATCCAGAACCAACCAATAAAGATGCTATTTTGGAAGATATTTTGGAAGAAAAAGAAGTCTCAGTAAAATATTATCTTTCAACTACCTACATAGATACTTTAAGAAATCACAAAGCAAGACACGAAAGCAAAGGAAATGGATTTGGCTATGAAATCATTCCAAATGATGGAACTGCAAATGCGGTAGTTTGCGGTGGTATGGGCAGAGAACGAAATTTAGTTTTCGATGATAGACTGACAAATTTCAAACCAATAACCAACATTTCTGGAGAGGTAAATCGAGAAGGAATTAGGAAAATGACACCTCGTGAGTGGGCAAGATTACAAGGTTTTCCAGACAATTTTAAAATAGTAGTTTCAGACGCACAAGCATACAAGCAATTCGGAAATTCAGTTGCAGTTCCCGCAATTCAAGCAACAGCGAAAAAAATCATAGAAAAACTAAACTACAAATGATTACAGGAAACAAAGGCGAATGGAGCGAAATTTATGCGCTTTTCAAATTATTAGGCGATAAACAATTATTTCTTGGAGATAAGGATATTGAAAAATTAGAAGGTTTAGTTTATCCTATAATCAAAATTCTTCGTTCAGAAAGCAATGGCGATTTTGAGTACTCAATTCAGGATGAAATTATCTTGATTTCAGGTAATGAACAAGTACTGAAAATTCCAATTATAGAATTTAAAGAAAAGGCTCTTTATCTTTTAAATGTAATTAAGCAAAGTACAGAAAGAACTTTTTCGGTTCCTGTAATCGAAGAGTTTATGCAGTCAATTAACTGTATCTCTTTAAAAGCAAATTCTTCTGCAAAAACAGATATTACAATTGTTGTTCACGACCAAAGGACAAATCAGCAACCGACTTTAGGATTTAGTATAAAATCACAACTTGGAAGTCCTTCTACTCTATTAAATGCGGGCAAAACAACCAATTTCATTTACAAAATTAACTTTACGCATTTAACAAGAGACGAGATTGACCAAATAAATTCCATTAACACAAGGAGTAAGATAATGGACAGAATTACTCAAATTCAAAGTAAAGGTGGAATATTTGAGTTTGTGAAAACAGAGAGGCAAATATTTTCAAATAACCTTGTGCTTATTGATAGTTTGCTTCCTCAAATTTTGTCGCAAATAGTTTTTGATTTCTATACAACAGAATTTTCTCATTTAACTGATTTAGTCAACCTGACAGCAAAGAAAAATCCGTTAGAATTTGATATTGAGAATGAGCATAAATTTTACGAATATAAAATCAAGCGTTTTCTAACAGATGTTGCGCTTGGAATGATGCCATCTCAAGTTTGGACTGGAAAATATGATGCTACAGGCGGATATTTAATCGTTAAGGAAAATGGAGATGTTTTGTGCTATCACATTTACAACCGAAATGAATTTGAGGACTATCTACTAAATAACACAAAACTTGATACAGCAAGTTCTTCTCGACACGGATTTGGAGAAATCTATGTGGATAACGGACAAATATTTTTCAAATTGAACTTACAAATCCGATTCACAAAATAGCCAACGCTCAAAGTCATACACATTTGCAATTCGCACCAGCCGAAAGAAAGCCAAAAATTGCAAAAAAGTATGTCTTTTGCCAACGCTGAATAAAGCACTACCTACAACAAAGTATATAAAAAATAGCGATTTAAATACTTAATCCAAAGGGAATTACGCAAATTTATCGTCAGCACCAAACCGAAAATTATCGCTAATTTAGCCCGTAACTGACGCTTATACGAGACCGTTGTGCGTAAGCTTGACCCTGAATTTTCCTGAAATAGGTTGACCAAAAATTAAGCAATTAATTACAGTCACTTATGAAAACTCAAAAAGAACACTGGCAAAAAAAAAGCTACCAAAAAGTCAATTTAGAGACCAAACTTTTGGTCGTTGACCAAATCCTAACCGGACACATCTCAAACAACCAAGCTTCTAAAAAATACGATGTCCCAAGGACAACAATTTCCTATTGGTTAAGAAAATACAGTACATTAGTACAACAAAATACTGGTATGAGCAAAAACGACGAGATCAAAAAACTTAAAGAACGTATTGAAGAACTAGAGTTTCAAAAAGACTTCCAACAGGATATTATCGCTGATATGGAGCTCATTACAGGCGTAGATATGTCAAAAAAGTCATTGCCCAAAACATTGGCAAAAGAGATAGAGAAAAAGAAGAAAGACCGTTTAAAAGAAAATGGATCTACGGATGTTTTGGGATTAGTAAACAAGCCTTCTACAAAAGGATCAAAAACCAACAAAAACAAGAATTAGACCTCCAAAAAATAGTTGCTTTAGTTAAGGATTACCGTAAAAAAGTAGGCTCTAAAACAGGAGGAATCAAACTGTATAAAGAGCTAAAACAGGAACTTATCAACAACAACATTAAAATTGGCAGAGATAAATTCTATAGGCTTTTAAGGCTAAACAGCTTGCTGGTTCCTAAAACTAAAAACTACATCACAACCACGAACTCTAACCACATGTACAAAAAATACAAAAACCTAGTCAAAGACCACGTCCCTACCCGGCCCGAACAGCTATGGGTTAGCGATATCACATATATCAAAACAGAAAACGGCCATAATTACCTTGCCATTATAACCGATGCCTATTCAAAGAAAATAATGGGTTATAAACTTGATAACCATATGAGAACTTCGCTTTGCTTAGAAGCGCTTAATATGGCCATAAAAAACAGAAAATATCCAAAGAAAAAACTCATTCATCATTCCGACAGAGGCTTACAGTACTGCAATCCTAAGTACACAGATTTTGCTGAGAGCAATGGTATTACAATGAGCATGACAGAACAATACGACCCTTATGAAAACGCTGTTGCTGAGCGTATTAACAGAACGCTAAAACATGAATATGGGCTAAAACAAACTATTAAAAACACCAAAATGGCTCAAAAACTAACAGACCAAGCTGTATATATTTACAACAACCTTAGAACCCATTTTAGCCTGGATCTAAGAAAGCCCGATGAAGTTCACCGAAATCCCAATATAAAATATAGATCCTATAGAAAAAATAATGTAAGTTTACCTGAACTAACGATTTAAAAAGACCTAGTTCAAATTATTTTTTGCCTTCTAAACGGCTAAAAAAATGGTTTGATCGTGCAAAAATGAACCGAAAAAAGGTCAACCTATTTCAGTATAATACACGAAACCGATAAAAACCAAGTTGAATTTGGATATTTTACCAAAATTTGGTAAATTTGAAGAAATTTAAGAAAATGAAAAACACTTCAATATCGCTTGGAAATTATTTTGACCAATTTGTTCAAACCCAAGTTTCGGCTGGACGATACAAAAATGTCAGTGAAGTAATTCGTGCCGGACTTCGACTTTTGGAAGACGAAGAAAGTAAGGTTATTGCGTTGAGAAAAGCAATTCAAGAAGGAATAGATAGTGGAATCGCTCACGATTTCGACCCTAAAAAACACCTTCAAGAATTAAAGGCAAGACGTAAAAACAATGGCTGAATATAAGCTGACGAATAAAGCCGTTGAGGATTTGACAAGTATTTGGGAATACACAACCGATAAATGGTCCGAAAAACAAGCGGATAAATATTTTGAGATGCTACTCGAAAATTGTCAAGAAATTGCGGACAACCCAAACGCAGGAAAAAATTACACGGGAATAAAAAACGAACTGTTCGGAGTCAAATCAAAACGACACATAATATTTTATCGGAAATCTGTCAACGAGCCGATTGAAATTACGAGGATTTTGCACGAACGAATGGATTTGAAAAACAGAATAAACGAATAAAAAACTGGCTACAACAATGGCTATAAACAATTGCTATTACAGGCTTATCCTGAAAATTCCGCAGGAATTTTCAGCTTGTCGTGTACTTGCTAAAGTCCGTACTATCCCACGCAACTGTTCATAGCCTAACCGTTACAAAAAATAGCTCCGAACTCACTCAGACGCGGAGAAATCCGATGGAATTCTAAATCTGAATTTGATTAAAGCAACGCGCGGATCTGAACACTCAAGCTCTGAATTTAAATAAGGCTATTCGGAATTTTACTCATGCGAAATTGAGCCTGTTTGCGGAATTGAGCAAGGTTGCGGAATTTTAGAACGTTTGAAAAAAGCGTGGTTTACTGTTCGCGATTTTTTTTTTTGAGAATTTTAAGCTAGAATATTCTAAAAAACTCAAAATCTAAACTTTAAATTTTGCGTGGACAAAATGCAGAGCGCAACCAATCTGACGTGTCGCTACATTTTGTAACACAGTATAAGTTTAATTGCTTCTGATTTTCCTACGGAAAATCCTCGCATTTTTACTATCTTAGTTTCTCAATCTGAAAATCCTTGCGGATTTTCAGCGCAACTAAGCTTATACAAATACGTTGTGCAACATATGACAAAACAACCGAAATTTAAAATAGAGTGGATAATTGACCTGATTAAGGAGCAGGAGCAGGAACCTGAACGGACTGACCTAATTGAGCAATTGGAAAATTCGGAAATCAAAGAATGTTTTAGACAGGCTTATGTGAGATTTGTAAGCGGATTTAGACCTAATCAATCAGGTTCTGAATGGCAATTCGAAGAATCTATTGAATTGGAGCATCCGACAGAAGGAACAATTGTTTTGGACATTTTAAAAAACGGCAAAATTGGCGGAATTGAATTCTTGAATTATATTCCGCATTATTGATTTACAGACATAAAACTGACTGAATTTTATAAACAGAAAAAAAATACGTTGCACAACACAGTATAAAAATAATGCGTAGTTTAGTACAAAACTTTAGGTTAGTGCGTATTTGGTCACTCTGATTTTCCTGCGGAAAATCCTCGGACACAAAACCGCACTATTCTTATACAAACCGTTGTAAGTAATAGCGGAACACACTCAGACGCAATCAATTTGAGATTAAAAATCTGAATTTTTAAAGATAATAACGCAGAACAAAACTCTGAATTTCTAACTCAAAACCGGAGAAAAACAATGCGGATTTAATTACTGAATTGAACTCTAAAACTCGCTCAAAACGGAATTGTAAAACTCTTAAGCCGATCAGAACGCCAAATCTCACTCTCGCGGAATAATCAATGAATTAAACTCTGAATTTGATTTGATTAACTGATTTTGAATTCTGAATTTAAAACTCTGATTTCAGAATCATAAAAACGTAAAAAAACTACTACTTACAACAACGTTTATAAAAAATTGCTATTTTTAACCTAAACGGAACATAGTCGCTAATTTATCAACTTCTGATTTTCCTACGGAAAATCCTCGTTGTCAAATTCGCAACTTTTCATAAACAAAACCGTTGGTAACAATTTGAGATACATCGTAAATAATCAATGAAATACTATTTATCTTCTTACAAATTTGGCAACAGAGTTGACAAACTAATAGAAATGCTTCCTCAAGGTGCAAAAGTTGGTCATATAAATAATTCTAAAGATTGGACAACCGCCAATCCAAAAATTAGAAACAACCACTTAAAAGAAGAAATGGAATTTATAAACAGTTTAGGTTTTATTAGCGAACATTTAGACTTAAAAAAATATTTTGGAGAGGAAAACAAATTAAGAAATAAAATTGCTTCTCTCGATGGAATTTGGATTTGTGGAGGAAATACATTCGTTTTGAGGCAAGCAATGAAATTAAGTGGATTTGACAATATTTTCACCGAATTGCAGAAAAGAGCCGACTTCTTTTATGGAGGTTATAGTGCTGGAGTATGTATTCTTTCTGACTCATTGAAATACATTGAATTCGTGGATGACCCAAATGATTTTCCATATAAAGAAATAAAGGAAACAATTTGGGAAGGATTAAATCTATTCGATTATGGCATATTACCTCATTATGATTCTGACCATCCCGAATCGGAGGAAATTGAAAAAGAGGTTAAAAGATGTATTGATAATAAATGGCTTTTTAAGACAATGAGAGATGGAGAAGTCTTTATAATAGAATAAAAAACTGTTACCAACAATGAACTTTGCCCAGTTTTATTTATTAAATTAGTGCCCAACCCACGCAACAAACCTTAGCCGAACCGTTGTAGCACATTTAAGAAATGAAAAACGCATTGAAAATTTTAGGAATTATTTTGGTTATCGGAATTCTATTATTTGTGTTTGACCCAGCATTTAATCGGACTGAAAAGTTTGCGGATTTTTCGACTGAATATGAGTGGCGGATTTTTAATAATGCCTATTGCAACTGGAAAACTCACGGACATTGCGCTGACAATAATTTGAATAAATTAAATGCGGAACGAAAACTTTGGAAAACACTCGCGGAAAATTACAACGGAGAAAAAAATATTAAAGAAAAATTGGAAAATGTAGTTTTAAGTCATTATCAATTTCATATGACTTATACTGAACATCTAAAAATTGCGGAAATAAATATTGACTCAATTATAAAACACAAAGATGATTTATTTGAACAATTATTTATCGACTGAATTAAAAAAACGTGCTACAACAATGTATAACCGCAATTACGGCGGATTCGACTGCGTCCGAATCCACTCGGAATTGCTAACGTCAGTGCTTAACCGAAAATCATTAACTTTAATCCCGTAACTGACGGTTATACGAGACCGTTACCTTTTATACGGATTCTCACTCAGACTTATAAAACTAAAAATGAGAATTTGTGCAAAACACTACACGGAATCTTACTCAAACGGAATTTAGCAAGTTTGCGGATTTAATTACTGAACTGAACTCTGAAACTCACTCAAGCGGAATTCAAAAACTTATCGGAATACAACACGGAATAAAGCACGCGGACTTCCCTACTCAATCGGATTTTGACTGAACTAAACGGAATCGAATAATGAAATCGGAATAAAGCTCTGAACTGAAAAATGTACAAAAGGTAACAACGTTTATAAAAAATTGCTACTTTTAACAAAAAACGGAATATAGTCGCTAATTTATCAACTTCTGATTTTCCTACGGAAAATCCTCGTCGCCAAATTCGCAACTTTTCATAAACAAAACCGTTGTGGCACATATTGAAAAAAACAACAATCGTCATATTATTAACAATGATTTCTAATTCAGCAATTGGACAAAATTTGAATGGAAAATGGATTCTAAAAGACGTTGATTCCGGAATTGGTAAAAAGGGTTATCCTGGATTTCAACTTATGGAAATTAAAAACGATACAGTTGACATTTACACTGATTTTTCGCTTACCGAAAAAGCTACGACACTGAAAATGGATAATGGAGATTTCTTGAACAACAATAATGAGAAAACCTCAAAATACGAAATCGTTAATGAGAATCATCTAAAGTGGTTTATAAACGGAAAATCAAACGACAAAGACGCTGTTTTTGAATGTGACTTTTATCGACTCGAACCGACAATAACAACGCTGAAAAAAGAAGATATTGAAAAAATGACTTTCGTGTTGACTGAAAACGGACGAGAATCGGAATTTGAATTTAACAAAGAACTTTGGGATAAAGAAAGACTGGAACTGTTTAAGATAAAAGAAGGAGAGAAAAAAATGATTGAAAAAATTGACTTAACGTTTTTTGTTTCTATGTATTTTAAAGGAAAAAGAAATGGTACAATTCCAATCAAAGAAGTTACGTCGGAATTTTTAAAACTTTGTTTAATTCCAACTGGACCAACGGAAATGATAGCGTATCGAAAAGAATAAAATACGTGCCACAACAACGTTTATAAAAAATTGCTACTTTTAGCAAAAACGGAACATAGTTGCAAATTCACCAACTTCTTATTTTCCTACGGAAAATCCTCGTCGCCAAATTCGCAACTTTTCATAAACAAAACCGTTGTGCATAATGTTGACAAATGACTTTTCCTGAAATAGGTTGACCAAAAATTAAGCAATTAATTACAGTCACTTATGAAAACTCAAAAAGAACACTGGCAAAAAAAAAGCTACCAAAAAGTCAATTTAGAGACCAAACTTTTGGTCGTTGACCAAATCCTAACCGGACACATCTCAAACAACCAAGCTTCTAAAAAATACGATGTCCCAAGGACAACAATTTCCTATTGGTTAAGAAAATACAGTACATTAGTACAACAAAATACTGGTATGAGCAAAAACGACGAGATCAAAAAACTTAAAGAACGTATTGAAGAACTAGAGTTTCAAAAAGACTTCCAACAGGATATTATCGCTGATATGGAGCTCATTACAGGCGTAGATATGTCAAAAAAGTCATTGCCCAAAACATTGGCAAAAGAGATAGAGAAAAAGAAGAAAGACCGTTTAAAAGAAAATGGATCTACGGATGTTTTGGGATTAGTAAACAAGCCTTCTACAAAAGGATCAAAAACCAACAAAAACAAGAATTAGACCTCCAAAAAATAGTTGCTTTAGTTAAGGATTACCGTAAAAAAGTAGGCTCTAAAACAGGAGGAATCAAACTGTATAAAGAGCTAAAACAGGAACTTATCAACAACAACATTAAAATTGGCAGAGATAAATTCTATAGGCTTTTAAGGCTAAACAGCTTGCTGGTTCCTAAAACTAAAAACTACATCACAACCACGAACTCTAACCACATGTACAAAAAATACAAAAACCTAGTCAAAGACCACGTCCCTACCCGGCCCGAACAGCTATGGGTTAGCGATATCACATATATCAAAACAGAAAACGGCCATAATTACCTTGCCATTATAACCGATGCCTATTCAAAGAAAATAATGGGTTATAAACTTGATAACCATATGAGAACTTCGTTTTGCTTAGAAGCGCTTAATATGGCCATAAAAAACAGAAAATATCCAAAGAAAAAACTCATTCATCATTCCGACAGAGGCTTACAGTACTGCAATCCTAAGTACACAGATTTTGCTGAGAGCAATGGTATTACAATGAGCATGACAGAACAATACGACCCTTATGAAAACGCTGTTGCTGAGCGTATTAACAGAACGCTAAAACATGAATATGGGCTAAAACAAACTATTAAAAACACCAAAATGGCTCAAAAACTAACAGACCAAGCTGTATATATTTACAACAACCTTAGAACCCATTTTAGCCTGGATCTAAGAAAGCCCGATGAAGTTCACCGAAATCCCAATATAAAATATAGATCCTATAGAAAAAATAATGTAAGTTTACCTGAACTAACGATTTAAAAAGACCTAGTTCAAATTATTTTTTGCCTTCTAAACGGCTAAAAAAATGGTTTGATCGTGCAAAAATGAACCGAAAAAAGGTCAACCTATTTCAGTATAATACAGACAAAAAAATAAACGAAAAGAAGCTTTTGATTTAGGCTCTGGGTTTTATCTAAAAATATCTGAAAACGAAACATTGTTTTTACAAGGTCAATATTTTGACGAACTACAATATTCCCGCAAATTTCCAAATACGAAATTTGAAATTGTTAGAACTGAATTGACTTTTAACGAATTAATTGACATTAAACTTTTAGGAGAATATTTAAAACCTGAAAAGAAACTAAAAGCGTTTACGAAAGAACAGTTTGAGAATAACGAAGTTCATTACGATGGAGATTTATTGAAAATCCCGATTGAACAAATAAAATATAAACGTTGCTGGCAATAGTTATTTTTCCCTTTTGAATTTCATTCCGTTTATTCTCAAATTATCGGAATCTATAATTTCTATGTTTTTTCTGAATTCTTTGGATGAAATTGAATTCGGACTTGGAGGAGCTAAAACTATTTCTATTTCTTGACTTTTTTCTAAATCAATAGCAAATTCAAGTTCAGCATATCCATTTTCTGAAATTACAAAGTGCTTTGATTCACTGTTTTTTTTGTTTTTCCAAATCCAATTTCCATTAATATCGGCATAATTTTTCTCAAAGTCGAAATCCATTAAATCCATTTCTTTCGGATAAATCTTTGCAGGAATGCCTATTCCATAAACATCACTTACTTTTAGTTTAAGAGTAATCGAATCTTGTGAAGTCTCTTTTAATTTTTTAAATACGATTCTGCTATTTTGACTTCCTTTTCCATTGTCAAAATTTAATAATAGTTGTTTGTTTTTTATAGAATAATTACCTTTTCCATAAGTAGATATTCCTAAACATCCTGAAATCTTAAATTCAAATTGTTGATTTTCTTTAAAACTATAACAAGTCACATCAGATTCACCAATTGGAATTGTACAATAATTTCCAATAAGTTTTTCTTGGGCATTAATTGAAAAATTAACTAAGAATAATAATATTAAGCCTATGTTTTTCATAATTAATGTCAACGGTTTTGTTTATAAAAAGTTGAGTGGGTTAGCACTAAATTTGGCAAGTACACACCAAGTTGGAAATTCCTGAGGAATTTCCAAAGTAAGCAAGTACAAGCAGTTAATTATAGCCATTGTTGTGCTTAGTATTTTTTCTTTTATCAATGAGTAAAATAGCAACAATTAATTCTTTGATAAATTTAATTGCTGAGTTTTTAAGTGTTTCTAAATGCCTTATGTCATCCTTAACCGATTTGAATTCAGGAATATCCTTTGAAAAATCAGTAAAATCAAACCCTCCTCTATGCTTTAAAGAATTTACAGTTCTCCTAATAATTTCTACATTTTCAAATTCTGAAATATTACTTAGTTCAATTTTATACCTCTCTTTTATTATCTGCACAGATTTAGCCCTAGTTCTTTTTAGATTTTTATTGTCAAAAAATTCTTCATCGATGGAAGAAGCATATAAAAGCCATTGCTCAATCATAGCATTTAATTCATAAAAAATTGACCTTCGAAAATATTGAAATGAGCCAACAACATATTCCTTTTCCCCAATTATTTTACCATCATCCGAGAAGTCTTTTTTAATTAAATTCGAATAATATTTCAGTCCATTAGCGAAATAATATTCAATAGTTTCAATTTCCCAATTTAATAGTATATTTGATTTATGATGCATTTTTCAAAATGTTACTACTTTGAATGTACTTCCCCAATCACCCCAACATACCGCTCAATGATCCTTTCCCAATCATGTTTCGCGGCCCATTCCTTAGCCGAAACAGCCAACCTGTCTTTATCGTTCATACACTGTTGTAAAGCCTGTTTAAACCCTTCCATATCGCCCAAATCCACCAAAAAACCCGATCTACCCACATCAATAGCATCCTCAATACCGCAACCTGTAGCACCAATGGTTGGCAACCCCAGTGCATTGGCTTCCAGTAAAGCTATTCCAAAACCTTCCACATCTCCACTCCCTGTTATGGTGCTCAACATCACAAATACATCGCTATCTTGTAATAAGGCATATAAGGTATCATTACTCACACGACCATGAAAAAATACGCGCTCAAATACATCTAATTCCTTAGCCAAAGTTTCGCAAGCCTGTTGCCCTGTCGGTAAACCCACACAATGGTAACTAATATCAGGAAATTGTTCTTGTAATGCTGGTAACAATTTAATAACTTCTTGTTGTCCTTTTCGTGGGCTAACATGCCCCACTGTAATTAACTTCGGACTCCCAGTTAACCGAACACCAACTTCTGGATGAGATTCCCATTTATTCGGATTAAAGCCATTAGGAATCACAACAGTTTTCTCTTGCAGCGGTTTAGACAACAAACCTTTAGTAAAATTAGAAACGGCTATAATTTTAGAAAATTGCTGTAACGCCTTATTTACACTCGCATGGAGGATTTTATTACTAAAATTCACTTCCGTACCATGTACTATCGCAATTTTTTTACCTTTAAAACGACCACTAGCAAAGCCTACATTCCAAAGCGAGAATTTACCCGAAGCAAGCACGATATTCGTTTCCTGTAACAACTCTTTATACAAACGAATCCGCTGCAAATACATAGTAAAACGTCTTTTGCTCATAGGAATTCGAACAACGGTAAAAGACAATCCAGCATCAAAACGCTGCTCCTCCCGGCCGTCATCCGAACGACAATCCGCTAAAACAGTCACCCGATACCCCGATCGTTCTAAATAATATGCTAAATTATAAGCATGATCGCCAATCCCGCCTGGCTGAGGTGGAAATTCGGAAGTCACTATAAGCACTGATTGTTGTTTCAAGATGTTGATTTAGTTTGGGATTAAAAATACGTCTTTTTTAGTTGGCAGTAAGCAGTATTCAGTTAACAGTTCGTTGTCATGCAGAGGGAAGCAAGACTGAAGCATCTTTTTATGTAACCTGTATTATGTTGGTAATCTCAGTTTAAATGCAAATTTGTGCCTCCATTCAAAAGATTCTTCGCTCCGTAAACTACGCTCGGATGACAGTATTTGAAAATTCCCTAATTTGAAAATTTGAAAATGGAAAACATCATTACGATTTAAAGTTATTGTTTATTAAAAAACGTGTCGTCACGCTGGGCGCGACTCAGCGTCTCTCAACCGAGAACAGACAACACAATTCACAACCTAAATACTCCACCTAGATGAGATACTGGATCAAGTCCAGTATGACGTGAAAACCGAGAACCGAAAACCGACTCACGGTTCAACAGATTGCTTCGCTACACTCGTAATGACGAACCACGAACTTAATAAAAAAGATTCCTCCTACTGTCGGAATGACAACTGATAACTGACAACCGACAACCAACAACCGACAACTAACAACCATCAACCAACGCGCCCTCCCGCAACATCACCGAAGACTTCCGCCACGACTTCCAAACCTGATAACAAACCACTGGCGCTAAAACAACACTCAGCAGTACGCCAACGAGCATCATGGGTTTCGAACGTTTAAAGCGATAAGGCATAATCGAAAACGGCACCGTTTTTAACAAGGCCAAGCGAGCCGCTGCGTTCCCATAATACTTCCGAAATAGATATAACACACTCGGCACGGGACGCGGATCTAACAAAGAGGGCGTTCTATAGGCATCCCATTGCCCCATATCGCGCAAGCCACCACTCCCCACTTTTAGGTGTAGCCGTTTGGCTAAGGGATTCGATACATTTTTAAACCCATGTAAATAAGCACGTAAACCATACTCCCCATCGCCCATACGCTGCTTTTCAAATTGGCGGTCGTATAAACCTATCGATTCAAACACGCGTTTATGAATCAAGGCATTGCCCGTATCCAATTGGGCACTCACTTTAAAATACGCATAATCGGCAGGCGTTTTAGCCCCAACCTGAGAGATGGACACCCCCGACGAGATATCTGCTCGAAATTCTTGTATACACGCAACATGCTTGCTGATCCAATCAGTACCGACCCGACTATCGTCATCAAAAAATAACAAATAGTCACCTTTAGCCTGCTTAATGGCCGTATTACGTGCTAGCCACAAGGCCTTTTCGGTTTGTTGTTGCACCTGTAAATCTAAGCGATACCCCGTATAGAAATCGGCTTGAAAGGGATCTGACTGATCCACGACCAACACCTCAACATCGGGATAATCCTGCTGCCCCAAATCCGCCAACACATCTTTCAAATACCGATACCGATTTAGAGTCGGGATAATCACACTCACTTTAGGCGTTTCGCTAAGCGGTTGGTCTAAAGGCATGCCTTGTGGTGTGGATTCTTGTAAAGGCTGTAATTGTAATCGCTTAACCTGTCGCGTTTGCCAGAAACCTCGCCATTCGCTTATGGGATTGTGTAGGGTTACCAAGCGCATCACCAACACATAACACACCCAAAACACACTAAAATATTTTCTAGCAAAACGGTAATTGTCCACCACAGGAAGTGTATCAAAATTAGTGTAGGTTTCACAATTCCCAATATACCCACAGTGTATAGCTTGCCACGACAAATCGTAATCTTGGGCTAAGGCACTCGTATAGTTACTATCGTGTACTAACTGTGTGCTGACGCTGACTGGTAAAGCAGTCACTTTCGGATAGATATAAGTACCCGCTAGCCTAGACAGCCTAAAATAATGTGTGGGTTGTAGGTATTTTAGAAAGGTGAATGGCATACTATATTAAAAGAGGTTTGGCTGGTACACCTGCAAGCACTGTGTTACCTAATGAATAAGATTTTACAACACAAGCTGATGCTCCAACTTTAACATTATCTCCTAAGGTAATAGGCCCTATTATGGTAGAATTCGCACCCATATTACAGTTTTCACCTAGAAAAAATTCCATATTTGAGGAATACTTCTCAACACCAATGACATTACCCCCTGTTAAGGTTAAATTTTTACCAATGTTAGAGTATCCAGAAATAACGCAACCTAAAGCAGGATGAAGAATTAATAAACCTCCTTTTATATTAGCCTTATAATTAATATCAATATTCGAATATGCATTTGCTAATACAATTATTGGTAAAAACAAAATTCTGATATATTTATAATAATTTCCAAAAATCAAAAAAAAAGCTCGTTCCAACCTATAAAATAAAATACCTATAAAGCTTCTTGAAATCCAGATAATACCCCACCTTAGCTTCTCTCTTCCAACCATCCTTTTTATATCTTCAAATAAATATACTAATTGTATCATTTTTAATCACCTCTATTTAAATAGATTGTTCAAAAAATCCCTTTAACCGCAGTTTCTCCTCCCACAGCTTTCTATTTCGTTTTTGCAATTTTTTAAAGGACTCAGCAGTTAAAGCATGATGAAATGCCAACACCCGTTCGCCTATAGCATCTAATTCTTCGGTATCTATCCAAACCACATGTTTCCAACAAAAATTGCCATAACCCACTTGCCGTTCAGCATCTATAAACTCTTCAGATTTAATAAACGGCTTTAACAACGGAAAGGTTTGGCCACGGTAATTGAGATTATAGTGGGATTTTGGGTAGTAGAGTTTCATATGTTCATCTTCTTTAATTCCCTTTATTTAATATTCATTGAGAATTCCTATATTTAATTTGAATGATAATCATCTTTATGCACACAGAAAATGTTTAATGGCCAAACTTTAGGTACTTTCTCACAATTCACTTGTTTTAAATTCATATCTAAAACAGAATAATCTAAATCGGAAAAAAACTGTAATATTTTAAAATCCTCATTTAATTCAACAATACAAATAGGCTTGAATTTTTGCAAAATAAACTTACTGCCTTGTAATATCTCATATTCAATTCCGTCTACATCTATTTTTATTAAATCACATCTTTCTATATTTTTATTTTTTATAAAAGTATCTAAAGTAATCATATTGATTTCAATAACATCTGTTACACTTTGGTTATGTATAATATTGGAACTCGTATTATTAATAAATAATTGTACGGAACCATTTTTGTTACCAACTGCGTTATTTAGCAAAGAGATATTCTTTAATTCATTTACATTTAGAGATTCTTTAAAAGCGGAATACACATTTGGATTTGCCTCAATACTATATATCTTTCCTTCCAATGCCAAACTATTAGCCCAAACCATACTTAAAAAACCATAATTAGCTCCAACATCAATAATAATAGTATCCTCTTTATTTGTTTTATAACGATTAACCAATTCAACTGAATGTCTTAACAAAGTACTTTCTATTCCTTTTTTAATAGCTCGACTCCCAACAACTATAGGAGCGTAAAACTGAAAGGACACATTATAGGGCTTATATTTTTTATTTATTTCAAAATACTCACAATATAACTTATCGTTATGACCAAGAATTTGGTTTTTAAAAAAAGTAAAAAATTTTAGTCTCCTAAATCTTAACTTTAATGTTTCAGGTAATTTACTATATATACTTAATACTTCTCTTTTCATAATTTACTATATTACTTATTACCAGCATTTTGATTCATAAAACCTAACAAATTCCTCAGCTTGTTGCTCCAAGTTAAACTCAGTTTTCACACGTGCTACAGCGCGTTCCCGATACCCTTGTTGCTCAGTTCTTGGTAAGTTTATTACGGCTAACAAAGTAGCTGCTAAAGCCTTTGGTTGCAGCTTAGGCACTACCCAGCCCGTTTTACCATGTATCACATTTTCAGCTAAGCCTTCAGCATCACTTACCACACACAACAGGCCCATAGCCTGAGCTTCTAACACAGCATTACAAAAGCCTTCAGAAATACTGTATTGCAGATAGACATCCGATGTTGCCATTAAATCCCTTACATCTTGAGGTGTTTGCACCCCTAACAGTCGTACCCGATCACTTAACCCTAACTGATGGATAGCAAAACAAATGGCTTCGTGTTCATCACCTTGTCCTACTATGGTATATTCAAAATCCATGCCTTTATGTTTTAAGATTGCCAAAGCTTCAAGCGTTGCAATAAACCCTTTTTTCCAATGCAATCGCGCAACTGTTAACAGTTTTATAGGCTGTCCTAAGTATGTTTCTAAATACTTGTTATTAGTAAACACATCTAAAGCAATGGCTGGAGTAATTTTTACTACAGGCTTATCTACAGATAAACCTGTCCGATAAGCACAAGCTAACAAATCATCAGATATGGTATGCACCTTATCCACTTGTTGCCACAATGTCTTATAACAACCAGGATGTTTCAACGGAAAAATAGCTACATCAAACCCCCGTAAACTCACTGCCATTTTTGCCCCAATCGCCTTAGCCACCTGTTCGCGTTGTATGGCTAAAGTCGCAAAACCAAAATGCAACCAATCTGCATCACTTTTCAGCAAAACCGCATTGGTGTATATGTTTTTTACAAGCTGACTGCCTTTACGGCCGCTAGCCCGTTCTAATTGTATAAACCGAAGCACTCGTCGTAAATATGGCAACAGTCCTAAAAATACCAGTACCATAGCAAAAACTTGGCGGATGGGGTTACTATGTACCTTTGGCATCACATGTACCGTACAATCATCAAACGCACTAGACGCCTGCTGCACATACAAACACACTGTAAAGCCAGCGTCTTGTAAACATTTAATTTTCGATCTGAAAAAGGTTTCCGAATAGCCTGGTGGCTGTGCTAATATGAGAGCGATGTGTTTAGGCATGCGATTTTCTAAAATATTGATTGACTATCGGATATAGTTGGGTTTTAAAAACGTTCAGGATGCTATTTATCTCCTGCATTGTTTCTACATCTAACAACGCAGATTTTGAAATACTTTCACTTAAAATTTTACTTCGCGGATGCATTTTAGAAGATGGATTTTTATAGCGCAGCTCCAAATCTGATAAAGGTTCTAAACCAAAACGTTCGCACAACCCATAAAAGAAAGTAATATCCTGTAACAACACCTCGTGCCGTACAACTTCAAATTTATGTTTAGGCCGTTCTAAAACTTCCAAAGGAATAACATTCTCTATACACCAGCGCAAGCTTAACCGCTGTACATCTGATAATGATTCATACGTACTAATATCATAATTAAACCGCTGTTTTATTAGGTTTACCAAGGCGATTTGTTTTGCAAATAGGGACAAATCAAACAACCATGGAAAGCTTACCCGTAGTTGACTATGTATCACTTCGTAAGGATTTCGTATAATATGAATCGTTGGCAGGTTAAAGCTCGTATTAACATAGTTTGCTAATAAATTGCCTCGTACCATTTTAATCACATACATTTTCGGTATAAACGGCCATAAATGACGTTTATATTTTCGATTCGAAATTTGCCCTATCCAATCGCAATCCACTCTATTGGCAAATACTGCCTTTAAATACTGTATTTGCGCTTTACTTACTTCCCCTTCATGTAACCATTGATCACAAAGCAGATACCCATTTGGCGTTCTAAATTCATGCTCCGGTTCAAACAACATGCGATAGCGGTGTTGTAGCGCAATAATTTCGCTCAACCAACTGGTACCACTGCGGGCAGTACCTACTATTAAAATATGTTTATTATAAGTTTTCAATGTTACTACTTCTTTAATACGTTATTATACAATGCTTCATGGGCTTCAATAAACGTTGTCTTTTTATAATGCTTTAAACAATAGGTGCGTAGTTGTAAACCTAGTTCCTTACGATTAACAAGATCCTTTTGTTTTATATTTACTAGGTGGTCACGCAAAGCGGTGACATTTCCTGCCTCGAACAATAAGTCTTTAAAATCGCGTAGCACATAATTAATACCAGAAATATTGGAACCTAAAACCGGAATCCCCATACTCATAGCTTCCACCAATGCCATAGGCATGCCCTCTTTCCGTCCTTCATCTAGCGTCGGAATCACATATACATCTGCTTGGGCAATGTAGGGACGCACATCCAATTGTCTACCTAAAAAGGCTACCCGATGCTCCAAGCCTAAATCTTTAGACAATTGTTGCATCGCTTGTCCATAATCATTGCTAGCATCTCCAACAACCCATAATCTAAAGCCATCATCTAAGCGCTTTACCGCCTGTAACAAGACTTCTATTCCTTTTACAGGTACGAGGTTTGCTACCGTAATAATGGTAAACCCGTTAGTATCCTGCCGCAGGTCTTCTATTCCATGAGGCGAATAAAAATCGGTATCGATGCCTAAAGGAATCAAGGTTTGAGACTGTTTATAAGGAAAATAATCGCGCATCTCATCATTAATAGTAATGATAAAATTGGCCAAATAACTTTTTAGTTTCCAGTGCACATTGCCCCAACTCATGGCTTTCTTGGTATAAATATAGGGTACACCCGCTAGGCGCGCTGCTAATACCTCGGTCCAATCGCTACTCCAATGCCAAGAATGTACAATATCGTATTTATTTCTTTTATAAAAATAAACAACTGTTTGAATACGATATAATAGGTTAAAATATGGTTTATAAGCCGTTCGTGTATCAAAAATATGGATTGGCAATCCTAAGTTTTTAACCTCTTTAAAAAATGCACCTTTGTTATGCCTACATGCAATTTCTATCTCAAACTTAGACCGATCTAAGCCAGATATTAAATCATATATCACCTTGCCGCTTCCAGCAGTATTAAAATTGGTCGTGGTAAACAAAATCCGGATACGCTTAGTCATTTTCTAAAGTTTTTATTACGCGTGCTGGGTTCCCTGCCACGACACTATTATCAGGTACATCCTTAACCACTACCGAGCCTGCTCCTATTACCACATTATTTCCGATGTTTATATCGCCAATAATAACAACTTGCGCTCCCACAGTAACATCATTTCCTATTCTAGGTAATTGCGCATTATCATTACCCTTATTACCAATGGTTAAACCATTCCTAAATTGAAAATTTTGTCCAATAGACTTGGCATTAATCACACTAGCAAAGGGATGATAACACATTAAGCCACCTGCTATTTGCGTGCTTTTAAAAATTTTACAATTCATATCTGTTGTAAACAATCGGGCTTTATTTGTTTTGCCCTTACCAATACGCCAGAAAAAAACATAAGCAAATTCAGGATAATATAGCATTAAATGATAGAATTTTGTGCTTAACTGCTCATTCTTAGAGGTACAACCTCTAGTAGCAAAAGTGCTATTAACATCGGCCTCAATTAGCGAGTTTCCAACAACATACCGCTTGTAAAATCTAGGTAAAAGCACTTTCTTTAAGACAAAAATAAGACCTTGTTTTGTCAAAAGCATTTTTAAAAATCGCAACATAACACAAAACTATTTAATTGATTTAAATTGTCGTTTTATAACAAATGGCACTATATAATAAGCATAAAACTTACGAACTACTTCTATAGGAAACGTTACTAAAACATTCAAGTATAAGTTAATTAACCAAGGAAGTTTCACACTTCTAATGTCGTTTTCCAACTGTTTCTTTAAATCAATACGCTTTGCCCTACCATGTGTACAAACCAACTGCCTCGCCATATTTTGATACAACTGACTAAATAAAATAGTCTTATATCGTAACGGTGTTTTTTGTTGTAAATAATATGGTAAATGCTCCAAACATAAACGAGGCCACATCATAAAAGCTCTTGACATGTTACGTTTAGAAATTTCAATAGTAGAATTATCATGTTTAAAATACAAATAAACATATTTATCTAATTTTACAATATTACACTGCATTCCTAATTTAATATCAAACGCAGTATCCTCATTATTTTTCAATGATTCATTGTATAACCCAATTTTATCAAACACACTGTTTCTGTACAAAAAAGCTGGTGGCCCAACTACCTGTTTTAAACTAGCAAACCATTCCAATCCCCAATAAGGTGCAGGATTTAGTATGAGTTGATTCGTTTCATCTTGAGGTAATTTGGTTTTAGAAATTCCATTATTAGATTTAACCATTTTTCCAAAAACCGCATCTACCTCTTCATTTTCATCGAGTACCTTCATTAGACTTTTAATGGCATTTGGATACAATTCATCATCCACATCAAATAAATAAATATAATCGCCCAATGCCTTTTTTATACCCATATTCCTAGCAGGTGCAGCCCCTTGTTTACTTTGAAAACAATAATGTACATTTACATCTTTTCTTTGAATATCTAAAATATTTTCTTTAGTTCTATCTGTTGAGTTATTATCCACATAAATAATTTCATAGTCACGCAACTCTTGGTTTACTATAGAATAATAGGATTTTTCAATAAAATTCGCACCGTTATATACAGGAATAATTACAGATAATTTCATACACTTTTAGATTTAATAAAGGTTGACAAAACCACCAACATATTAATCGCATGAGCATGCTGTACGCCATCTTTATGTTTAAACCCGTTATACATCGCTTCAATCACATCCCATGATACCCAACGCACTAAGTCTGGATGATACAACACCGCTTCTAAAGCAGTGCTGTTTTGAGGTCCTAAAAATTGCAACTCCCAGTTGCGTTGTATATACGGTGTCCCTAGAACCTGTTGCCCAAGGCGTTGTAACTTATTCACTATACGATATGGCACATTATAAGGCGCTTTGTTTTTGGTATAAGTATATAAATTAAATGGCTTTTGGTCTTGCCAGGTCACCGCTGCTACTTTGGGGGCATAACGTTTTATATAGCCTATTTGCAACTGTCTTTTGGACAAAAAGCGTTCTGGTACGGAGCAGATAAAGGCGCACATACGATTATTGTAATACGGTAAACTAATCGGTTTTACACTGGCAAACACCGCCAGGTTTACCGACGTCCACCGGGGTGCCCAATACAAACTTTTAAAGGCACGAATGCGTGCATTCGCACTATTCGTAATGGGGATAGCTTGTAACAAGCTGGCTATGCGCTCGTGAAAATATTCTGCAAATGTTCCAGCTAAGCCCCACTGGTTCCATAAGCATTCCGCAAAGGTCAAACCACCCTTTTTAAGCAGTTTCTTTTTTAGGGCTTCAATTTGTCCGTAAGAATCTAAATCGTCTGCCACCTGCATATCATCAAACAGCACATCGCCCCAATGTCCTAAAGAGAACATATCGCCCATAGATTTAAACTGATTGACAATTGCCATTTGCCGCGGTGCTGTAAAATCCGATTCGCAACGGTTTAATTGCGCCAGTTCATCTATCACATTCCACAAATAACCTTTGGGTATTTGAAAAGCTTCAAACGGAAACTCACAAATCTTAGCTATGGCATCGGCAATATCTGTTTCAGGATAACCACCTTCAAACTGATAACTATAACTTTGTACGCTACGTCCCAAACGTTGTAAGGCCACAGCCTGTGTGCGGCTATCCAAGCCTCCTGATAGGGGTAAAATCACCCGTTGTCCTTGGGTTTGTTCGGCTATGATGGTTTCGAATAGTGTTGTAAATTGGTCTAAAGTCCTTTCGAAGTTTCGTGTTTCATCGGGGGTATATTCCCATTCAAAATAAGGTGTAGACGACACCAAATAGCCTGCATCATCGATTTGGTGCTCACATGCTGGACGCAATACCACGGTATCTTTCCAATACGTATCGGTGTCCAGAAAAAAACCCGTAGCGGCAAACACACAAATAGCTTCCAAATGCAATTCGTGGGGCGCCTGAATCTTAGCGTAAGTCGGTTGTACAGGAATAATTGGCGTGGTTACGGTCTTCATAGATAATAGCTGTGACGAATATAATAAATTAGTTTGAATTTGAAAGTGTATTTCATTCGGAGTCTGCTTCTGGAATGAAGAGTCACGTCTGTCATTGACTACGTCGAATCTAACGATTTCAAAAAGAAGTTTACGGAGCGAAGAATTTTACTAATAGAGATACTATTATACAGGTAAAACATTATTCATTTAGATGCTTCGGTCATTCTTCCCTCTGCATGACAACCCTTATGTCATTCAGAGCGTAGTTTACGAAGCGATGAATCTATGCCTACGGTTATTCAGTTACATCGTGATGCGCTAATTTAAAAGATGCTTCAGTCGTACCTCCCTCTGCATGACAACCCTTATGTCATTCAGAACGTAGTTTACAGAGCGATGAATCTATGCTTACGGTTATTCAATTACATTCTAATACCTTTCATTTAAAGATGCTTCAGTCGTACCTCCTTCTGCATGACAACCACTATGTCATTGACTACGTCGAATCTTGCGATTTCAGAGCCTGCCTGCCGGTAGGCAGGCGCAGTTTACGGAGCGATGAACCTTTACTAATAGAGATACTATTATACAGGTAAAACTTCATTAATAAAGATGCTTCGGTCATTCTTCCCTCTGCATGACAACTCAACTGTCATTCAGAGCGCAGTATGCGGAGCGAAGAATCTTTAAAACCGAAATAACAAAAACTTAACTAACTTTTTCCTAACTTAACAAAATGAAAACCAGAGGAACACATAATTATTATGTTTACATATTAACTAATAAAAACAAAACTGTACTCTATACAGGAATGACTAATAATTTAAAGGAGCGCCTACACTACCATAGAAATCCACTCCCATTTTCGAAAGCTTTTACAACCAAGTATAAATGTTTCTTTTTAATCTACTACGAACATTATTCCGAAGTAGAATTAGCTATAAAAAGAGAAAAACAAATTAAAGGCATTAGTAGATTAAAAAAAGAAAAATTGATTGCTAGTTTTAATCCAACTTGGGAGTTTTTAAACCAAAAGATTTAATAAGATGCTTCAGTCGTACCTCCTTCTGCATGACAACCCTTATGTCATTGACTACGTCGAATCTTGCGATTTCAGAGCCTGCCTGCCGGTAGGCAGGCGCAGTTTACAGAGCGATGAATCTTTACTTGCAACCTTAAAATCAACAAAATAGATTCCTCCTAACGTCGGAATGACAAACTAAAAACTATCAACCACCAACCACGAAACAGTCAAGTTCTGCCTGAAATCCACTATGTCATTCAGAGCGAAACTTGTGGAGCGATGAATCTATGCTTACGGTTATTCAATTATATTCTAATACCCTTAATTTAAAGATGCTTCAGTCGTACCTCCCCTACCGGCAGGCAGGTTCTGCATGACAATTAACCAACCACCGCTTCATACAAACTCACAAATTGCTGAATACTATCCTTAGCATAAAATTCCCGTTTCACAAAATCATGCGCCTGTTGCGTTATGCTATGCAATTGAGATTCTGGGGTATGCAACACCTCCAACACCGCTTGCATCATCGCCTCTGGATTGCGAACAGGCACCAACCAACCGGTTTTGCCTGGTTTTATCACTTCTGCCATGCCCCCACAATTGGTAGAAATTACTGGTAAGCCTATAGCCATAGCCTCTAACACCACATTCGCAATACCTTCTTTTAAACTTGGTAATAGCATCATATGGCATCTATGGAGCAAGTCAATTAATGCCTCTTGAGGTAAAGCCGCTACTAAATGTACCTGATCTACCAAATCTAATTGATGGATTTGAAACGCGATGGCTTCTGTAAACGATTCAGGACCTACGATGGTGTACCGAACCTTAATGCCTTGAGCTTTTAACTGCGCTACCGTTTGTATGGCATATTCATAGCCTTTTACCCAATGAAAACGCCCAACTGACACCAAGTGTAAATCTGACCGTGTCCCTAATACAGGTAATTTAAAATGCTGAAAAAAGAAATCAGGTATAGGCGAATGTATGGTGGTTATCTTAGCTGCATCGGCGCCATACTGTTCCGCTTCGCGACCGATAGCCTGAGACACAGCATGGAATGCATCTATATTCGGAAACTGTTTTTTATACACTGCCGCCATTCGGGGTTCGACTATAGGCGTGTAATTGATATGCGCCCCACGTAAACTTAACACCATTGGAATACCAAATCGTATTTTAAAAATAGTATAGAACGCTACATCTCGTGCCCATTGCAAATGAATAACATCGGGCTTATGCAACACGATGGGTAAGAATTTTGTAAACCAGACCCATTGATTATATAAACCAGAATGTCTACGCACTTCCGAAATTAAGGCGGTGAAATCGGAAGGTGCTTGTACCGCCAATTTTAAACTGCGACACCCAGTAACCCAAAGGTTTTTAAGTGTCGATTTTGGCGTATCAAAAACCTGTATATGTTTTGAGGTATAAGACACCTTTTTATGTAGCACACCAAACAAGTACACGTCATGCGTCTCTGCAACCCCGTTAATCAGGTGCTCTATAAATGTGGTACTGGGGATGGTTCCAGATAGGATCGCAATTTTTAGGCGTTTAGACATCTTGGATGGGTTATAACACAAATGTAATAATTACGTAGAATAATTCTGTCATCCATAGTGATAATAGCGAAGCGAAGAATCTTTACTTGTAGTGATACAATGATACTTTAAGATTATAATTTATATAGATGCTTCAGTCATTCTTCCCTCTGCATGACAACTCAACTGTCATTCAGAGCGCGGTATGCGGAGCGAAGAATCTTTACTTACGGTTATTCAATTACATTGTGATGCGCTAATTTAAAGATGCTTCGGTCGTGCCTCCTTCTGCATGACAACTGTAATGTCATTCAGAGTGGAGTATACGGAGCGATGAATCTTCACTACTAAGATACGCTAATACTGTAAAAACTTCACTAATAAAGATGCTTCAGTCGTGTCTCCCCTGCCTGCCGGCAGGCAGGTTCTGCATGACAACCTATCAACCAATAACCATCAACCAACATACAAATCCACCATCCGCGCCACATTCTCCGCCTCGTGATATTCCCGCTTCACTAATTCATGCGCCTGCCGAAGCATCTCCAACACCTCTGCTTCCGATAGTGCCATAAACCGCTGGCAAGCCGCTACAATCGCATCAACATTCCGCATAGCAAACAACAGGCCTGTTTCGCCATCGTGTACCACCTCGGGCATACCGCCACAATTGCTACTAATTACAGGCAGCCCGATTGCCATAGCTTCGACCACCACATTAGCAATACCTTCACTCACACTTGGTAACACTAAAGCGTCATAGCGTAGCATCTCGCTAAACAAGGCGTCTTGTGGAAGCCCTGATTTAAAAGTTACCACGTCAGTTAGCCCCAAATCATGCACTTGGTACAAAAGCGTTTCTGGAATAGCACCCTCAGCGATTATGGTATAGCGTACCGTTATCCCAAGTTCGCGTAAGGCTTGTACAGCCGAAATAGCATAGCCATAGCCTTTTACCCAATGATGCCTACCTACCGATACGAGATGTAAACTATTTGCTAGTCTAATTTGTCGTGATTCTTGATAGCACGTAAACGCGGCTTGCGGCACAGGTGTCCGGATGACTTGTACGCGCTCGGGTAAAGCACCGTAAACAATAGCTTGTTGTGCCAAATCATTGGACACCGCATGTATGGCATCTACTTTTGGAAAGCCTTTGCTATAGCGTAAGGTTAAAGCAGTATTATAATGCGGTTCTACCAACAATTGCGAGCCCAACACACTGACTATAAACCGACACGGATAGGCATCTTTTAAAAACAACCACCGGTCTATCCGAGACGACCACTGTAAATGAAACACATCGGGTTGGTATAACAACACCGGCACAAAACGTGAAAAGCGCATCCATTTGGTATACAACGAAGGATATCTTTTGGCTTCCCGAATAGCAACGTGTAGTAATTTCGGCGACTTCACTACTAATCGCAAACCGCGCCAAAGAGTTAACATCCCATTATGCAAGCTGGATGCTGGCGTAGGGATTACCTGAATATTAGGGTGATTATAGCGTAACCGCTTTTTAGGGGTTCCAAACAATAAGACCTGATGCTCTTCAGCAACCCCAAGAATTAGGTTTTCTATAAAGGTAGTATTGGGTAAGACTCCAGTATATATGGCTATTTTGAGTGGTTTAGACACTGATTAATTTTTTCACTCCTTAAAGAAAAAGACTTTTAATTACAATACCAATACTTAAAGCAGTGATTTATGAAATTTGTAAACATCCTGCGCAACATATTGCCAATCTAAAGCTTCACCTTGCGCGCGACTACTTAAGGCCATACGCTGTAAACGTGTAGAACTCTGTAATAAATTGACAGTTTCGGTAATTAAGGCTTCATAGCAACCAGCCTCGGTTAAAATGGCTTCTACCGATTTTAAATACCCCATATTGCCACCAACACGGGTTGTAATAATGGGCAAACCACAAGCCAATGCCTCTAAAATAGAATTACACGCTGTACTATCTAATAAAGGCAAAAACAAAGCTGTGGCAGACTGATACAAATGCAACAGCGCTCCATCGTCTATACCACTAAACACGTCTAAGTTTGGATGTGCCTGAATGTGTTTGGCATACGCCTTATGGATAACCACCTGCACTTTTAAATCTTTAATCTGTGCTGCCAATTTAGGAACACAATAATTTAACGCCTCCAAATCGCGCATATGCTGCCCTACAAACAACAATACGGGGCGCTCGTGTTTTTTATGTGGGTCTGGCTTAAAAAACTGCGCATCTACCCCATGAGGAATGTAAGCCACCTGTGGTATTTTAAAACGCTCTTTAATATAAGTCACTTGATTTTCACCAACACAAACTGCACCCTGTAAACGCTCTAAGTAGGCTGTCTTGCTTATACGCTGTTCTAAAACAGCTGGTGGTTTATGAAATGTAGCACTAAAAGCCGTACGCTCAAACTGTTGCCCAAAACGTACTGCAAACCGAATATCGCGCTCGCCATTTAAAAAATGGACTACTTTATCGGTATCTTTATGTGCGCTCAACGTTTTAAATAAGGCTAGCTCTTTATAAACACTACGCGTATCGTAAATACCATAAGCATCCGAAACCAAAGCCGCACAGTGTTTAGCCATAGCATACGGCCACACCATTTGTGGCTCGACGGTACTATAATTAGTACAGTAATCCAGTAAACGGCTATAGCCAGAATTTTGAGCATGATGCTTAGACTGGTGATGGACAAAAATTTGTTTCAAGAGCTTGTGTGTTTAGAAATCATAAAGTTAATAATACGCTCTATATTCCGTTCTGGGTTTACATACTTTTCAAAATAAGAACGCCCATTTTGGCTTAAATGCTTAGCTAAGTCTGCGTCTTGTAAAACGTGTTTTATTTTGGCAACCAATTCTTCATCGGTATTAAAATATAACACATGCTGCCCGTCTGTTAAAGGCACAGGTAATTCGGCAGTTAAGCGTTCTGCTATAATTATTTTAGCCTGACTTAAATACTCTGCCATTTTCCAAGCTGGAGAGTTGGCCAAACCTCTGGTATAAACAACAATTTTAGCTTGCTTTAAGGCCTGTAAGTAAGCCATTGGTTCTGTAGGCACATTGGTTACAGCGTCCGAATAGTTTGTCAACACCACGGGAGAAGGCACAAAACCACCTAAAAACAAATCAGGAAATGCTTCCCGTAATACTTTTATAATACGATACCGTTGTTTATGAATACTTTTAACATCTTGGGTTTGTTCGTGAACAAAACAACGGGTCTGGAAAAATACTGAATTATGTGTAGGCTGTATAAACTCATTAAAATGAGAGATATCTCGAGCCGTTAAAACAAATTTCCAATGTTTAATTTGAGTAGTATAAGTATTGTAAACCCTTATAAGCAATCGTCTATCAAATTTAATGGCATTTAACAGATTACTAAACATTAACCCTGTAAAAAATAAATATTGTTGTTTTTTATAAGGAGACGAAACACCAAAACATAATCCCAATTTAAATAATTTATCCTGATATGCTTGAGGAAGTTTATCTACATATTTCTGTTCAAAACTGCGTTTAAACACATAATCACAATGCAAAAATGCGTGTTCTGAAAATTGATCAGCATGATCGTACAGGTCGGTGGCAAACCGAATCCTCTTATGAGATGTATGATCTAACAATTCATAATACGACACTTTAGGGTTGAGTTGATTAGTATACTGCACCGCACCTGTATCTTGTACAGCTATGCGTCCACGACGTGAAGCAACACTTAATTTTACCTTTACCTTTAACACACCTTGACTTTCCATCTCGAACAAACCTGTTTGCACATACGAGGCATGGTTTAGTTCCTGTGGCGTGTAAATAGTAACCGTGTAACGTGCAGACATACTTAAATGTGTATTACCGAATTTACAGATGTTTTCAAGACTCGATATGTGGCTTCTAAACTATAATTTAGTTCAACCTTTAATCTCGAATTGCTAGCCATATTTTGTAATACGCCCTTAGTGGTAAACACTTCAAGTACTGCAGCTGCATAGCTTTCTGGTGTAGCCAAAACACCATCAACACCATGCGTAATAACATCAGCTGGTCCACCAGGACAATCCATGCCTGCAACAGGCGTGCCACAAGCCATAGCTTCTATCATTACCATTCCAAATGTTTCTTTATCGCTTGGTAATAAAAACATATCGGCTTCTTGAAAATATTTTGGAAGTTCATGATGCTCTTTATGTCCTAAAAAACACACTTGTGTTTCTAATTGATACTTAACAGCTAACGCTTTTAATTCTGTTAAATATTGCTCGGAAGTGGTTGGTCCTATTATGTTTAAAACGGCATCCTTAAACCCAGCATCAACCAAAACTTTTAACGTTTCAATGGCTAAATGTACCCGTTTCCATGCTATAATTCGACCTACATATAGCAAGCTTATTTTGTTTGAATTCTGTTTTTTACTAGCTGGCTTAAATACAGAGCAATCTACCCCTAAAGGAAATACGCGAATATCTAAACCTTTAAACAATTCTAAACGCTGCATGCTCTCCTTTTGCATGTGTGTATGCACCAAAATATGATGCGCCTGCTTATAATACGCTCTGTTAATAGGAGTATCGCTATAATGCTGCCCGCCTAACATGGCAATATAATGTTTATTTTGTGCTAATATAATTTTAGATAGTTGGTAAGAAAACGGATTGGAATGCCCAGACATATTTATAATAGTAACTTCGGGTGCTTGCTTTTTATAAGCTCTTAAACACGCTGTAGAATGTTGTTTTTTCCATTTTTTATGGTCGCCATTTAAAGTAAACTTTACAGGATAAAATTGCCATGTTAACGAATTATTTCCTTTAGTATACCCCATTAATTTAGACGTAAAATACTCCATACGCCCAACTATAGACTCTTTTGCCACCAACTGCTGCATAGCTTTTACATGTGGCTGACTATGGTACTTTGGTACACTACGCTCTACAACGCCAGCTGCTTGCGGCGTAAATGGATGTAAAATAGTTACTGATTTCATATTATAATTTAGTCAATAATAAATCTCTACAATTTAATTGTTCTTCTTTAACTTTTTGCATTTTTAAATGCAATTCATTTTGAATATTGTCTAAATTCTGATAGTTATATTGTAATTCTTGATAAATTTGAGATACATTCAATTGATCAACTCGGCTTGAATAAGAAGTCATATCAATTGTTTTTAAAAATTCTTTAGTCTTTAATTCATATTCTAACGCATAAAAAGGTGTACAAACCACACTTGAAAAAATTATAGAATGCAACCTTTGTCCAATTAAATAATCCAATGAGCGTAAAAAGTCACATGATGCTTTTAAATCTTTATAATTTTTATAACTTTTTATAGATTTAAATTTACTTAGACCAATATCATATAACATATAATTTAGATCGCTTTTTGTAGTTGGATATAAATAAATTTGCCAATTATCTTCTAATAGTTTCTCTACTATTGCCAAGGCAAAAGATTTTATAGTTTCTTTGTTTCCTCCATAAATTCGATCTCCTATATTTGCGAAATTAAGACCGATTTTTTTTTCTTTCTTCTTAAAAACAAACTTTTCACTTGTAAATGAAATAACTGGATCATGAAAAATATGCACGGGATTTCTCACTCCCCAAGATTCTAATTCTAATTTTGAATATGGCCCCCTAACCGATACAAATTTAGAAAGATTTAAAAACGATGTCCATGCTTTAATATCTGTAGGAAAACCAATCTCGTTTGCGAATTCAGGGTTTGCAACTCCCGGCCCTAGAACTAACACTTCGGCATTTGGCCATTGTTTTTGCATTTGTTTCATTAATCTCAAATAGCTTTCATTTTCTCCTTTTCTAATAATTGTACCACCTCCTAATACGATATAGTTTGGACTCTTAAAAATTAAAGATTTTCTAAAAAAACGCCCTGAAGATGGCTTTTTATATGATATAGGATAAAAATGTATTTTTTTACTTAATAATTTTCTTATTCCAAACAATATTGCTTCATCTCCAATATTACCCATAGCTGTACACCCAACATATATAGCTTTCTTTTTATTAGTAAATAAATAATTTAAATTCTGTGGAAAAAACTTTAATTCAGCTATAACTTCTTTTTTCCAATAATTTAATCTATTCATAACCTAGCTTTTTCTTTAATTTTTTTATTCTTTGCTTGCGTCTTAAAATAACATAAAACCCATTAAAGACATTCTTAACCTTATTTATTAACTGTTGCCACAGGCTATGGGCTTGGTAATGCATGCCTGAATACGAAATATAAAATGTAGTTTGTGGGTCTGTGTACTGCACTTCGCTATACCGCATGGTGCGTTTCCAGTTTATAAAATGCAAATACATTACTTCTGTATTTGTTTTAGTATTAACTACTTTACCGTCTTGCCATTGCCAACGGTCTAGATAATACTCTTGATGCGAATCACGACCACGCTCTTGATTACATAATATATTAGGCCAATATACTTCTTTTTGTGCTTGCGATTTTAAATATTTCGTAAGCACATGTTCGTCTGTCCATTTAAACTCTGGCACACTATACAAAGCCTTTATGTTGGGCAATTGTTTATATAGGGTATTAATGCTGGGTGTATTTTTAAACAACGTAAAATGCCCAGAAATGGCGTGCTTTCTACTAGATATAATATCGTATTGGTTTAAAAGGTCTCCTGTAATAAACTTGCGAATGTCGCCCCAAATAATATCCATATCGCAAATACCCCAAAAATCAAAATCTACTAATTGTGCTTTAAAAATGTCGCCATAAGCAGGTTTTAAGTCACAAAATTTTCTGGGGCTTAAAGGCACTTCTACCCCAACAATCTTGTTAACCTGTTGATTTAAATGGGCTAATGTAACGGGTAGAAACCTAATATTTGATGGATAATCTACAGGAATGTCGCAATCTGTTGGGCATAACCAATGGATACTGGGGTTAGCGGCACAGGACTTTAAATAAGCACCGAACCATAATGGCCATTTACCAAAATAAGGAATGATTAAGATTATGGAGGTCATTTATCGTTACGTTTCATTATATCAAACCCTTTTTTAAACAATAGATTATACAAAAAGTAAAAGGTAAATTCTAAAAAACTTAAATTAAATCCCTTTCTATAAAAATTATAATTCTCAAGAATACGCATTACCTTATCTTTTTTCATTAGGCTTTTATACATTTTTCTAATCGATCTGTAACATTCATCTTCCACCTCCTTGTTCCCTTTATAATACTTCAAATTGCGCCTAACCATTAATAATTGTGTATTAGACTCTAAAGCAACCCCTTTTGCAGCCTTTGAAGAGATACTATCAACACTGTTCATACGATAATAATATAGTTTCGCATCAATCAAACAATATTTCAACTTATTGCGGAACAACCGAAGAAAAAAGTCATAATCCTGACTTCTTACCAGAGTTTCATCAAATTTTACTTTAGAAAGACTTTTTTTCCTAATTAAAGGATCTGCCGTTACAATTGCGTTTCTTGACAATACAAAGTCTACATCAAAATTAGACGAAACAAAACACTTCTTAGAATCCACTTTATTAGTTAATTCATCTTTCGTTCTAGCATGTTGCGAAATAATTATATCACAAGATTCTTTTAAAACATAATAAACTTTTGTTTCTAATGCTTCCAAGTCAAACACATCATCTGAATCTAAAAAATTCACAAATTCTCCATTACTTTTTTCTAACCCATAATTTCTTGCCGCATTGCCACCTGGCAAGCGGTCTGCTGGACGGTGGTGGTATTGGAAACGGTCGTCTTTAGCGCAATAGGTTGCCATAAGCTGGTCTGTATTATCGGTACTGCCATCGTCTACCACAATACATTCCCAATTGGTATAGGTTTGCGCTAAAACAGAGTCTAAAGTCTCCCTAATAAGATGGGCACGGTTGTAGGTAGGGATAATTATGGACACCAAGGGTGCTTTGGTCATGTATTTGTTGGTTTAAATAGCTAGGGGCTAAGATAGTGAAATTGTTGGTAGTTGATAGTTATTAGTTGTTGGATTTTGGTTGTTGTTTTGTCTTTCAGAGCGGAGCATGCGGAGCGAAGAATCTTTAATTCTTAGTTAGAAGGTTGGAATGTAAGTTTAGAACATTAGTTCGTAGTTGATGGTTTTATCATTGACTACGTCGAATCTTGCTGTTTCAAAACAACCAACACCTCACTGTAATAGATGCTTCGGTCATCCCTCCCCCTGCATGACAAACGCAATGTCATTCAGAGCAGAGTATAAGGAGCGAAGAATCTTTTGTTCTTAGTTCGAAGGTTAGAATTTGAATTTGAATTTTAGCTTATTAAGCTTAACATTTAATTATTAGTGTTCGTAATTCGTAACTCTAAAAACGAAATGGTGAATCGGTGAATCAGTTCTTAGTCTGTAGTTGGTAGTCTTGTCATTCAGAGCGGAGTATGCGGAGCGAAGAATCTTTTCTAGTAACCTTCAAAATCAATAAATAAGATTCCTCCTAACGTCGGAATGACAAACTAAAAACTATCAACCAAAAAACAGTCAGGTACTGCATAATACCCACTATGTCATTCAGAGCGAAGTATGCGGAGCGATGAATCTTTCTATACAAAAATGTCATTATCGAATGTAAGCTTCATTAATATAGATGCTTTGATATGTAACCGCGCTTTATCGCATTCTAAATTTTATTACAATAACAAGCGACCCTATTTTGTTTACTTAAGTTCTTAAGGTTATCTCTCAAGCCTCCTTATAGTTTAAGTACATCCGCTCCAAGCCTTTAATTTCTTCATTAAAACTAAATTGATTACGAACACCTTCATTATATGCCATAAGTGTCTCTGTATCTAATTTTAAAACATCAAGAATAGCCGTATCCAATGTTTCTGGTGTATTAACATCAAAATAAACACCGTTAATTTGGTCTGCAATTACTTCTTCCATCCCATTTCCTTTCGAAATCACACAGGGTACATTATTATTTACTAAATCTAACAAACCATTAGACAATGCCTCGTAAAGCGATGGTTGTACGGCTAAATGATATGTTTTATAGTTTTGAGTTAATAATTCTGAATCGACATGCCCCTTAAGATTGACTTGCCCTTCTAGTCCTAATTGTTGTATTCTAAATAACAAAAATTCTCTTAAATACCCTTCCCCATATATATCTACATTAAAAGTATATCCTTTCTGCTTTAACCTGTACACACTATCTAAAAGATAAAACTGCCCCTTTTCCCAGGCTAAACGTCCAACACAAATAATTTTTATAGGGGTATTGGTATTTAATTTCAAAGCAGGCCGGTTAAGTGGTGTTTTACCAATCCCCCTGTACACCACATCTATAGGTAAAGTAACCCCTGCCTGAATAGTAACAACTTTTAAATATTCACTAATAACATGCACGCGGTCTATATATTTTAATTTTTCAAAAAGCAGAGCCTGTTCTTGTGGTTCTAACGGATTGGTTACGATATCTTTTCCTCTGAATGACACGATAACGGGAATCTTTTTAGAATACAAAAACTTTAAAATAGACACATTAAAAGCTTGTAAATGATGAAGATGAATAACGCTTGGCTCGTGTTGTACAAAAAACTTCCACTTCAAAAAAAACTTAATCCTTTTTTTAAATGAAAAACCAGAGGTACTCGCTATTAATGCTTTATTAAAAAAACAATGTAAAACATACCGCGCATCTAAAAAGTGTTTAACACGTAGTTTTGAAGACATAGAATACACCGCAATAGTTTTTGATGACTGATAAATATTATCGCAAACCACGGCATGTTTTAATGTACTTAACGTATTTAAAGTATTTAACAAGTGTGTTGTATAAGGTTGATTCTGATCTCCAAAACTTCTTAACACATGTACTACATCCATTGTATATTATATTATTACTACTATACCTAGTATTGAAAACTCAAGTTCTAAATATAAATATCTGAATTTAATTTTCTGGAATATTAATATCCCCTAAAAGCATTTTTTTATGCTAAATTAGGTAATGCCTGTTAGTCTTTTATAATATTGGCTTCCTTTATTTGTGAAAAAGTAAATACAATAAACCCCTAACAGTTTAAATTGAGTGATATAATTAAATCCTTTAACCTCCGATTTTAGCAGAAGTAAATACCTATAAAATAAACGTGTTTTCTTAAATTTAAAAACGTTATACAACACTCGTAAATAAAAACGCACAAGATCTTGCTTGACTTCAGTGGGGCAGTCACTTGGCAAATCTCTTAATACAGCTAATTTCACGTTTAAACTATCGGCTATCTTTTTATCATCTGTTCCACTAAAAAAACTACCTGTAATAGAATAATCATGCGCCCTTATTTTTATAAGAGGTATATTGTTAAAGGTAACATCTTTGTAATTGTTTTTAAACACTCTTTGAATAAAATCGTATTCTTGCGATTTTTTCAAGTCTTCATTTAATTTAAATCCAGAAACTACAGATCTATGCCACAAGGTTGTTTGTAAATTAACTTTTATATAAGCGCTAATAAAATCGTAATAAGCATTATCCCTTAAAATATTAGGCTTATCTTGTTTTTGAATAACATTAAAATTAGCATTATAAACCGTATATAAACACACCGAAATCTTTTGTTTTGATTTTAACACATGCTCCAATTGTAATTTCAGAACATTTTCACACATTACATCATCACTATCAAACCACTGTACGTATTCTCCTTTACTTACTTCAAACCCATAATTACGGGCGGCATTCCCGCCTGGCATACGCTCTTTTGGCCTGTGGTAATATTGAAACCGAGCATCTTTAGTACAATAAGCGGCCATAACCTCGGCCGTATTATCGTTACTGCCATCGTCTACTACAATGCATTCCCAATTTGTATAGGTTTGCGCCAAAACAGAGTCTAAAGTTTCGCCAATTAAATGCGCCCGATTATACGTAGGGATAATAATAGACACCAAAGGTGTATTGGTCATACTTGTTATGGTTTATAGCTTGGTCTAAGATAGTAAAATTGTTGTTAGTAGGTAGTTATTAGTTATTAGTTGTTAGTTGTTAGTTGCTAGTTGATGGTTGTTGTTCTGTCATTCAGAGCGGAGCATGCGGAGCGAAGAATCTTTTTCTGTAACTTATATTCTTTTGGTAATTTGTCATTGCGAATAGCGTGAAGCAATCTTTTTTATTAGTGATTCGTGAGCAGTTGGTAGTTCTTAGTTGGTAGTTGTTAGTTTTTTAGACAGTAGTCGTTAGTTAATAGTAAATCGGCAATATAGTTGTTGGACTTTGTCATTCAGAAGGAGGAACGACTGAAGAATCTTTTAACATTAGTTCGATTGTTAAAATTTGGAGCTTGACTCTTGATTCTTAAAAATCATAATTCTAAAATCGTGATTCGTAACTCTAAAATCCTACATCAAAAAAAACACACTCTAGGTGGCTGAGTGATTTTAAGTAGCGTAGCGCAATAAAATCGTTTCGAAACCACCGGTAGTAAAAGACGCTTCACCCGACGAAGAAAAGTAGTTTTTGGAAGAAAAATCGGAAGATGACTCATAATAATACTAAGAATTTAAAACAGCACTATTAATCATATTAAAAACCTCCTCGAACGGTAAATCCTGATAATCACAAAACTCCTTAATCGTAACAGATTGATGTTTTTCCTTATCATGGACATCTTTTATAATACGTAACAATTCCGACGCCTTACTAGGGCTACATCCTAATATGGCTTGCACATCTGGCGAATAAATAACAAGTCGATACATTTTAAAATTATATTTTGGGGCCTCTGCCTCACGAGAGGGATTACACTTCTTCTAAATTTCATAATATGCATAGTCACAAGTATTTAAATTGGTTATTAATTTATTATATTATTATTTACTGATATAAATATAAAGTGAAAGCATAAACCACGCAACAACCACCACATAATAGTTTTCAACAATTTTACCAAATTTTTAACATTATATTCGATGAAATACACCTTTAAAACCACCAAACAAACACCAAACACCTTGTAAACGCTAGCTTAACAAGACATTTCCCACAGCACAACACGCTATTAACAATGCCACAAATTTGTTAATAACTACAGTTAATTATCAAAAAACATGTGACCATTACGAATAAAAAAGATAAAAAAACTCCTTCCACGACGAACATAAGTGATGCTTAGCAGAATAATCCGAGGGTTAACCCCATAGCAACTCCACTCCTAGTTAAGGGATACGTAATACATACTTAAGGTCTAAAGTAATTTTCCGAAATATCCAACTGTGCCATATGTGCCATATTTGCCACACCTGCCACACCTGCCACAAATAGTAAATTAATTTTTTTCTTACAAATTAGCCCGTACTGCCAAAATCAAAAACAAACTAAAAACCAACGCCTTACCTTTATCGTGTTCTGTAACAATATCGCCTATAATAATGAGGTCCGGAACTCAGAATTTAAGCGATACCAATACAGACAAAATAATTTGTTCAACTCGATTGATTGAGTATTTAATCTTCTAAAAAAAACAAAAAAAAGACAAAAATACTTCATTCAAGCAACTCTAAAATGCGTTGCTGATATGCCCCAAATCAATCATAATACTATTTTAAGATGGCCAAAGTAAACAGCCTAATTAAAATTGAAGGCACCCTGGATGGGTTAACCTTCTACAAAGGTAAAGACGGTTACCTGGTACGTACCAAAGGTGGCGTAAGCAAAAACCGTATTGAAAACGACCCTGCATTTGCAAGAACACGCGAAAACGGATTGGAATTCGGGCACTGTGCCACCATGGGTAAATGGCTTAGACAAGCCCTAACCACCCTGGTAAGCGACGCCAAAGACCGATCTATGGTATCACGACTCTCGCAAACCTTAAGCAAGGTTAAAAACACCGACCTAACCTCGGCAAGAGGTTACCGTTTAGTCCCTATCGGACTAGAATCGGATGAAGGCAAAGCCCTGTTAAAGGCATTCGACTTTAACAGTAATGCCATACTAACAAGTGTATTATTACAAGATTTGGCACTAAACACGACTACTGGCGAAATCAGTATCGACAATCTCGTACCAAGTCAGCATATTAGCGTACCTAGTGGCGCCACACATGTTAGTTTTACCGCGGCTGTATTAAACCTAAATTTGAATACTAACGAAAAAGACTTGCAAGTAAGTCCTATTGTTAATATTCCTATTAATAATACAGTAACCTCTGTAAACACAATACCAGCAGCCATGCCAACAGGCGACGGTAATGTGTTTTACCTATTTAAAATCTCGTTTTTTCAAGAAATCAATACGGTACAGTACCCACTTAACAATGGCGCTTTTAACGTATTGCATATTGTAGAGATTCTCTAAATAGACCTGTACTTAACCATAAAATCCCCGTGCCCCAACGGGGATTTTTTTTACATCTCAACAACTGGAGATAGTAATAGAGATGCTTGAATTACATTTTAACTGAATTATAAATTCTGGTAACCAAGAGATAATCATGACTAATTTTACAAATAGACCTTAAATTTAACACCCAACTAAAACAAAAAAAAGACTCCCCTCTTTTTAAAAGAGGGGAATGAATTGACAAAGTCAAGAAAGGGGAGTTTAGGAATCCCCCAAAAAAGAGGAGAATGAATTTGCGAAGTAAAGACCTAGACAGAACATAGTCGAAGTGAAGGGAAACTAAGCAAACTTCCCCTTACTAACTTACTTTATAAGGTGGTAACAAATCGATACCCTTTAGAAGCTATAACCCTAAGCGTTTTGGCCCCCTTGTAATCTTTATAAACAATATCAATAGCTTCAGACTTAAAGTAAGCCTCTACATCTTCAAAAGTATCCTGCTCTCCCTGCCTATTAAAATCATCTAGTAAAATAATAAAATCATCTGTAGGTTTCAACAACGAAATAACATACATCAAATCGTAACGCGAATATCGTTTACTTCCATTTGGCCCATCTATAACATACAAATTAAACGAAGACTTAACAACATTTTGCAACCCCGCATAATGATTACATTCAAATCCTTTAACATCTCTAAACTCCGAAGGACAAAATGAAATTTTAGTGTTCTCATGTAACCTAAATTGTGTATTGAATGCCGTTAACCAATCCTGATTTTCTTCAATAATTTGATGCTTTGTATTTGGCAAATAATGAGTTATATAAGTAGAAATAAATTTGCTCGATTCCCCCAACCCAAACTCTAATATAGTTTCTGGTTTATAATCTTTTAAAATGCGATGCAAAACATAAAAAAAAGCATAGCCCCCTGCCCAACGCCCAATATTTAGTGGAAGTTGTTCTAAATAACTTATACTTCTAATACTATCATGGTAAACATGGGCCCATTCTAATTCCTTCAATTGTGAAGATAACTCTGTACGCGTTCGTTTATGCGCAACACGATTCTCATGAATCAAGGTTTTTAGTATTTTAAACATCTATATAATTAACTTTAAAATCGATTAACATTTTACTTTGATTAACAGGAACAAGTTTACCAGCGCCATAATAATCGCCTTCTACAACTTCAAATGAAAAGGCATTTTGAATCCAATCTGAAACCGTATTTTCAGCCTTTACGTAAAGTGTACAATGATATATTCCTTTATTTAAATTTAATTTATCGATTTGAAATTGTAGAACTTGTAATGGAGCCTCAGCATGATTAGCATGTAACAAAGACGTACTCAACCAAGCAATTCGCTGTCCTACACTATCGTCTATCCTAACATCAAATTGAACGTGCTTAGCAGAGAGACCTTTTCCATTATCTAAATCAAAACTCATCGTAAAAGGTTGCCCTGATTGCGGTTTTTGTTGCGGATTTAAACCAAATACATTCACTGCCTCTACTTTTACGACACCATTACCCTTTCTGTTTTTAATATCTCTAAGAGCTAAGCGATCACTTTTAGCATTCAAATAAAAATCAATCGCCTCATCCACTCCACCATTAAACACCGTTTGTCCATGCTCCAATACAATAGCTCGTGTACACAAATTTTTAACCGCTGCCATATTATGACTCACAAACAACACCGTCCTACCATCACTTTTACTAATATCCTGCATCTTCCCGATGGCTTTCTTCTGGAATTCGGCATCACCTACAGCTAGCACCTCGTCTATCACCAAAATATCGGGTTCTAAAAAGGCAGCTACAGCAAAGGCCAATCGCACGCGCATCCCACTACTATAGCGTTTTACAGGGGTGTCTACATAACGGGCACAACCAGAAAATTCTATTATTTCGGCTTCTTTGGCTTGGATTTCTTTTTTGGTCATCCCCAAAATAGCACCATTCAAATAAATGTTTTCGCGCCCGGTAAGCTCGGGGTGAAACCCGGTACCGACTTCTAACAAACTGGCAATTCGGCCGCGGGTTTTAATTTCGCCCGTCGTCGGACTCGTTACCCGCGATAGTATTTTTAATAAAGTACTTTTACCAGCTCCATTTTTACCAATAATACCCAACACCTCGCCTTGTTGCACTTCAAAATTTATATCCCTGAGCGCCCAGGCATAATCGCTCGCACCTTTGGTATCGCGCTTATTCACTTCACCTATTTTTAAATACGGGTCGTCTTTACCACGCACTTTATGCCACCAACGGTTAAGATCGTGACTTACAGTGCCTGTACCTATGGTGCCTAGGCGGTATTGTTTAGAGATATTTGTGGCTTGGAGGATGATCATTTGTTCGGTTATCGGTTGTCGGTTGTCGGTTGTCGGTTGTCAGTTATCAGTTATCGGTTGTTGGTTGATTTTATGTTTTCCAATTACTTTCAACATAATTAATAAACTTAAAAAGTTTTGCGCCTAACGCATCATATTTTTCTAAAATGAATGCTACTTCAATTTCTGGGTATAGCCCTTGAATCATTTCTAATTGGGAAACACATTCCAATAAAGAAGCATGAGCGTACACAAGGTGTTTTATAAAATCTTGTTTATATCGTTTTCTACCATAACCTTCAACTATATTATCTTTAATACTTTTAGAAGACCGTCTTACTTGACTACCTTGCTCGTAAACTTCAAATTTAGGCAGTAACAAAGTTATTTGATGAACCTCTAACGCATATTCGAATGCTAAATTATAGATGTCTAAATCCTTATAAGACTTCATATTATATTCAAACTTACTATTTAACTAATTTTTATAAGTTATAAAATCATTTTTTTACCCAACAACAGACAACTGATAACCGACAACAGATAACTGCCTCCATCACACCACATCTACAAAACTCTTCTCGGTCTTATTAAATACCACTAAGCCCAACAAAAACACCACCACACTAATAGCCAAGGTACTTAAAAAGCCTATCCACGAAAAGCTACCACTATGTAACAACATAAAACGAAAGCCTTCCACAATTTGGGTAATCGGGTTATAGATAACGCATTGGGCAACCATTGGCGGAAACTTAGCTTGGGCTTCTGCCACCGGATAAGGTACTGCCGACACGTACATGAGCAACTGCACCCCAAAACCTATCAGCACAGTTAAATCGCGGTATTTGGTGGTTAACGACGACAAAATCATGCCTAGGCCAAGGCCTAATAAAGCCATCATAAACACATACACAGGAAACAAAGGCAGATATGCCCAATGGATCGCGATACTGGTGCCTGTAAACGAATAATACATAAAGAAGCCTAAAAATATGGCCAGCTGAATACCAAACTTTAATAAGTTGGAGATGGTAACACTCATAGGCATGATAACCCGCGGGAAGTACACCTTACCAAAGATATTCTGATTTTTCACAAAGGTATCCGATGTCCCTGTAAGGCATTCCTTAAAATAATTCCAAGCCGTAATCCCTGCTAAATTAAACAGGAATGGCGGCACCCCACCAGTTTGAATATTTCCTAAATTATTGAATACCAAAGTAAATATCACCGAGGTAAACAACGGCTGAATAAGATACCACAACGGTCCTAAAATGGTTTGCTTATATACCGTTACAATATCGCGTTTTACAAAGAGTAACAACAAATCGCGGTAGCGCCAAATTTCTTTAAAATTGAAATCTAAAACCTTATGTTTTGATGATATGGTATACAGCCAAGGGGCTTCGGAAGACTTTGAGGTTGACAATAGCACTGGTTTTTATAGCTGCTAATATAATAAAATTAGTTTTTACCAAACTGATCTATTAATACGATTAATTTTAGTAAATACTAGTTTCTATATTTACGATTTTAGAGTTACGATTTACGATAACAAAATCCAAATTCTAATAACTGATAACTGACAACCATCAACTAACAACAGACAACAGACAACAGACAACCAATTTACGATTTTAGAGTTAAGAGTTACGGTAACAAAATCCAAATTCTAATAACTGATAACTGACAACCATCAACTAACAACCAACAACCAATTTTGTCATGCTGAAGGAGGTACGACTGAAGCATCTATTAATATAGAGTATTGGTTGAAGAGATTCTTCACTTCGCAAGCTACGCTCTGAATGACAGCTAATTTCTAATTTTCGAATTCAGATTTACGATTTACGATTTACGATTACAAAACCCAAATTCCAACAACTGACAACTGACAACTGACAACTGACAACCAACAACTACCAACTAAAAAACCCGATGCCATATTAAACAACACCGGATTTTAAAACTTAAACTTAATGCGCGTCCTGGACTTCTTTATCGCGGTAACGGCAACAACCGTGTAAACTGTTATAAGCCTCGTCTGTGGCTTGAGCATCTACAAGATCATGGCCAGCGTCTAATACCGCTTGCTTAATGGTCTCCAAATCGGTTTTCTTTTCGTTGTACACCAATGCAAGCTGGTGCGATTGCACATCCCAATTAGCGGCTTTCACGCCTTTGGTTGTAAGGCAAGCTTTTTCAATACGGGCTTCGCACATCTCGCAAACGCCATTAACCTCTATTGTGGCCTTAGCCGTTTTATTTTGCGCCAATGTTACCGCACTTGTTAATAAAAAAACTATGGCTAAAATGTTTTTCATATGTTTAAATTTAGTGTTGATGTAATTTATACCGTAATCCAGCGTAATAGGTACTTCCAAATATAGGCCCATACACAAAAGTGGTATCAAAATACGCTCCAAACGGATCGTCGGCTGCTAATATAGGATTTTCTAAGCGCACATTTGTTATATTTTCTCCACCAACGTATACTTCGAAATGTTCTGAAAACACTTTGGTAATTTGTGCATTAAGAGTGCCTATTGTAGGCGTATACTCTGGCAATTGGTATGCTGCTGGATTACTGACGGTAGACGATAAACGTTGTTCGCCTTGCCAGTTATACGTCGTATCGAACTTCCATTGTCCGCCTTTAGCTGTATGAGGCGTTTCATAAGCTATATTAGTGAAAAATCGATGCTTAGACGTTAAGGGCTTCAATAGTTTACCTGTGCTATATTGCGTTTTTACATCGTAAAATTTATAGGCCAGACGCCAATCGACACCTTTTAAAATATTATAATTTAATTCGGCTTGAAAACTATTAGCGTAGCTACTCCCCTCTAAGTTGTAAAACTGAACTTTTGATGGGTCTTCCCAATCTACAACTACCTGATTTTCAAAATTCGTTCTGAAGGCATCCAAGGTAAGGTCGGCTTCACTACCAAAAAGCGTAAACCCTTGCATAAACGAGAGTCCGTAATTCCATGCTATTTCTGGATCCAGACCATAGATTTTTCCGTTGGCATTAGTAATAGCAATGCTTCTAGAGCTAGCAAACATCATCTGGTTTTCTGCAAAAATATTGGCACTGCGTTTACCGCGGCCTACAGAAGCTTTTACAGATGCCTTTGCCCAAGGGATGTACCGTACATTTAAACGCGGCGTAACAAACAACCCGAGTAAATTACTTTGGTCTACACGCAAGCCTGCCGTAACATTTAAATTATTCAGGTTATCGTAATGATACTCAAAAAAGGCACCTATACTATTCTCGTCTCTTTCGTACTGTTGGGCATTATTATACAGACCAACGGTTTCATCGTAATGATCATGGGAAAAATTAATTCCTGTTTTAAAATTATTTAAGGTATTCCCTAATATAGAACTATAAATAGCGCGGGCATACACACTATTCTGATTGATATTATATACGGTTTGACCAAAATAGGAGTCTTGATGATGCGTGCTATAGTTAATTTGCGCATCGATGCTCTGATAGCTTAACTCTGGATTGGCATAACTGAATTTCCCCGATACATCCAATCGGCGTGTATCTATTTCGCTACCCCAATAGCGGATGGTAAACTTATCGGTATCCGGATTAAAATCGGTCTGACCAGTTTGTTTATCATCATCTAAAACGCGGATATTAAGAAAGCTAACTATACCTTTATCCAAATCGACATACTGCCAACGGTTCATTACATTGATTTGTTTAGACAAGGGCATGTCTAAAAAGGTATCGTCATTTTTATCAAAGGCACGATCTCTTAAATTCCCATGCACCAACACACCTGTAAATAATTTATCTGATAGTTTTGTATTGAAATGGGTATTGAGTTCTAGACGTCCATTACTGGCGCCATAAGCATTTACAAAGAGTTTACTATCTTCTACTGGCTTTTGAAGCTTGGCATTGATTTCGCCAGAAATACTTTCGAAACCATTCATAACACTACCTGCACCTTTGGTGATTTGGATACTCTCTACCCAAGTACCCGGTATAAAACTTAAGCCATAGGTTTGTGCAGCGCCTCTAATAGACGGCACACTTTCTATAGCAGTTAAAATATAAGGGCTAGACAGTCCTAGCATTTTAATTTGGCGCGTACCGGTTAGGGCATCGGCAAAATTAACATCGATAGACGGATTGGTCTCGAAGCTTTCGCACAAATTACAACAGGCTGCTTTAAGTAGCTCATCGCTATTCATGATAATTACTTGCCGCACGTTAGAATAGGATATGCTTGTCGATTTTTTTCTGGATGTGAGTTCTACAGCATCTAAACTCGTGCTTGGCTTCAACTGATGTGAAACCTTAGCCGCCGAGGTAATGGTTAGGGTATCGGTTGTAAACCCAACATAACTGATTACTAATTGTTTATAAGCGCTATTGTAAGGCAACTCGAATTGACCGTCTATATCGGTTACGGTGCCTATTGCGGTATTAAGCCAATACACATTGGCTCCTGCTAAAGGTAACGGGTTGGTATCGTGCGCTTCGAGTACCTCGCCCTTTAGAGTGTCTTGGGCCAAACCTAAAAACGGCAACAGGCACAAGACAAAGAATAAGTGTTTCATCACTATGTTATTTTTTAAGTTAATAGAATATATAAGCCTCCAACACATATACCATGCGCCAGTTAGCAAAACACTAAAAACTTAAAAATCAAATGAGGAATACCTGATGTAACACCTGCCTGTCGACATTAAAACTAGGTGCTGTGTATAAAACTTCGGTAATTTGTTTATCTGTAACATCTTCAAACAAATTAAGATGTACATAAACAAAAGCAGTGAAAAAGATTTTTTGCACCTTACTTAAATCGTAGTCTAAGTGATCCTGAATCATATCCTGCCCATTGTACACATCAACCTTATCAATACAACACTTTACGGTTTCTGTGGTATTATGGCACGATTCAAAACGTAACTCATCTACACAGCCCTCGTCTTCCTGAAAAGCGAACACAGAAACATCCATTAAATTGTCGTGACAATAATGCTTTTGTATAGCAAATGATGCTGTTGTAATAAACAGCAAACAGGCTAAATTAATGCTTAGTACTTTATGTAAGATTTGCTTAAACACCTTACAAAGGTATTAAAAATGATAAAACACGATACTTAAGTATAAAAAATTTAACGTATAAAAATCTTTATTCTTCATTCTTCATAAGTGTATAAAACTTAAAATCTATCTACCGACAGGCAAGATTAAACAAAAAAATATCGAGAGCTTTTAACCCTCGATATTTAAACTTCAAACATTTTAGTGAGCTACTACCAGCATAATCAAAAAACAATCTTCTTAATTAGATCTTGTTGCAAGATTTAAAGCTTCAAAAGTATCAGACTTAATCCCTATAAGTCCGTATTTGGTTTCGCCTTGCTTTATAATCTGACCATGAATTTTGTATTCTTCTAATTCGGTTTTGAATTTCTTATTGGCCGTACTAGCTGCAATCATATTACCACCGGCTATTCCTGGCCCTAAAATAAGACCAATAGGAAAACTACTAGTTTCTTCCTGTAAACCATTAGAGTTGGTATCGGTAGTATATAAATTAATAGGTGTTAATAATAAATATAACAAATAAATAGCTGGATTTTGTTTTATTGTCGAAAACACTTTATCATTATCCATGACCATTACCGTACTACCATTTTCGTAAATTAAAACAGCATCCTTACCGAACTTGATATCTTTTTTGGAGTTGTTTGTAATTTTAACAGCTACTACTTTTACACCTTTTTTTACTTCTTTTTTTTCGTAGCGCTTATACAATACATCATATTTATATTCTAGTTTTATACTATCTTTCTCTGTAGCAGAAACATAATTTATTGTTTTGGGCGCTATAGTTTTATATCCCGAAGCACAGTTATTCAAGGTTAATAAAGCAATACAGAACAAAGTAATTTTAATAATTCTCATAGATTTGGTTTAATATTTAGTTTTAGTTATTTAGAAATATATGTGCAATAGCTATTTTACAGGCATTTTCGTGACTTGTCTTACCTAATTAATAGCACAAACTATAGTAACACTAAGTAGTTTTATTTACAAAAATTCCAAAAGCTCAGCGGATGTACATACCGTTGCAAATTCTTCATTTAAATTGGCTAGAGCTGTTAAGTGAATGAGTTCGGCATCGTAACTTTCGCCATTAATACCTAAACGGTTAAAGGCTGCTGTAGCATCTGAAACAACATACGTTTTAAACCCAAAATTTCCGGCCATACGTGCTGTAGTAGATACACAATGGTTGGTGGTTAATCCTACAATTACCAACGTGTTAATTTTTAAAGTATCCAACTGAGCTTTTAGATTGGTACCAATAAAAGCACTATTGACTTGTTTTGTAATGATAGGTTCGTTAGGTAATGGCGTTACAACATCGTTAAAGGCAAATCCTGGATTAGATTTATGAAGTTTAGAAGTTGTGACGCTAGAACTATGTTGTATATGAAATACAGGCAAATTTAAAGCTCTCCAGGTATCTAATAGAATTCCGCAAACTTGCTCCGCCTGTTTGTTATTTCTGCTTCCACCCCAATAGTTTTCGTCTAAAAATCCTTTTTGAACATCTATTAGAAGCAAAGCAGGTTGGTTATGTCGTAGTTTCAATGATAGGTTAGTTTAATTCGTTTGAAGCTGATTGTAAGCAATATAGCAGTACAGTAAAACACATAAAGCTATTGAGCCTATTTACATTCAATTGGTTTTGGCAAATATCGAATAATTATTGAAACTTTAATGCTGTTTCTAATACTTTTGAAAGCAGAGCAACACCATTATTTTTTACTTTAAATTTTAAAAAATAATTCAATGCTCCACATATAAACTGTAATATTTAATTTTTGAAAACGCATCTGTAACTGCATTTCTTTTAAAAACAATCATTTGCCTATCAGCCATTAACTAAAATAGTTATAAAATCATAAAACATGTTAAAGTTACAATTTATTTCTAACCGATTGTTTAGTTTTGAATATATTTAATCACTTATATATTTATGAAAGCACTACACATTTTAACTTTATGTCTAGCATTACCAGTATTACACTCGTGTAATAACACCAAAAAAGAACAAAAAACGATGACGCCAGAACAACCAATTACAGAACATGCAATGCCGAAGCCTGAGCCAACACAAACTGAAGCTTTAGAAGAACGCAAAAGCAATTTCAACAAAAAAGCCGACGATAACATTAAAAAAACATATCGAGAAGGTCTTGATGCTGTGGCTACAAGTGGCGTGTTAGAGCATGCCAAAAACGTGGGCGATACAGCTCCTAATTTCACTTTAAAAAATGCCTTAGGGAAAGACGTTACATTACAGGATTATTTACAACAAGGCCCAGTAGTTTTAGTGTGGTACAGAGGCGGCTGGTGCCCATATTGCAATATAAATTTACACTATTTACAAGAAGAACTTCCTAACTTTAAGGCAGAAGGTGCTAATCTTTTAGCTTTAACACCAGAATTACCAGACCAGTCTTTAAAAACCAGCGAAAAAAACGAATTGGATTTTGAAGTACTTAGCGATGTAGGAAATAACGTGGCAAGAACTTACGGTGTCGTTTACAAATTAACCGACGATGTAGCCCAAAAATATAACGAAAAATTCGATTTAAATGCCCATAACGGCGATGCTTCGAACGAGCTGCCTTTAGCTGCAACATATATAATTAATACAGATGGCACCATTGCGTACGCATTTATAGATGCCGACTACAGAAACCGTGCAGAACCTAAAGATCTTACAGCATTCTTAAAAAATATGAAAAAGTAATTTATCAATAAAATAAAGTCGTAAAAGTACATATACTTTTGGCCACAGCTTTTAGTATATTTGTAACCCTTACAGTTAAACATGCCCAGAACTAAAAACTATAACGAACAAGAAGTAATCGAAAAAGCCATGAATTTATTTTGGCGAAATGGATTCGAAACTACTTCTATGCACATGTTAGAACAAGAAATGGGCATCAATAAATTCTCTATTTATGCGAGTTTTGGTAACAAACAAGGGGTGTTTTTAGAAAGTTTAAGATGTTATAAACAAAAGTTAGATGTCTTAATACACCGCATGGAACAAAGCGATCTAGGCATAGCAAGTATTAAAAATTACTTTTACGACTTTATTGATTTTTCAAAAGATTTCGAGTTTGGCAAAGGATGTTTAATCTCGAATACGGCCAACGAATTAGGCTCAGATATCGACGCCCAACTGAAAACAACTTTAACGCAATACACCCAAAGTGTGCGGAATGTATTTAAGAATATTTTGCAACAAGATTCTTCAAAAAGTACAGCACTTATTAACCAAGAGGCCGATTACCTTATTATCGCAATGTTTGGTTTATCTTCGGCCACTAAATCATTTACAACTCAACAACTACATCACTATATAGAAAACATTTTTAAAGGGCTATAATATTTTTTATCTTATTTCTAACCGATTGTTTAGATATAAACAATCCATTAAATTTATAAATTATGAACACCACAAAACACAGTACTGGATTTACAGTACACAACACAGAAACGGCTCCAGAAGGAAGCAAACAGTTACTTGAAAAGTCTAAAAAAGCTTATGGATATGTCCCTAACTTACATGGCGTTTTGGCCGAAGCCCCTGGCTTATTAGAAGCATATCAAAACTTACATGAACTCTTCGCAAATTCGTCGTTTAACCCTAACGAACTCACTGTAGTTTGGCAAACCATAAATGTAGAGCACAACTGCCATTACTGCGTACCTGCACATACCGCTATTGCCAAAAGTATGCAGATAGATGACGATATAATAAATGCTTTAAAAAATAACACTGAACTTCCCGACAACAAGCTAGAAGTTTTAAGAAACACCACCTTATCTATAGTAAGAAACCGAGGCAACATACCACAAAACGAAATAGAGGCTTTTTACGACGCTGGTTTTACCAAAAGGCAATTACTTGACATCGTATTAGGATTGGCTCAAAAAACCATTAGTAATTACACCAACTCTATTGCCGAAACACCTTTAGATGAAGGATTCAAAAAATTTGTTTAATCCATCAATATATTTCCCTAAATGTAATCTTATTGACTGTTACATTTAGGGAATTATAATATCTTGCAGAGTATGTATTGATGCTTAAAAAATTACAAGTCAAATTCCTTTTAAAGGAAATTAAGCTCAACCACTTATGAAAGATAACAAACAAAATACATCGAAATATTTATTCGTGTATGGCACCCTCATGCAACAATCTAAACACGAAATGGCTCTATTTTTAAATGCCCATTCTAAGTTTATAGATCACGGGTATTGCCACGCCAAACTTTTTGAAGTCGATGGTTACCCTGGCGCTGTTTTGAGCGCTAACAAAAAACATCGTGTTTATGGTCAGATTTACGAACTCGATAATACAGAAACCGTCTTTAAAGTACTCGATATTTATGAAGGTATAAACCCTTTGTTACCAGAACCATTTTTATATAAACGTGAGCTTATACCAGTGTTTACATCCGAGAATACTGCAGTAATCTCTTGGATGTATCTATACAATTTACCCACCACCAATTTACAGTATATTCCTTCTGGAAAATACAGGCTTCCTTAACATTTTTTAAAACATCCTATAAGGTCTTTCTCTTTTCGTGCTTGTATATTTTGTTTCTTTGCACAGCCGATATAATACTGCCTTATGTTTACCTTTACGGATACACAAATACACCCATTACATACAAATTCTAAAAACGATTTACCCACAGCGTTTACCTTTCCGTTTTATTACACACCGCATCCGCTTTGTTTAACTGCGGCAAAAGATTTACAAAACTATCTAGAAAATCAATCCGATTTTACTCATAATTTTGGTTTAGACGACACACAGAACGGATTGGTTATTGGTAAAATGTTTGGTATTATGGTGGTTAAAAACCAATTAAACCAACTGTTTTACATTGCTGCGTTTTCAGGTAAATTGGCAGACAGCAACCATTTAAAAGGCTTTGTGCCTCCTGTGTACGACACCTTAAACACAGCTGGATTTTATAAAAAGGGTGAAGCTCAATTAAATCAGCTCAATCATACCATAAGCGAGCTAGAAACAGCACCCAATTATATATCTACATTACACGAATTAAAAGAGATTACCGATACTTCCGATAAAGAAATACAAGCGCTAAAAACCTTAATAAAAACCAAAAAGCAACAGCGAAAACTACAACGCGAAAACGCACAATTAACGCTTAACGCTGATGATTTTTCAGCTTACAGCGAAAGTTTAAACCAAAAAAGCATAGCCTATCAAATTCAATTAAAACAATTAAAATTGTATTGGGCAAATGCACTACAAAACGCCCAGCACAAGGTTAATGCTTTAAAAGCTCCCATTCTCCGTTTAAAAAAACAACGCGCCAAGCAATCGGCAAACTTACAAAAGCAATTGCACGAGCACTATCGCTTTTTAAATGCCCGTGGCGAAGAAAAGGATTTACTAGATATTTTTAAAACTACAACTGCAGGTGTACCGCCAGCTGCCGCTGGAGAATGTGCAGCGCCTAAATTGTTTCAGTTTGCTTACCAAAACCAATTACACCCTGTAACGATGGCTGAATTTTGGTGGGGAGCTTCGCCAAAATCCGAAGTGCGTAAACACCAACAATTCTACCCGTCTTGTCGCAGTAAATGCGAACCCATTTTAGGACACATGATGCAAGGATTAACCGTAGAACCAAACCCCATTACAAACAGCATTAGCGAAAATAAGGCATTAAATATTGTATTTGAAGACGAGCATTTGCTTCTTGTAAACAAGCCTCACGAGTTTTTATCTGTACCTGGAAAAACCCAAAATACATCTCTTTTAAGTCAATTAAAACAATATTTACCTAATGCAAAAGGGCCATTATTGGTTCATCGTCTAGACATGTCGACTTCTGGTTTATTACTAGTCGCCAAAACCGAACGCATACACAAGCAGCTTCAAAAACAGTTTATAGAACGTAGCGTTCAAAAAAGGTATGTAGCACTTTTAGATGGCATTTTAAAAACAACTGAAGGCCTTATAGATTTACCGCTACGTGTCGATTTGGATAACAGACCGCAACAATTGGTTTGTTACGATTATGGTAAACCTGCCAAAACCAAGTATCGCGTGATTGACATAGCAAATGGTCGCACTCGGGTTTACTTCTACCCCATTTCTGGACGCACACACCAACTACGTGTACATGCAGCTCATATTAACGGACTCAATACACCTATTGTAGGAGACGACCTTTATGGCAAACATGCAAACCGTTTACATTTACATGCCGAACGCATCAGTTTTGTTCACCCCGCAACTAAAGAACAACTTACCATGCAATGCGATGCTCCTTTTTAGGGGATAAATGATGTAATAAGGGTAATCGCCCTAAACTCAAGCATCTCGATTGTATTGTTTTAGTAACCCGTAAAAATCATCTATTTTTGTGTAGAAAGCAAACTGAAAAAACAATAATAAGCTATATGTACAAAACAACTCTTTTAATACTCTGCGTTAGTATCACCTTTCAATTTACAAGCTGTAAAACAGACCATAAATCGAACACTAAAAAGGAGGCACCGACTTGGGCTGACAGAAGTTTACAAAACGCAGCCGATCACTATCGCTTGTTATCTGAATCAGTTCCTGAAAATGAATTTCCAACTACCTTTAGCCACGATACCTTAAGAACAAGCGATTCGGGTTGGTGGTGCAGCGGGTTTTATCCAGGCACCTTGATCTATTTATTTGAAGGCACATCGGACTCCTTATTTCTAAAAACAGCTGAAAAAAAATTAACAGAACTCGAAAAGGAACAATACAATACCACGACACACGATTTAGGTTTCATGATGTTTTGTAGTTTTGGCAATGCCTATCAGCTTACCAAAAATTCTACTTATGCTCAAGTAATAAACCAAGCCTCGCAATCTATAAGTTCCCGATATCATCCTACAACACAAACCATCCGATCTTGGGATCCTGCGCCATGGAACGATAAGTGGCAATATCCTGTAATTATAGACAACATGATGAATTTAGAAATGCTGCTTTGGGCTGGCAAGCATTTTAACAACCCCGAATTCACACAAATAGCTTTAAGCCATGCCAATACCACATTAAAACAACATTTTAGACCAGATTACAGCAGCTATCATGTAGTATCATATGATACTATCAGTGGAAAAGTAGAAATGAAAAATACCGATCAAGGGTTTGCCGACACTTCTGCTTGGGCACGTGGGCAAGCTTGGGGACTTTACGGTTACACGACCATGTATCGCTATACCAAAAACACCGAATACTTAAAACATGCTTTGGGCATAGCCGATTTTATTGTGAATCACCCCAATCTTCCTGAAGATAAAATTCCGTATTGGGATTTTGATGCTCCCGATATTCCTTCGGCCAAGAGAGACGCTTCGGCTGCGGCCATTATAGCTTCTGCCCTTTTAGAACTCCAACAATACGCTCCAAAAAATGAAGCAGACATCTATTTTAGCACGGCAGAACAAATGCTAAAAAGTCTTTCATCTCCCAAATATTTTGCCAATCAAGGAGAACTAGGCGGATTTATTATAAAACATTGTGTTGGCAATATGCCCGATAATACCGAAGTAGATGTGCCGCTATCGTATGCCGATTATTATTATGTTGAAGCCTTATTAAGGTATTTAAATAAAGTAAAACCGCTTCAATAATATCTGAATATTCCACCATGTTAAAATCGTACCTCACTTATATATTTATTGCTGTATTAGCAACTTCCTGCCACAGAACCTCATTTCAAAATCCACCTAAAACCACCATTTCTCAAGTTGGTCATGGCTGGGCTAAAAATTCAATAAATACCGTTATTTTCAGAAAAAATGCTTTAGTTACTCACGGTAACTATCAATACACTGCTTATTACAATAAAACAGGACAAGTCGTGTTGGGCAAACGCCTCTTGCATAGTACCAATTGGGAAACCCATACCACACCATACACCGCCAACACTAAAGATGCTCACAATTCCATTAGTATTATGGTAGATGGTGATGGGTTTTTACACCTTGCATGGGGAAACCACAATACACCGCTTAATTACACCAAAAGTATAGCACCTTTCTCCTTACAAATGGACGATGCTATGGCTATGATAGGCCGTAACGAGCAGCACGTTAGTTACCCCGAATTTTATGCCTTACAAGATGGCAATCTTTTATTTTTTTACAGAGATGGTGGCTCTGGCAATGGTAATTTGGTTATAAATCGCTACAACACACAAACGCAGACTTGGCAACGTGTTCAAGATAATTTAATTGATGGGGAGAGCCTTCGGAATGCATACTGGCAAGCGTATGTAGACCCTCAAGACCAAATACATGTTTCTTGGGTTTGGCGTGAAACTCCCGACGTTGCTAGCAATCACGATTTGGCTTATGCCTGCTCTAAGGATGGTGGCAAAACTTGGCAGAAATCGACTGGCAAAACCTATCAACTTCCTATTACAGAAAGTAGTGCTGAAATCATTCAGCACATTCCGCAACATAGCGAACTTATTAATCAAACTTCTATGACAACCGACCAAAATGGCAACCCTTATATTGTAAGTTATTGGAGAGATACCGTAAGTAAGGTGCCACAATTTCGTGTGGTTTACAAGCAGAACAATTGGACAACTACAAACCTTAAGTTTAGAAAAACCTCTTTTAGTCTTAGTGGTTTAGGTACCAAAGCCATTCCTATTTCCAGACCACAAATTGTGGTGAACAAAACCAATCAGGTATTTGTAATTTTTAGAGATGAAGAACGTGCAAATAAAGTTTCGGTAGCTTATAATACTATTCCTATAAAAAGCCCTTGGCAAATTACAGATCTTACTCACGACGACTATGGGGCTTGGGAACCTACCTTAGATTCAGAACTATGGAAAACACAAAACATACTAAGTCTCTTTCTTCAAAAAACATATCAAATTGATAGTGAAGGGCTTTCTGAAATAGATAGTAGTATGGTGCACGTTTTAGATTGGAAATTATAAAAGCAAAACACAATGAAAAACCTAAGTATAACGTTCATCTTAATTCTGTTTGCCTGTCTGTGTTTAACTGCTCAAACACAATCTGACAAAGATTCTGTTTTTCATGTAGAACAGCCCGATTTGGTAAAAAGTCCTTATACGGGAATGACAAAAACACATTGGAAAGCTGCTGCCTTATACCTATTAGAAGGTGCTTTTACTTATATAGATACTTATACCGATGCCATGAAATTCCCTAAACTTCCTGGCAAAAGTTATCCGCAAAACCAAGACCAAATCCCTACCGAAAAATTAGAAGGTTTATGTAGAACCTTATTTGTGGCGGCACCACTATTAAAAGACGAACCCGATTTAATAATTAACAATATTGAAGTTGCCCGATATTACAGACATCAAATTTTAAATTTACTAAACCCAGATAGTGATGCTTATATTCCACCGCGCACTCCAGACCAAGGGCCTACTCAAATTTTGGTGGAGTTTGGCGCTTTGGCTATTTCGTTATTTATAGCACCCGAAGCCATTTGGGAACCGCTCTCTCAACAAGAAAAAGACAACATAGCTCGCACCATGCTCAGTTATGGTAATGGGCCAACCGTGCCTTCTAACTGGCGCTTTTTTAACATTTTTATTTTAAGTTTCTTTAAAGATCAAGGATTCGCTATAAACGACAATCTGTTACAATCGTATTTAGACTTATCGTTAAAACAATATCGTGCCGATGGTTGGTATAACGATGCACCGGCCTACGATTACTACAGCATGTGGGCTTTTCAACTATACGGCATATTATGGTCCGAGTTTTATGGCAACAAATATTTGCCAGAAACCGCCAAAGCCTTTACGAACAATTTTGCCGATATGGCCGATAATTACCCCTATTTATTTTCTGAAAATGGTGAAATGATCATGTACGGGCGCAGCATAAGCTACCGCTTTGCCTCTATAAGTCCACTGCCCTTTTTGGGAACCTTAAAACATAAAGATATTAATTATGGATGGATGCGCAGAATAGCATCGGGAGTATTGCTTCAATTTTTATCTCAGCCCGATTTTTTGGAAGATGGCGTACCAACCTTAGGCTTTTATGGCCATTTTGAACCCGCTGTTCAAAATTATAGTTGTCGCGGTAGTGTATATTGGATGGGAAAAGCATTTTTAGGCCTCTTAATTCCCGACGATAATCCGTTTTGGAATGCGACAGAAAACAATGGCCCTTGGGAGCATCAATTCGAAAAAAATCGCGTTTACAACACATTTCAAGAACAATCAAATCTGCTAATTACAGATTACCCCAATAGCGGAGCATCAGAACTACGTGCTTGGTGCCACGAAAAAGTAGCCGACGATTGGCAGAAATTCCGTTCGTCTGAAAACTATAATAAACTAGCTTACAACAGTGCTTTTCCTTGGCAAGCCGATGGCAATTCTGGAGAGGTCTCTATGAATTACGCTTTCAAAAACCAAAACAACACCTGGGAAGTTTTTAGGTTATACGACTTTAAAGCGTTTAAAAACGGTATCTACTACAGAAATGCCGTACTAGAGACCGATGAAAACGTAAAAATGCAATTAGCAGACATTCCTTTGGCAAACGGTATTTTACGAATAGATATTAATAACAGTAAAACTCCAATACCAATGCGGTTAGGCCACTATGCCTTACCACGTTTAAACCAAGACATTGTTTATACGCTAAAACGAATAGATGGACACGATATTGCCATTATAGATAACGGTGTTTACCAACTCGCTATGGTAAACTTAAAAGGCTGGGAAGATATTGAATATATTGAAACCGAAGGATTACACCCTACAGCAAATACAAGTGGTCTTTTAAATGTTAGCGCAAATTATCTGCCCGAACGCAACACCGTATTTTCTACATTGTTACTCTGGAAAGCCTCAGGCGAAACTTGGAGTAACGAAGAATTAATGCCTATTAAACAATGGGTTGAAAACAAAGATGAAATAACAGTAATAATGAAAAACGGAGATATTAAAACAATATCTTTTTAACTTAAAGATTAAACGAAAAAATTCTTCATAAACTAAATTTAGAACTATTTCGTGTTACTTTTTATTTAATAAATATTTGTTTTTCAACCATGTCCTAATTGGAATGTCGTACAGTTTCATAACAAAAACTGCCAATAAAACAGAGATAACGAAAGTTAATACAGCGAATGGCCAACTATCTTTTAAAGTGTAATTATTATTTGAAACCCAGGCCATATAAATGTAAACCACAGGAAAATGGGTAATATAAATAGGATAAGAAATATCGCCTAAAAACTTACAAATTTGCGCCACTTTACCTTTAACTTGCCCGCTAGCTCCCAACAAAACAATAGAAGGAAAAACTATCATTAAACAAAAACATTCATATAACCCATTTATCCAATAGTTCTCGTAACCACCCAACCTAGGGATAGACAAGAAAAAAATTAAAAGAAAGGACGTATATAAAAAAGAATTTTTTATTTGTTTCAATTTTACTGTTCTCGCTAGCAGAATTCCTGCTAAAAAAGGAAATGACAAACGAATAAACCCAATTTTTAACTGAACCGGATCATCAATTGCCCAGCCTCCAATTATATCTCCATGAATATTGGTTAAAGCGTAATGTAAAGTAAATCCGGCTGCCACCAATACTAACACTAGCATAATTTTATTAGAAAGCTTCCGTAAAATAAATGCATAAGAAATATTGGCAATTTCTTCAAAAAAAAGCGTCCATGCTGGTCCATTTAATGGAAACATTTCATTCCATCCCCTTACATCAAGACCTTTTCCCACAGGTATAAGAAAACAACCAAGAAGTGTAACTAACAACACTTTCCAAGAAGGAATATCCGAAATTCTACCCCATCCCAAAATTTCAGAATCCTGGAAATAAAACAACAATGCTCCTAAAATAGATCCAAAAATCAACATGGGCTGTAAGCGGATAATTCTACGTTTAAAAAAATGCCCAAGAGACATTATATCCCACCTATCATCGTAAGCATAACTTATTACATAACCTGAAAGAATAAAGAAAAAATCTACAGCCAAATAACCATGATTAATTAACTGTTTTGTATGGTCTCCTCCTGAGTGAATTTCTAATACATGAAAAAGGACAACAATAATTGCGGCTATACCTCGCAAACCATCCAAAATTTTATAATGTGGCTTTGTTTTTAATTCAATACTTCTATTTGTCATAACCTTTACTATAGTAAACTAACTAATTACTTTCTGAACAAAATTAATCGCATTTAAACAATTTTTATAAATATATTTTTGCGTTTTATGATTTTATATTTCCATTTTAGTCACAAATACACGAATATTCTTTATAAAAACCATGTTAAATATTCGTGCATTCGTAGCGCAAGAACATTTATAGAAACTGAAAGTCTTACACTAAAAGTGCATAGTTTTAACTAACGACTAAGACCAATGAAATGTATTTTAAACTGTGTAAGAGAGAAGCCAAACACCTTAAATGAAAAAGAATTTTCGTGAAACTTTAAGGCATAAAAAAAGGCAAGCTACCTACATCACACCGCTACGACCATTTACCTTTGCTGCGTTCCCGCCCTGGAGGATTCAACAGGAGCTGGTTGTGTAGGACTTGCCGCTGCAAAGATACACCCTTTTTATTTTTTCGCAATGATTTTTTAAACTGATTTTAAATAAATAACTTGCTTAAAATTTTAATTTCAGAATGAAAACAAACAACACACTCACTATCATATTATTAAGCTTGATGCTATGGTCTTGCGGAAGTAGCACTGGCGAAAAAAAAAGTGATTTTTTATTAAAAACCAATGCCCCTGGTAACGGAATTTCGCTTCATGAGACCCTAAATCTGACGATAAAAAATCCGAAAAACCTTCCAATAGATTCTGTATCGTATTATTTAAACGATCAAAGAATTACCGAAACCACAAATTTGAATCAGCATAAATTAGGAAAACACACCCTAAAAGCCAAAGTACACACCAATGGCGAAACCCAATCGGTAACCCAACCCTTGCTCATTTTAAACGACCAGCACCCTACGGTATATAGTTTCGATTTGCTTAACGAATATCCCCACGATATTACATCGTACACACAAGGACTCGAATTTTACAACGATACTTTATACGAAAGCACCGGCCAATACAAAGAATCTAAACTGAGAAAAGTAGATTACGAAACTGGCGAAGTCTTAAAAAACATTAATCTGGCCAACGAATATTTTGGAGAAGGATTAACCATTTTAAATGAGAACTTATATCAATTAACATGGCAAAAAGGAACCGGTTTTGTATATAACATAAACACTCTCGAAAAAACATCGAGCTTTAAGTACAATAACAGTAAAGAAGGTTGGGGACTTTGTAACGACGGCAACGTGATTTACAAAAGTGATGGAACCGAAAAAATCTGGATTTTAGACCCCAATACACTTGAAGAAAAAGAATACATACAAGTATACACCAACAAAGGTAAGATTGGGCGTGTAAACGAACTGGAATGGATTAACGGAAAAATATATGCCAACATTTATCAAAAAGACGGTGTTGCTATTATTAACCCTAAAAATGGTGCTGTAGAAGGTGTAATAGATTTTACGCCACTAAAAAAGAAAGTAACCCAGCACCAAGGTTTAGATGTACTTAATGGTATGGCCTTTAACCCTAAAACCAACACGCTTTTTGTAACAGGAAAACGTTGGGATAAATTGTTTGAGGTAACAGTTAAGCCGAAACAATAATCTATGACATCACATCAGCTAAAAGTTACCGTAACACCAGAAGACTTAGACGATCTTAACCATGTAAACAATGTGCGTTATGTACAATGGATTCAGGATGTCGCTAAGGCGCATTGGCAAAATGCGGCTACTGCAACTATGCAGGAATTGTACATTTGGGTGGTTATAGAGCATCATATTTTTTATAAAGCTGAAGCGCTTTTAGGCGACGAGCTCCTATTAAAAACCTATATAAAAAAAGCAGTTGGCGTAAAATCTATTCGTGTTGTAGATATTTATAATACAAACACTAACAAACTTTTACTCACTGCCGAAACCCATTGGTGCCTTATACATACGCAAACCAAACGCCCAACAAGAATACCAGAAGACGTAAAAGCCATTTTTCAAAACAAATAGCCATAACTTTAAACATTTAATCGGTCTGTATCGTACAAAAATTATATTTTTACCACTAAACCTAAACTAGGCACTTTTCTTTTTATGAAACGCATCATCTACTTTACATCTTGTTTAATTTTTTTATTGCTTTGGAGCTCGTGCCGTAAAGATTTCGACTTCGCACCAAGTACGGGTCAGCTTACTTTTTCCAAAGACACTGTGTATTTAGATACCGTTTTTACCAATATTGGTTCTAGTACCTATAATTTAAAAGTATACAACAATAGCAATAAAGATATTGTTATTCCTACTTTACAATTAGCGCGTGGCGAAGCTTCTGGATACCGTTTAAATGTTGATGGTTTATCAGGAAAATCATTTCAAAATGTCGAGCTTTTAGCCAAAGACAGCATGTATGTTTTTATTGAAACGACCATAGATTACAACAACTTTGCCAATCCTGAAGGCACGTATTTATACACCGATAAAATAGAATTTGATGCTGGCTCTAACCAGCAAACCATAGAATTGGTAACACTGGTTAAAGATGCCACATTCATTTACCCAAGCAAAGGCGACGATGGTTTAATTGAAACCTTAACTATAAATGTTAATGGCAAAACGATAGAAACCGACATACAAGGCCGCTATTTAACCGAAAACGAATTAACCTTTACCAACAACAAACCCTATGTTATTTATGGCTACGCAGCGGTACCCAATAACCAAACCTTAACCATTAATGCAGGTGCACGCTTACATTTTCATGCGAATTCAGGTTTATTTGTCAGCGAGGGTGCGTCTTTACAGGTTAATGGCGCTTATAGTAATAACCGCGAAACTTTAGACAACGAAGTTATTTTTGAAGGCGACCGTTTAGAACCCGATTTTTCGGATATTCCAGGGCAATGGGGCACCATTTGGTTATTTAACGACAGTAAAAACAACCAATTTAATTACACAACCATAAAAAACGCTACCATTGGTATTTTAAGCGAAGGCAACCCTAACGACAACAAACTTCAATTAAACAACACACAAATATATAACAGTAGTAACTTTGGCGTTTTTGGAAGAAATACGTCTATAACCGCTACTAATATGGTAATAAACAATAGCGGACAATCCTCTTTTGCGGCTACATTGGGCGGCAAGTACAACGTTACACACAGCACGATTGCCAACTATTGGAATACAAGCTTTAGACAATACCCAGCCTTGCTCATTAATAATTTTGAGTTAGATGAAGAAAACACAGCCTATTTAGCCGACTTAGTCGAAGCTAATTTTAACAACTGTATCATTTTTGGCAACGATAACCCAGAATTTATTGTAGATGAAATTGAAGACGAAGCGGTAAGCTTCAATTTTAAATTCACGAATTGTTTAGCCCGCTTTCAAAAAACATCATCGAATACATTTGATGGACCAAACTACAATTTTGATGATGCCACACATTATGAAAACATGATTTTTAACGACACTCCAGACTTTAAAAATGCAGATCAAAACGCATTGATAACAGGTGAAAATTCGGCTGCAATAGATCAAGGTAATTCTACATTTGCCAATCAAGTTCCTTTAGATATTCTTCAGGTAAATCGTACTACAACACCAGATTTAGGCGCTTATCAGCATACAAGTTTCGACACCGAAGATTAATAATTATTGGGCTAACAAATCACAATACCAAAACCCCACAGCTTCAGCATTTTTACTAGGGGCAGGATATTCGCGGTAAGTTGTCTCGCCAATTTCAAAAGCTATACGTTCTTTAAATAGTGGTCCGCTAAAGCAAAAGGTATGAAATTCGCCATTTTCGCCACAAGGGTCTACCCCTTCTGGCAAGTTATCTATTACATTTTGGTCTAGCACGGTACCCACAAAATCGGCATTAAAATATTTGGCATTAGCACACACCACAATCGCTTTAAACCCTAGTTCTAAGAACATTTTCATGAGCTCCTTGGTATTGCGTTTCCAAAGTGGAAATACGCCAGTAATGCCCACTTCCATCAATTGCATTTCGCGATAAAATTTTAAATCTTCCAAAAAAATATCGCCAAAAGCAGCATGGGTATAGCCTTCAGTTTTAAGTTGGGTAGTCACCGTAGTCATAATCGCATTATAATCGTCCATGTCTGGCGATTCCGGCAATTCAATATATTGAACAGGTAAACCTAAAGCAGCTACCTGACGTTTTAGTAAATCTACTCGCAAACCATGCATAGACACCCGCTGGTAATGCGAATTGACTGTCGTAACTAATTTAGTGACCTTAAAACTGCTGTCCTGCAATAATTCGTATAGGGCTAACGCCGAATCTTTACCGGTGCTCCAATTAAAATATGTAGTATGCATACGTTTAGTTTATGTACATGGCATTTGGCAAAGGTTGTAAGGCTTTACTGTTACTTAAATACTGGTAGCTGGTATTTAAATGCTTGTGTACTCCTGTTCTGTTTGTTCCTAAAATAGCCGCTAAGGCTTCTTGTAATAAGGGTTCGTTAACATCGCCCAATACTCCCAAATTTCCATACTGTTCTTTAATAAAAATTTGAGGAGTTAAGCCTTCGAAATAATCGGTTACATCATTAACATTTAACGATTTAAAAATTAAAGGCTGCATGGCATACGTGTGTGTTGGGTTTACCCCGTCTTTACTAAAATCTGGCGAATCGTACAAGGTACGAGAAGCTTGATACTTACCAACTGTAACATCGCCAATTTGAATAACTTCAATGTAAGGTTTCAATCCGTTAATTATTAATTCGCTTGCCGAGGCCGTACTCGCCGAAGTAATAACGTAAACCCGATTTAGTTGCAAATGATTAATAGTTTCTTGAAACACAGTGGAATTATTGGAATTTCTTTTAATCATTTCATCTACAAATGGATTTAATAAAGCGTCTGGATTTTGACTTTCAAAATACGATTGCCAATAGCTATTCCATTGTTCTTTAACAAAAACCTCGCCTGTAAATTGCCCCGTAATCATGGAAGCCAACCAGGTTGCGGTTTGTACAGAACCTCCTGGATTATACCTTAAATCTAGTACCAAATCGTTAATGGCTTCAGATTTAAATTGTCCAAAAACAGCGTTTAATTGCGAGTCGAACGCATCGGTACCTGTAAATCCATTATACATTAAATACCCTATTTTTTGTCCAGATTGCTCGATGGTTTTGTGTAAATAAATAGGATTCTCGGTATAATTAGATTTTATAAGTTCGATGTCTGTATCGGTTTCTGAAATAAAATCATCGCTAGTTTCGGGCGTACCATTGTCGTTATAAGTAGCAAGACCAATGGTATAATTATCGCCTTGCATTAGCCCAATATTAGTATCGGAAGCTGAATTGTAATACAAATCAACACCATCTACCCTATTAAAAATATCTCCGCGTTTAATTCCTTTGGCTTCGGCCTCGGTATTAGGCAGTACATAACGCACATAACCAAATACAGTATTACTTTGCGAAAATTTGACCAATCCGTATTCCATACCATGGCTTACAGATTGCCCGCTAAACTGTTGCTCTAATGCAATGTAATCATCGGTTATCCAACTAAAACGGTCTTCTGTCGTTCTGTTATATAATAAATTGTAAAACAAATCTTCTGGCGCAGAAAAGCCAGACAAATAATTGTTGTAATCTGTTTGGTTACCAAATCGGGTATCGGCCAAATCGGGAACTTGGTCTTTATACAAGTAAAAGGCATTCAATCCTTTCCAAACAAAATCGTTAATATCTTGCGAAACTACAGGATAATCATCTTGATCTTTAAAGCAAGATGTTACCAACAACACTAAGCAATTAACTAAAAGTAGGTGTTTTAATCGGGGCATAATCTCCATTTATAAATCGCTAAATTTACTGGAAATTTACATGTATGAAAAATGTTTTGTAACAAAAAAACAAATGAGTCGTCGTAATATCAAATACGCCAAATAAGCGAACAACCAATAAAAGACCAATGAATCAGTCGGAATTTTTAAACATTGTAATGCCCTTTAAAGATAAGGTATACCGTCTTGCTAAACGGTTACTAATCTCTAACGAGGAGGCAGAAGATGCGACCCAAGAAATTTTGATTAAACTATGGAACAACAAAAAAAGTATTGCAACTTATAAAAATGTAGAAGCCTTTTCGATGACCATGACCAAAAATTTGTGTTACGACAAATTAAAATCGAAACAAGCGCAAAACTTAAAAATTGTACATAGTAATTACGAAGACCACCAAACCAGTTTACAAAAACAGGTTGAAACCGAAGATAGTTTAAACTGGGTTGGCAAAATAATTGAAACTTTACCAGAACAACAACGTATGGTTATTCAATTAAGAGATATCGAGCAATACGATTTAGATGAAATTGCTAAAATGCTAAATATGAAGAACACGGCTGTACGTGTAGCCTTATCTAGAGCCAGAAAAACAATTAGAGAACAATTAACTAATACACATAATTATGGTATTAAATAATATAGAAAAGCTTATAGAAAAATACGAAAACGGAGAAACTTCTTTAAAAGAAGAAGCGTATTTAAAAACGTATTTTCAACAGGAAGACATCCCGCCACATTTGGAAATTTACAAACACATGTTTGGTTATTTTAAAGCCAATCAACAAGAGCAGTTTACAAAAGACATTCCATTACAAGCCAAGAAAAAAACACAAATATACTCGTGGTTATCTGTCGCTGCTGTAGCTGTACTTATGCTAGGGTTTTATTTAAGGTCTACCCAAACCTTAACAACCCAAAACGATTTAGGAACCTACGACGATCCCGAATTGGCATATAACGAAGTGGTAAAATCTTTAGAGCTTATTTCTAAATCCTTAAACAAAGGCGCTTCAACCATGGGCTACCTAAAAACGTACAACACAGGGGTTTCAACTGTAAATTATATCGACGAATTAGAACAATCTTCAAACTTAATCTTTAAAAACAATAAATAATCATGAAAACAACAATAAATTTTAACGCAAAAACAATGACAAAAAAATTCATTTTAATGGCCATAGCCTTGGTACTATTACCAGCCAGTATGATGGCACAAAGCATTTTCGAAAAATATAGCGAAAATCCAAACGTTACTTATGTAAATATTAAGCCAAAAATGTTTCAGATGCTAGCTAAATTAGATATTAGCACAGACGATCCAGAATCTCAAGCTTACTTAAATATGGTAAACAGTATTACCAGTTTTAAAACCATAATTACAGACGATAAAGCTATTGCTACCGATATTGCTTCTTGGATGAAATCTAAAAAAGGAGGTCTAGAAGAACTAATGGAAGTAAAAGACGATGGTAAAGAAATGAAGTTTTATGTAAAAGAAGGCCGAGACGCAGACCATGTAAAAGAACTCTTAATATTTGTAAACGGCATAGGCGAGTTAACCAAAGAAGCCGATATAGAAATTAACGGTAAAAAACGAGAAATAGAAACCGTAATCGCGCTCTTAACAGGCGATATTAACTTAAACGAAATCTCTAAACTTACCAGTAAAATGAACATTCCTGGTGGCGAGCACTTAGACAAGAAAAAATAATTCGCTTATCGCATAAAAAATCAATCCAAGGCTTATTAATAGTAAGTCTTGGATATTAAAATACTACAAACTCATGAAAGCATTACACTACCTTATTGCAACCTGTTGTGTTGCCTTTAGTTTAATAAGCTGCAAATCGGAGCCTACATTACAAACCTATTTTGTAGACCACCAAGAAACACAAAACTTTACAACTGTAGATTTACCCGTTTCGATGCTTGGTTTAGACGAAACCAAATTAAACGACGAACAACAACAAGCCATAAAATCTATTAAACACCTTAACTTTTTAGGTTATAAAAAAGATGATACGCAAACCGAATCTTATAATGAAGAACTAAGCAAGGTAAAAGACATTCTTAACAACACCAGTTACAACGACCTTATGGACGTTAACAGCCATGGCGGTAAAATAACCTTAAAATATTTAGGAGACGACGAAAATGCCATAGACGAACTAATCGTGTTTGGCAGCTCTAACGAACTCGGGTTTGGTGTGTTACGGGTTTTAGGAGACGATATGAAACCGCAACAAATTATACAATTAGCTAAAGCGCTAGAAGATGGCGATTTCGATGAATCGCAAGTTAAAAACGTCTTTAACTTCTTTAAAAAGGATGCTGTAGAGTAAATATAAAAACATACTTGCATTAAAAAAGGCTTTCAAAATTAATATTTGAAAGCCTTTTTATTATTGTATAGATCCAGAGCCTATTTAGACTTAGTTTCTGGTGTTTTATTTAAAGGTTCGCTCATTTCCATAGAAATAGCAGAACGCTCAAACTTAATTTTACCAGCTAAAGTTTCAATAACACAACTGTTATCCTTATCGTTTAAATCTACAATTTTCCCGTGCATACCACTTTTAGTAACTACACGATCGCCGCGTTTTAACTCGGCTGCAAATTTCTTTTCTTTCTTTTGACGTTTCATTTGCGGTGCAATCATAAAGAAATACATAACCACAAATATTAATATAAACGGCAAAACAGAGCCCATCATACCTTCTCCCATGGATTACGATTGTATTTGAGGTACTGGTGATTTTTGAATTTTGCTAGGCGCATTAGGATCTGGCTTTACAAACGCTTTAATTTTAACTAAATCTTTACCAGACTCTGTATTAGAAGTCACAGTAATTGTTTTAGTTACGTTATTAGCGCCAGAACCATTAAACTTAACGGTAAACTGCCCAGTTTCGCCTGGTGCTAAAGGCTCTTTGCTCCAGTCTTTTGGTACAGTACAACCACAAGAGGTAGCAATATTGGTAATAACTAATGGGGCTTCTCCTGTATTTTTGTATTTAAATACAGTTTCTACCTGAGTTTTAGATTCAATTTCTCCAAAATCGTGCTCTGTTTCTTCAAAAGCAATTACTGGAAATTTTGAAGCATTGGCATCGCGTTCTGCAGCTTCTGCAACATTTTGTTCGCTAATTTTTTTTGAAGCATCGTCTTTACAAGATGTAAAAGCGATTAAACATAAGGTGCTTAATCCTAATATTATTTTTTTCATGATAATGTTTTTTGAGGGCATAAATGTAATAATAATTTCCTATTACATCAACCCACGCCCTACTTTATTTAAGGTTCCCTTTTCTTGATATTCCTTTACCAGCTTATCTAAAATACCATTTATAAATATGCTACTTTTAGGTGTAGAATATTCTTTGGCAATTTCTAAATACTCGTTTATAGTTACTTTAACAGGTATAGAAGGAAAGTTTTGAAGCTCGCAAACAGCCATTTGCAATAAAATATAATCTATTTGTGCAATACGCTCTGCTTCCCAGTTTTTAGCTTTAGCATCAATAGCTTCGTTAAGTTTGGTTTGGTTTAAAATGGTTTTTTTAAACAATTTTATAGCAAACTCCTTATCGTCTATATCTTTAAATAATTTAGGCACAAAAAAAGTATCTGCTGCATCTGACTTTACTTTGCGCAACTGCTTTAAAATGGTAGTATTTACGATTGGTAAATCGTCTAACCAAGTTAAATTCTTATCTTCTAAATAATCGTAAAGTTTGTCGTTAGGAGCTATAATTTCTTTAAAAACATCTACAATAAAATGCTTGTCTTCTTTAAATGAAGAGGTACGCGTTTTCATATACTCTTTATATAAATCGCTTGCTAAAATAGCTTTGTAGATAAGTTCTACATACTCATCGTCTAAATCCCAGTTGTTAACACCGTAACGTTCTAAAGCGTCTTTTAAGGCACGGTTATTTTTTAGAAGTTGAAGCACTTCGTTGTTAACAAATTTTCTGTTCGGATTTTTATCTTCGGCCGTCGGTAAGTGTTTTAAAGAAGATTTATCTAAATAATCTTCGGCCATTTTTTGTACTTCAATAAGTAAAGACCATTGCAACAAATAGAGACTGTACATATCCTCTAAACTATGCGATAAAAATTTTTGATCTTTACTAAAATCGTCACTCTCCCCACCTTTAAAGGCGTAAATGGTTTGCATGACTTTTATTCGAATATGACGTCTGTTAAGCATGTTTACAAAGAACTTTTTATTATCTTTTTAAGATGATTGATATACATTTAAGTCTAAATTGACCCTGAAATTAAAAAGGCGAAAGTGATTTCACTTTCGCCCTGCAAAAATAAACTTTTTAAGCTAATAATATTATTTATTATTCTCTTTTTTTCTGTTTTCTATTCTGGCTTTAGCCACCTGAAGCGCTGCTTCGTGGGTTGTAATACCATTTACTTCGGCATTGGTTAAAATGTCTAAAGTTGTATTGTATATATTTTCTGTTTTACGCATAATTTCCTGTTTACCGTAACCTTCTAATTCGGCATAAACATTAATAATACCACCGGCATTAATTAAAAAGTCTGGTGCGTAAACAATACCGCGTTCCTGTAAAATTAAACCGTGCTCTTGCTCGTTAGCCAATTGGTTATTAGCTGCACCAGCAATAATTTTAGCTTGAATTTTATTAACGGTATCGTTATTAACTGTAGCGCCCAAAGCACAAGGTGCATAAATATCTACAGACTCACTATATAAATCGTTACCATTATAAATGCTGGCACCATAGGTTTTACTAACAGCCTCTAAACGCTCTTGGTTTAAATCGCTAATAATAACTTTAGCACCTTCTTTAGTTAAATGGTCTACCAAAGCCTCTCCAACATGGCCAATACCTTGTACTAAAACCGATTTGCCATCTAAATTATCCGATCCGAATTTAAACTTAGCAGCAGCTTTCATCCCCATGTAAACGCCAAAAGCTGTAATTGGCGACGGATTACCTGCACCGCCTTTAGATTCTGAAATTCCCGTTACATAAGGTGTTACTTCACGTACCAAGTCCATATCGGCAGTTTCCATACCTACGTCTTCTGCTGTAATGTATTTTCCGCTTAAACCATTTACAAACTCACCAAATTTCTTCATTAATTCTGGTGTTTTTTGGGTTTTAGCATCTCCAATAATAACGGCTTTACCGCCACCTAAATTTAAACCTGTTACAGCCGACTTATAAGTCATTCCACGCGATAAGCGCAAAACATCATTTAAGGCTTCCCATTCGTTATTGTAGTTCCACATTCTGGTTCCTCCCAACGCTGGACCTAATACTGTATTATGTATACCAATTATTGCTTTTAAACCTGTATCTTTGTCGTTGCAAAATACAATTTGCTCATGATTATTAAAAGAGATCTGCCCGAAAACAGGATCAACTTTATAAAGTTCGTTTGCATGAATAACGTCTGAAACCATTTTAGCTATTTTTTAAGTTAATGTTGTTTATTTTAAAATATTCTTAAAAACACATGCCAAAACTAACACTAAATTATCATATTCTCAAAATTATTTTTCTTAAAAAATCAATCGATTATATAAATTTTAAAGCTTAATGAAAGCCCTTCAACATTTAAACAAATACTTTCTTAAATATAAAACCCAACTTATAATTGGTATTTTAATAACCATAATTGCACGTATCTTTTTACTGTTTACCCCGCGTTTTGTTCGCGAAATTTTTAAGGTTGTAGAAGACTATCAACAAGGTGTAATTACAGATCCTGCTGTGGTACGCGCCGAACTTTTAGAAGATATTCTTTACATTATAGGTGCTGCTATTGTTGCTGGTATTTTTACTTTTTTAATGCGACAAACCATTATTAACATGTCGCGCTATATTGAATACGATTTAAAAAACGAAATCTATCAACAATATCAGCGCTTATCTTTAAACTTCTACAAAAAGAATCGTACTGGCGATTTAATGAACCGTATAAGCGAAGACGTTGGTCGCGTTCGTATGTATGCTGGCCCAGCTATTATGTATAGCATTAATACCATTACGCTATTTATTATTGCACTCTTGTACATGTATAGCGAAGCACCTACCCTAACCCTGTATACCATTGTACCGCTTCCTATTTTATCGATAGCGATTTATAAATTAAGTAAAGAAATCCACAAACGTAGTACCATAGTACAGGTGTATTTATCAAAATTATCAACGTTTACACAAGAGAGTTTTAGTGGTATTTCTGTGATAAAAGCTTACGGTATCGAGCCACAAACGGCTACAAATTTCGAAAATTTATCCGAAGGCAGTAAAGACAAACAATTGGCATTGGTGCGCATTCAAGCGCTGTTTTTTCCTATGATGGTGCTTTTAATTGGTATTAGTAATTTAATTGTTATTTACATTGGGGGCATGCAATATATTGATGGAGAAATTGATAGCCTTGGTACTATTGCCGAATTTATTATTTATGTAAACATGCTCACCTGGCCAGTGGCTACTGTTGGCTGGGTAACGTCGATTATACAACAAGCTGAAGCTTCGCAAAAACGCATCAATGAATTTTTAGACATAGAACCCGAAATAAAAAACACAGTTGAAACGCCTTCAAACATTACTGGAGATATTGCTTTTAACAACGTATCTTTCACCTACGACGACACCAATATTGAAGCCATAAAACAGGTTAGTTTTTCTATAAAACATGGCGAAACGCTAGCAATTATTGGTAAAACAGGTTCGGGTAAATCTACCGTTTTAGATCTTATAGGCAGACTTTACGACTGTAATTCTGGTACAATTACCATAGACAATACCCCGATAGACCAACTAAACCTGTATAGCTTAAGGGATAGTATTGGCTATGTACCACAAGATGCCTTTTTGTTTTCGGACAGCATAAAAAACAATATCCGTTTTGGTAAAGAAAATGCCACCGAAGACGAAGTTATAGAAGCCGCAAAATTAGCCCAAGTACATAAAAACATTACAAAATTTGCCCAAGGTTACAATACCATTTTAGGCGAGCGTGGCATTACCTTATCTGGCGGGCAAAAACAACGGGTTTCTATTGCACGCGCCATTATTAAAGATCCTAAAATATTATTGTTCGACGATTGCCTGTCGGCTGTAGATACCGAAACCGAAGAAAAAATTCTGTCTAACTTATATAAAATCGCAACAGGAAAAACAACGATTATTGTAAGCCACAGAGTGTCTTCGGCTAAAAATGCCGACAAAATTATTGTTTTAGACGATGGAAAAATTATTCAACAAGGCACACATAACGCGCTAATTAACGCCGAGGGTTACTACAAAACCCTATATTTAAAGCAACTTAGTGAAAAAGAATTATCATAATTTGTTGGTTGGTAATTCTTTTTTTTAGATTTTTGAATGCAAATTGCTTTTCATTTCAAAAAATTAATAGCAACATAAATTAACATTTATAAATTTTATTAATAGCAAATAGGACTATGAATAATAATGACATGATGGAGAAAGAGGAGATTTTTTCTAAAGTATTGCGCGCTGGAAGACGAACATATTTCTTTGATGTTAGAGCGACTAAAGCAGGAGATTATTACTTAACAATTACTGAAAGTAAAAAATTTACCAACGACGACGGGTCGTACCACTACAAAAAACATAAAATATACCTTTACAAAGAAGACTTCGCTGAATTTAGAGATATTTTAGAAGAAATGACCGATTACATTATTAATGAAAAGGGAGATGAAGTTATTAGCGAGCGTCACCAAAAAGACTTTAAAAAAGAGTACAATGACGACGATGCCATAGCTGAAAGCGTAGAAGTAGGCCAAAGCGCTGCCGAAAAATTTACAGATATCGATTTTGATGATATTTAACAATACCCTTAAAGACCATTACCTCGCAAAAAAGTAATGGTCTTTTTTTTTCTTAAAGTTTTACAGCCAACAAAGCTATTGTTAAAACTGTCAATAACCACCCTAAGGCTAAATGCCATCCCAATAATAATCCTAAAGTAATTGCTACTAAAAGCAAATACATAGGCACTAAGGTTATAGACCAAGCAAACCTAAAAGTAGCCATAAACTCATCTTCTTTAATTTTTGGCCGTAAAACCAATTTCCAAAGCCAATACACCGGAAATACATTCAAAATTAAGGCGTATTTAAAAAGTGATTTCAAACCTAAAAACGCCGTTGGTTTTTGCTCAAAACCTTCAATTATAGCTTCCTGTTCTATATAATAATTAACTTGTTCTGGATTTAAAAAATTGGCATTATGCTTATGCAAGCGATGCGCCATACTATCGTAATCTGGCGAAGAAATATGTGTTGTTAATTGCTGAATCTGATTTTGAATAGTTATTTTCAATTCTTTTTCGACTTGTTTCCTGTCTTTCAAAAACTCCTTATTTACAACTAAAGATTGTCCAATCTGTAATAGCATACTATCGCCATATTGTTTGGCATTTTGGTAGTTTACACCTACAGGAAGCAGTTGCAACGCTATATTAGGATAGGCATCTAACGTCTCAAAAACCAATCGCGTAAACCCTTTACTTAACGGACGCACTTTTCGTTTTAAAGAATGATTCCCCTCTGGAAAAATAACTATAGCTTCGTTGTCATGCAATAATGTTGTACAGCGTTTAAAAATATCGTTATTATTACTAATTGTTTGCCAACCATCTCTAACTCTGTATACAGGCAACATGCGTAACCGTTTTAAAATTCGAGCGATAACTGGCTTTTGAAACACACTGGCACGGGTTAAATAATAACAAAAACGACCAGATTTAGTAGCTATTATTAAAGCATCCATCAATGCGTTTTGGTGATTCGATAAAAATAAAACCGGCTTATTTTCAGGCACATGTTCCTTACCTCTCACCTGTATTTTTTTATAGTTAAAATACAAGCCTAAAGCAACATAACTTCTTACAATAGATAAACCTATATTTGAAAACCTCATCTATTTATAGCTTTATTAGACCAATAAAATGCGATTATTAAACCAGATATAATGTGCCAGACACCCCAAAACGCAGCAATTATTGCCATTCCGCCTAAACCATTAAAAAAAGTAAATATTAAAAGTAATCCTAATCCAGAATTCTGTATTCCTGTTTCTATAGCAATGGTTTTTTGATTGTCGAAAGACAATTTAAAAGCTTTGGCTACAAAAAAGCCCATCAATAAAGCCAGAAAATTATGGCCTATTCCTATAAACAAAACCTGACCGACATACGCTTCAAAAACCTCTATATTGTTTGAAAACGCAATGATTACAATTGACACAAATACTAATATTGAAAAAGGTTTAAGTAATTTAGATAGTTTTACCGAAAAGTGCGGTTTAAAGTGCCTTACCAACATGCCTAAAACCAACGGAATTCCTAAAATTAGCATCACCACTTGTATTAAATCTAAAGGCTGTAATGCTACATCTTTTATAATATGTGCCGTTGGTGCGTATAAATGTCCGTAAAACTCAAAATTAAAAGGCGTCATTAATACAGCTACAAATGTAGACAGCGCTGTAAGACTTACCGATAACGCTGCGTTTCCTTTGGCCAAGTGCGTCATAAAATTCGAAATATTGCCTCCTGGACAAGCAGCAACCATCATCATTCCCAAAGCGATACTTGGTTTTGGCGCTACTAAAACTATTATACCGTAGGTTAAAAGCGGTAGCAAAACAAATTGCGATAACAGGCCAACACCTACAAGCTTTGGATGTTTTAATAATTCTTTAAAATCGTTTGTGGTAATTCCTAAGGCAACACCAAACATAACTACAGCTAAGGCAATATTTAAAACCCATAGGCTATCGCTATTAAAATTAATTTTTACCAGATCTATATCCTGCATATATTAAAGTACGGGTGTCCCGTTTTTAACCTGTAATTCTGGATGTAACAGCATAACATCTTTCTCCTTAACCGCCCCTAAAACCAAGCATTCGCTCATAAAATTTGCAATTTGTTTTTTAGGAAAATTAACAACAGCCACTATTTGTCTGTTTAATAAATCTTCCTTGTTGTATAAAGTTGTTATTTGCGCCGATGTTTTTTTAATACCTAATGTTCCAAAATCAATATGCAATTGGTAGGCAGGGTTTCTCGCTTTAGGAAAATCGTTAACCTCTATAATAGTACCAACCCGTAAATCGACTTGGCTAAAATCCTCAAAATTTATGGTGTTTTTCATTTTTTAAAAGTACAAATTATTACGAACTTTGATAAAAATTTCACATCATGGCCAATACTCCTTCCAATATGATGCCTTTAAATACTAAGGCACCAGATTTTAAACTATTAGATACAATTTCGGATACCGTTTTGTCTTTAGACCAACTTAAAGGCGAAAAAGCAACAGTACTATTTTTTATATGCAACCACTGCCCTTTTGTAAAACATGTAAATGCAGAATTGGTAAATCTTGCAAAAGACTTTAAAACTGAAGGTGTAAACTGTATTGGTATTTCCAGTAACGATGTAGAACATTACCCGCAAGATGGCCCAGATAAAATGAAAGCACATGCCGCTGTTAAAGGTTATAATTTCCCTTATTTATACGATAAAACCCAAGACGTTGCAAAAGCTTATGATGCAGCCTGCACACCTGACTTTTATGTATTCGATGCCGCTTTAAAACTGCAATATCGCGGGCAGCTAGACGATTCTAGGCCTGGAAACAATATACCAGTTACAGGAGAAGCCATTAGACATGCCCTAAATTGTATTTTAAACAATGTGGAAAATACCCAGCCACAAAAACCAAGTATTGGCTGCAATATTAAGTGGTTTAAATCGTAATCCACCCTTTGCGTTCTAGAGCTTTTAAAATATGGGCGTAATGATGGTTACTATGCCAAGCATAAATACCTATATTTTCTTTTAGCGGTACCGTTTTTTGCGTTTCGGGATGCACAAAACTTTTGTTTAAATCGGTTTCGGATAACGTTCGTATTAAATACACCAATTTTTTATGAATGGCTTCTATGTGCAATAAAGACATACTTACAGGTGCGTGTTTCGTATCTTCTAACTTAGCCCACTCGTCTTGATTATAGGCTTTAATTAACGGCGTATCTTCTGTTAAACTCCATTTAAACCGCGTATAACTATGATGGTGGCTATCGGCTATATGGTGTACCACTTGTCTAATCGTCCAACCGCCTGGACGGTACTCAGAATCTAATTGATAATCGGTTAAAGGCTTCACTAAGGCATTTAAACGTTTTGGATAACCATCTAAAACCGCTACCCATGTTTTTAGGTGATGCTCTGTAATTGTATCGGGACATTCAAAATGACCGATTGGATATTTTAATTGTTCTTCAGAAGTTTCCATAATCTAAATTAAAAATAATACATAAATCCAAAACTTATTCGCATGGCATCACAACTTTTAGAAATGCTTCCATCAACAGTATTTACAGCTCCAGAGATGTCTAAATCCTTCACTCCATAATCCAACTCTAAACCTACTGTCATGCGTTCGTAAGCATCGTACATCACATTAAAAATACCATAATAATGCTGATGGACAAAATCGCCCTCTAAATAAACCTCATCAATATCGGTAGTTTCGTTAACAATAAACCTTTCGGAATCGTCTAAATTAAATCGAGTAAACCCTAATACCGCATTAGCATGCCATTTGTCTGTAAAAAAATATTCGTAAGAGGCCCATCCGCCAAAAGCTGGCGTGGCATCAAAATCGCCTCCGCTAGACGGATAACCATCGTAACCGCTTCCTGCAACCGTAGTTAGATAGGCAGAAATGCCTTTACCTCCCACAATCTGAAACTGGAAACTATTTTTGTTAGGCTTATACATGCCGCTAAAGGTTAGTCCATACCCAACAAAACTATCTACTTCATCATTTAATTTATAGCGTACGCTTCTAAAAATGGACGACATTCTTAAGTGCCCCCAATCCTGTTTATGTTTAATCGCAAAAGTAATGTCGGGAAACACCTGATCGGCTTCATCTACCAATGGTTGTAATTCTTCGTATGCAAAATTAGTGTTAATCGGAGCTTCTAAACTCGCTTCGTAAATCCAACTAGTATCCGCAAATGTGTTCATGTATTTTATGTGTGGTGTACGCAACCAAATGCCCGATGGCGGTCCTTCCCATTCCATAATATTTGGCCAAAGTGCTTCATCTCCAAAATTATTCCAGGTTTGTCCAATTTGCCAGTGTGTAGTCTCTACGTAGGCTTTACGCAATCTCATGTGGCCATTGCCTCCCCAAAAATCAGACTCTACTACTGCTTGTATAACCCGACCATCTTTTTGTATGTACGTGGTTTTAAGCTGCAATTGCGTTTGGTATAAATCTACCTTCAGACTTTTATCGTCATTAGTTCCGAATACATTTATACGCCCAACATTAAACGTTTCGCTATCGTTTAACCCACCATATAAATCTAAATAGCCATTCAGCTTCATATTAACCCCCAAACTACTTTTAAATCTTGGTTTCTCGCCTACAGAATCTTTTGAAGTCACTGTTAAAAATGGGTCTTGAGCCCAAGCCATGGCAGACATTAAAATACAGAATAGCGTAATTTTACACCTCATAATAGTTTTATTTACAAACCATTAAGTTAAATATTTTTAAGGTAAAAAAACTACAATTCATAAAAAAAGCTACCTTTTTTAGGTAGCTTTAGTTTGTTCTATTTCTAATAGATATTATTTAACATCCATAAGCTCTACATCAAAAATAAGTGTAGCGTCTGGCGGAATTACACCACCTGCACCGCGAGACCCGTAACCCAAAGTACTCGGAATAACTAAACGTGCCTTATCGCCAACTTCTAACAGTTGAATACCTTCATCCCAACCTGGAATAACTTGACCAACACCTATAGGAAATTCTATTGGTTCTTTTCTTTTATATGAAGAATCGAAAACCGTACCGTCTGTTAACTGTCCTTTATAATGTACTGAAACGGTTTGGCCTTGCTTGGCTTTTTTTCCGCTTTTTGCCGCTTGAAGCACTTGGTAACGCAATCCGCTATCGGTTTTATTAAAACCAGCCGCAATTTTATCTAACTCGGCATCTTGTGCCGCTTTAGCCTCTGCTAAACGTTTTTCGCGAGCACCTTCAAAAGTTCTAAAAGCTTCAACAGCATGGAACGCTTCTGCTGCTTCGCCTACGCGTATAATTTCTAACGATTCGATTGCATCGCCTTGCGCAATAGCATCTACTACTTCTTGTCCTTCTACAACATGCCCAAAAACAGTATGCGCGTTGTCTAACCATGGGGTTTCTACGTGCGTGATAAAAAACTGACTCCCGTTAGTGCCTGGACCTGCATTGGCCATAGATAATATACCTGGGCGATCGTGTTTTAATTCTGGGTGAAATTCGTCATCGAATTGATATCCTGGATTTCCAGTTCCTGTACCTTGTGGGCAACCACCTTGAATCATAAAATCTGGAATCACACGGTGAAATTTCAATCCGTTATAATAAGGATTGCCTTGAGGTTTAGCCGAGTTTTCTAAATTACCTTCGGCCAAAGCCACAAAATTCCCAACTGTTCCTGGAGTTTTCTCGAACTCTAAAGCTACTAAAATGTCGCCTTTTGTAGTATTAAATTTGGCGTATAATCCGTCTTGCATTGGTTTCTTTTTAAATGAGGTGCAAAGATAAAAAAATGATTGGCCAATAAAAAGCCTTATTGCGTTATCGTGTTGTTAAATGAGCTTCTGTACAAGGCGTAATTTACTTTCAAATTTAGAAAGCCATACTTATATAAATCAACTGCATTTCAAAAAAGGACCTCGTGTAAATTAAGCTTTAAAACATGACAAATATCAGTACTTAACAATCCTAAAATGTAGACCTTTGCATTTTAATACCATATTAATAGTTAGTAAATTTCTAATTCTAACTGTTAAAAAAAACGCTTAAAAATCATTAAATTAGTAGGAAATTAAAATTCATATAATGAATAAAGGACTTTACATTGCCACTTTAGAACCTAACAGCGGTAAATCTATCATCTCGCTAGGGCTAATGCAAAACATTTTAGGAAAGACAGCCAAAGTAGCTTATTTTAGACCTGTAATTAATAAAGATGCATCAGGTAAACACGATAACCACATAGAAACCATTTTATCGCATTTTAATCTAGATATTCCTTATACCGACACCTATGCCCTTACCCGTAACGAAATTATGCAAAATAGAAATGCAGGTAAAATAGGTGATTCTCTAGACATTATTATTAAAAAATACAAAGCTTTAGAAGAGCAATACGATTTTATACTGGTTGAAGGTACCGACTTTACTGGAGAAGGTAGTGTTTTTGAATTCGACTGGAATGTTAATATTGCTAAAAACCTAGGGTTGCCTACACTTTTAGTAAGTACCGGAGTTGGTAAAACCCTAGAAGAGTTTACAAGCAGCTTGGAAATGGCTTATAAAACATATAAAGAAGAAGATGTTGAAGTTATCGCCCTCATTGCTAACAAAATACAACCTAAAAACATCGATATTCTGACCGCCGCGCTACAAAAATTTCTGCCAGATCATGTAGAAGTTTTAACCATACCTATGGTAAAGTCTTTAGCATCGCCAACAATGAAAGAAATAAAAGACACACTCCAGGGAGAAGTGCTCTTTGGCGAGGAACATTTAAGTAATTTATCGGGTAAATTTGCTGTGGGAGCTATGCAATTACGCAACTTTTTAACCCACATTACAGAAGGTTCTGTTGTAATAACCCCAGGAGATCGCGCCGATTTAATTTTAGGTTCGTTGCAAGCACATATTTCCAGCAACTACCCTAGTATTTCTGGTATTGTTTTAACTGGCGGCATAAAACCAGAACCGCCTATATTGCAATTAATAGATGGCTTATCTACCGTGGTTCCTGTAATTTCTGTAAACGACGGCACCTTTAACACCACACATAAAATTGGTAATATAAAATCTAATATCTATGCCGAAAGCAAGTCTAAAATATTAACCTCTATAGAAACCTTTCAGAAATACGTCTCTGCCGAAGGATTATTAGATAAATTAACTTCTTTCGAAAATAAAGTAATTACCCCAAGAATGTTTCAGTTTAACCTGATTCAAAAAGCACTCAAACATAAAAAACGCATTGTACTTCCCGAAGCACTAGATCCTAGAATTTTAACAGCAGCCGCCCGTTTGGCTGTATTAGATATTGTAGACATTGTGCTGTTAGGCGACCCAAAAGCCATAAAAGCTAAAGTTAATGAAATTGGGTTGCAGTTTGATTTAAAGAAAGTACAGATTATTTTACCTGCTTCGTACAGTAAATTCGAAGATTATGTAAACACCTTCTACGAGCTCCGCAAGCACAAAAATGTAAATATGGATATGGCTCGGGATATGATGAACGATGTCTCGTATTTTGCAACAATGATGATTTATAAGGGCGATGCCGATGGCATGGTATCGGGTGCAATACACACGACGCAACACACCATTCGTCCTGCTTTACAATTTATAAAAACTAAACCTGGTTGCTCTATCGTATCATCGGTATTCTTTATGTGCCTAGACGATCGCGTTTCTGTATTTGGAGATTGCGCTATTAACCCAAATCCTAATGCCGCACAATTGGCAGAAATTGCCATATCATCGGCCCACAGTGCCGCTGCCTTTGGTATAGAACCTAGAGTTGCCATGTTATCGTATTCTTCGGGAACCTCTGGACAAGGTGCCGATGTAGAAAAAGTGCGAGAAGCCACAGAAATTGTAAAACAAAAATGTCCTGACCTAAAAATAGAAGGTCCAATACAATACGATGCCGCAGTTGATTTGAATGTCGGTAAAAGTAAAATGCCTGGCTCCGAAGTTGCAGGACAGGCCACAGTGCTTATATTCCCAGACCTTAACACAGGAAACAACACCTATAAAGCCGTACAAAGAGAAACAGGCGCTTTGGCTATTGGTCCAATGTTACAAGGGCTTAATAAACCCGTTAACGATTTAAGCCGAGGATGTACCGTAGACGACGTCTTTAACACCGTAGTTTTAACTGCTATACAAGCACAAGGCCTTTAATTAAACAGCCTTACAACACTTTAATTTATTATGAAAATACTCGTTATTAACTCCGGAAGCTCATCTATTAAATTTCAACTTATAGAAATGCCTTCCAAAATTGTTATTGCTTCTGGTTTGGTAGAACGCATTGGACTTTACAACGCCGAATTACATTACAAAACAGAGACGAATGCAATAGATACTTTAACGGAAATACAAAACCACAGCGTAGGTTTAGAAAAAATAGTAGATCTTTTATTAGACCGAAAAGTAGGCGTTATACAATCTACCGATGATATTGCCATTATTGGACATCGGGTGGTACATGGCGGTAGCACATTTACAGACACTACTGTAATCGATAAAAAAGTGAAAGATAAAATTAAAAGTTTATTCTCTTTAGCGCCGCTTCATAACCCATCTAATTACGAAGGTATCGTCGTAGCAGAAAATATGTTCCCAAAAGCGACACAAGTAGCGGTGTTCGATACCGCCTTTCACCAAACAATTCCAGAAAAAGCCTACAAATACGCCATTCCAAACGAACTTTTAAACGATCACAAAGTTAGGTTGTACGGTTTTCATGGCACAAGTCACAAATACGTTTCAGAAAAAGCTATAGAATACTTACAATTACAAACCTCAAAAATTATTGTCATTCATTTAGGAAACGGCTGTAGTATGACCGCCGTACACAATGGCAAAAGTATAGATCACTCCTTAGGGTTTAGTCCGACCAATGGTTTAATTATGGGAACTCGAAGTGGCGATATAGACCACGGTTTAATTTTTCATATGGTTGATAATTTAGGATATACTTTAAAAGACGTTAATACTGTACTTCAGAAAAAAAGCGGTATGCTAGGGCTAACCGGGCATAGCGATTTAAGAGATATAGAAGCTAAAGCCGCTAAAGGCGATAAGAATTGCACCCTAGCTTTAGAAATGAATGCATACCGAATAAAAAAATATATTGGTAGCTATACCGCTGCAATGAACGGTTTAGATGCCATAGTATTTACAGCTGGTATTGGCGAAAACAGTGCAACAATGCGACAATTAGTATGTAAAGATATGTCGTATTTTAATTTGATTTTAGATGAAGAGCTTAACGCCATTCGCAGTCCGGAAATTAGAACGATTAGCACAACCGATTCTAAAACCAAAATTCTGGTTATCCCTACCAATGAAGAATTAGAAATAGCCAAACAATGTTATACTTTGTCTGGAAATTAAGCAAATAATAAAAGGCTTTATATAAAACGAGGCTTTTAAAAGTTTAACAGTGCGTCATTCTGTGCTTGACACAGAATCTCATCTTATTTAAAATCAATAATAATGAGAATCTGAAATAAATTCAGATTGACGAAAGATTAACTTTTAAAACCCTCGTTTTTTTCTAATTTTCTCGAACTGAAAGCAGCTAATTTGCCACCTCACTAATAAATTTTATACGATACAAACGCAATTCTTCATCGTCGTAATCGCCATCAAATTCTTCAATGGCAACATCTATTTTATCGGTTTCCGATTCCATGAAATAATCGTGAATTTCTTCTTGCTGGTCTTCATCTAAAATATCATCAATCCAATAATCGATATTTAATTTTGTGCCAGAAAACACAATAGCTTCCATTTCTTTAATAAAGTCGGCCATTTCCATGCCTTTAGCAGCTGCAATATCATCTAATGGTAATTTACGATCGATATTTTGAATGATATATAATTTTAGTCCAGAATTTAATCCAGTAGATTTTACTACAAGATCTTCGGGTCTTACAATATCGTGTTCTTCAACATAATTAGCAATTAGATCTACAAAGTCTTTACCGTATTTTTTGGCTTTACCTTCGCCTACGCCATGTACATTAGATAGCTCAGCAATCGTCATGGGATATTTTAAAGCCATATCTTCCAAAGAAGGATCTTGAAAAATAACAAAAGGTGGAACACCTAATTTTTTGGCATTTTTCTTACGCAAATCTTTTAACAACCGTATTAAAGCCTCGTCGGCACTAGCACCACCACCTTTAGCCATGGTAATAACACCATCATCTTGGGTTTCGCTGTACTCGTGGTCTTCGGTCATCATAAACGATTCTGGTTGCTTAACAAATGCTTTACCACTATCGTTTAATTTTAACACACCGTAAGTTTCGATATCCTTTTTAAGGTAACCAGCAACCAATACTTGTCGTACCAAAGCCATCCAGTATTTATCGGTTTGGTCTTTACCTTTACCAAAAAAAGGTTGCTCATCGGTTTTATGCGATTTAATAAGCGCATTGGCTTTACCCACCAACACGTTAACCAAATCTTTCGATTTGTATTTTTCTTTAGTCTTTTTAATGGTTTCTAAAAGTAGCTTTACATCGTCTTTGGCTTCGTGCTGTTTTTTAGGATGTCTTACATTATCATCCATATCGCCACCTTCTCCAGTTTCATTATCGAATTCTTCACCAAAATAATGTAGAATAAATTTTCGTCTGGATATCGATGTTTCTGCAAAAGCTACAACTTCCTGTAATAAGGCATGCCCAATTTCTTGCTCTGCCACAGGTTTACCTGACATGAATTTTTCTAATTTTTCGATGTCTTTATACGAATAATAAGCCAAACAATGTCCTTCGCCACCATCGCGGCCAGCGCGACCTGTTTCTTGGTAATAACTCTCTATACTTTTAGGAATATCGTGATGGATAACAAACCGCACGTCTGGTTTGTCTATCCCCATACCAAAGGCAATGGTAGCCACAACAACATCTACATCTTCCATTAAAAACATATCTTGATGCTTCACACGGGTTTTAGCGTCTAAACCGGCATGATACGGCAAGGCTTTTATGCCATTTACCTGTAGCACTTGCGCCAGTTCTTCTACACGCTTTCTGCTTAAGCAATATACAATCCCCGATTTTCCTTCGTGTTGTTTTATAAAACGAATAATATCGCTATCTACCTGCTTGGTCTTTGGGCGTACTTCGTAATATAAGTTAGGTCTGTTAAACGATGCTTTAAATGTAACTGCATCGCTAATACCTAAGTTTTTAAGAATATCTTCTTGAACCTTAGGAGTGGCTGTTGCGGTAAGCCCAATAATTGGAATATCGTCTCCTATACGCTTAATAATTTGCCTTAAATTTCTGTACTCTGGCCTAAAATCGTGCCCCCATTCACTAATACAATGGGCTTCATCTACCGCCAGGAAAGATATTTTTACAGATTTTAAAAAGTCTACGTTTTCTTCTTTAGTTAAAGATTCTGGTGCTACATATAGTAATTTGGTAACGCCATCGGTAATGTCTTTTTTAACCCGTTTAATTTCTGTTTTGTTTAAAGAGGAATTCAAAACATGGGCAATCCCTTCTTCGTTTGAAATGCCACGAATAGCATCTACTTGATTTTTCATAAGTGCGATTAAAGGCGAGACAATAATCGCAGTACCGTCTTGCATAAGTGCAGGAAGTTGGTAACATAACGATTTACCCCCTCCAGTCGGCATAATAACAAAGGTGTTTTTACCAGACAGCAAACTTTCTATTACTGCTTCTTGTAAGCCTTTAAAGGCATTAAACCCAAAATGTTTTTTAAGTGCCGAATGCAAGTCAATTTCAACTTTAGACATGAATTGTTTTTTAAATTAAATTACATTATTCATACACCAAAAATTATGTTAGCTATTAGTTAATTCGTAGTGTATTTCGAGAACCCTCATTATTTTTTTCGTTAGTTTTGTAGCCAATTCTAACGGAAATCTAAATTCAGAAGTTCGCGTTAGATTAAAGATAATAAAATCTTTAAAAGCATCAACCCAAAAAAACATTAAATTTTGAACAAGAATCATGCCATCGTACACACTGCTACTCAAGCGATTGAGATGGAAGGTCAGGCTATTTTAAACTTAAAATCTTTTATAAATGACGACTTTGTCAATGTTGTAGAATTAATTTACAACTCTAAAGGTCGTGTTATTATAACCGGAATAGGCAAAAGTGCCATAATTGCTACCAAAATTGTAGCAACTTTAAACTCCACCGGAACACCCGCAATATTCATGCACGCCGCCGATGCCATACACGGCGATTTAGGATTAATCTTAGAAGACGACGTGGTAATTTGCATTTCTAAAAGTGGTAATACACCAGAAATAAAAGTGCTTATTCCATTAATTAAAAGTGCTAATAACAAACTTATAGGTATTACAGGTAATACAGATTCTTTTCTTGGCCAACAAGCAGATTATGTGTTAAACACTTATGTGGAAAAAGAAGCCTGCCCGAATAATTTAGCCCCTACCACAAGTACAACTGCGCAGTTAGTTATGGGCGATGCACTTGCCGTATGTTTATTAGAACACCGCGGATTTTCCAGTCGCGATTTTGCAAAATACCATCCAGGTGGGGCTTTGGGTAAAAAGCTATATTTAAGAGTGTCTGATATTGCTTCGGTAAACAACAAACCCGAAGTGCAACCCGACACCAATATTAAAGAGGTGATTATAACCATTTCTAAAAACATGTTAGGAGTTACCGCTGTAATCGAAAATCAAAAAGTAATAGGTATAATTACCGATGGTGATTTAAGACGCATGTTAACTAAAACCGAAAACTTTTTACCATTAACAGCTAAAGATATTATGGGCAAATCGCCAAAAACCATCAACGAAAACGCGATGGCTGTAGATGCTTTAGAAATGATGGAAACCAACGACATTTCTCAATTGTTAGTTACCACAGACCAAAATACTTATGCTGGAGTAGTACATTTACACGATTTAATTAAGGAGGGTATTATCTAATGGCCAAGAAAGTAAAGAAAAATGTTAACGAGATGTCGTTTTTAGATCATCTCGAAGAATTAAGATGGCATTTAATAAGAGCCGTTGTTGCTGTTTTTATAGCCGCAATTGCTGCTTTTATTGCCAAAGGTTTTATTTTTGACACCCTAATATTTGGGCCTACAAAGCCTACGTTTTTTACCTACGATATTTTGTGCTCTATTTCGCAATCTTTAGGTTTAGACGATAGTTTTTGTTTTAACGAAGCAGCTTTCGAAATACAAAGCCGAACCATGGCTGGACAGTTTTCCGCGCATTTATGGACTGCCGTAACTGCTGGTTTCATTATAGCGTTCCCCTATATTTTATACGAATTATGGCGTTTTATTAGCCCTGGACTGCATCCTAACGAACGTAAACATTCTAGAGGTTTTATTATTATATCGTCTATCTTATTCTTTTTAGGCGTGTTATTTGGCTACTACGTTATCTGTCCGTTATCGATTAACTTTTTAGGGACTTATCAAGTGAGTAGTAAAGTACACAACGACTTCGACTTGAGCAGCTACATCAGTTTAATACGATCGTCTGTTATTGCTTGCGGAATCATATTCGAATTGCCCATCATCATTTATTTCTTAGCTAAAGTTGGTGTAATTACTCCCGAATTTCTTAAAAAATACAGAAAATTCGCTCTGGTTATCGTGCTTATTGTTTCGGCCATTATTACGCCTCCAGATATTGCTAGTCAAGTAATCGTAGCTATTCCTGTTTTAATTCTTTACGAAGTAAGTATCATTATAGCACGATTTGTAACTAAACGTCAAAATTCTAAATCTAAATCCATTAAAAATGTCTGATATTGTAAACGAATTTAACGACTATCGCACAAAAATGAACGACCGCATTTTAAGCGATAATAACAAGATTATAAAACGTATTTTTAATCTAGACACCAATGCCTATCAAGAAGGCGCCTTAGATGTTAAAACAAAAGAATTGCTTGGCCTTGTAGCTTCTACCGTACTGCGCTGCGACGACTGTATTAAATACCATTTAGAAACAGCATACAAAGCAGGTCTTACAAAAGCCGAAGTTGTAGAGTCGTTAAGTATTGCAACTCTTGTAGGTGGCACCATTGTAATTCCGCATTTACGTCGTGCTTACGAGTTTTGGGATGCCCTAGAAGAGCAAAACCAATAATATAAACCTAATTTTTTAGTACTTTAGTCTCTTTAATAACCGTACAACACATATAACGTGAAATTAAAAGCAGAACATTTAATGAAGTCCTATAACGGACGAAAAGTGGTAAAAGACGTTTCTCTAGAAGTAAACCAAGGAGAAATCGTTGGACTTTTAGGGCCAAATGGCGCAGGAAAAACCACATCGTTTTATATGATTGTTGGCCTTATTAAACCTAATGGCGGAACCATACATTTAGAAAACACCAACATTACAAAGTTTCCTATGTATAAAAGGGCGCAAAACGGTATAGGGTATTTGGCGCAGGAAGCTTCGGTATTTAGAAAATTGAGTATAGAAGATAATATTTTAAGTGTATTACAGCTTACCAAACTCAGCAAAAAAGAACAACATCTTAAAATGGAATCTTTAATTGAAGAGTTTAGTTTAGGGCATATTCGTAAAAACCGAGGTGATTTATTATCTGGTGGCGAGCGCCGTCGAACAGAAATTGCCCGTGCTTTGGCCACCGACCCTAGTTTTATTCTTTTAGACGAACCTTTTGCAGGTGTAGACCCCGTGGCTGTTGAAGATATACAACGCATTGTTGCTCAATTAACACAAAAAAACATTGGTATTCTTATTACAGACCACAACGTACAGGAAACGTTAGCCATTACAGACCGTACCTATTTAATGTTTGAAGGAAGCATTTTAAAAGCAGGTGAACCTGAAGAATTAGCTAACGACGAAATGGTACGAAAAGTTTATTTGGGGCAGAATTTCGAATTACGAAAAAAGAAATTAGATTTTTAGATTAGATCCCTTAGCGTCTTGGTCGCCTAAAAAAAGTAATTACAAATAATCCTAAAGCCAAAAACATACTAATACGTGCAATAAAATCTCCATAGCTCACGTAAAACGTTTGCCCCGAATGTACTGGTAATTGCGCTTTTAACGCTCCTTGAGTATCATAAGCTAAGGTCGCTACAACATCCCCTTTAGGCGTCAAAAAAGCCGATATTCCTGTATTGGCACTTCTCGCAATAGAACGTCTTGTTTCAATAGCACGTAATCGCGCATAACTTAAATGCTGTTTGTGCCCTTGGGTATTGCCCCACCAAGCATCGTTGGTCATTATGGCCAGCACATGGGCTCCTGCCCTAACATAACCAGTAACAAATTCGCCGTATACCGATTCGTAACAAATAATTGGAGCAATACTATACGGTGTATTTTTTAATTGAAACACACTGCGTTCTTCCTGCGTGGTTTTCATAGCTACGGTGCCGCCCAGATCTAACATGGCATCGCCAATTATAGGCTTTAATACGCTCTGATACGGAAAATTCTCTACCCCTACAACCAATTTCGATTTATGGTACACATCGTAATTCGAATTGTTACTTATATGTGCCGCCGAATTAAAATAATCTATCCACAAATGATCGTTATACTTATTAGAAGTCGGCAAAATAGTTGCTTCGCTAGAGTGTTTTTGGTAAAACTGAAACCCTAAAAGATAATTTAAATTTGGATATTTATACACAAACTGTTTGGCTCTAAAATATTCTGGGCTACGTTCAAATTTGGTTAAATCGACTCCATAACTCTCTGCCAAAACGGTTTCTGGAGTTACCAAAACATTTGTCTGCTCTGTTAATTGGGGTACAGCTAACGACTCCAATAATGTTTCTACACGATCGTTTGTCGTGTTATATTTTTCGTGATACGGGTCTATATTGGGTTGTAACACAACAGCTTCAATAGTTTCGGTTGGCAATTCATAAGTATAATACCTCCAAACACTTAAAAGTATTGGAACACTTACAATAATTACCGTCCAAATACTCGCCGATGTTATTATGGCTTTAGTTTTAGTTTCGGTATAGTTTATATACGCTTTAAACCATAGCGCATTAACAATCCAAACCCAAAGGGTACCGCCAAAAGTACCTGTAAATTCGTACCATTGAATCCATTTTGGATAATCGGCAAACGCATTCCCTAAATTCAACCAAGGCCAAGAAAACTCCCATCCTAAATGTAATTTCTCGAAACAAATCCAAAGAGCAATTAAAAACCAAAGTGCTTTATTTAAAGATGTTCTAACGGCTAATTTCTGATAAAAAACCCAAACTAGCGCCATTAATGCACTATTAACTAAAATGGCAAAAGCTGCTCCAAAAATATCGGCATACTGCAACCAGTTTGTAGTAATGTAGTTCCAAATAACAAAAGACAAATAACTATATCCGAATAGTTTCCACCCTTTATAAGGTACTTGCTGCTGAATGAGCTGCTGATTAACAATAAGTAAGGGAACAAAAGCGAAAAATAACAATACCGGAATACCATAAGTTGGCCAGCTTAAAGCCAATAGAAATCCAGAAGTGAGGGCTAGTAAAAATCGTTTCACAAAATAAAAACCTAGTAATTACCGTCTAAAGATACTAAAATCCATGGTTAAGGAAAATACATTCGAGTACAAGGCCACACTTTGGTCGCCTATATCCGTAAACGCATAATCTACTTGTATGCCTTTATAATTAAACCCAACACCAAAACTAGGCTGAAAAGTAACCTGTTCTGAATAATCTAATTGCAATTCGTTTTGAAAGTTCCCCATACCACCGCGTAAATACACCATATCTAAATAACCAAACTCAAAACCAAAAGCGGGATTAATGCTTACAAAAGAAGACGAAATTATGTCGTTATTTTCTTCAAAACGAAATTGAAGATCTACTGCGGTTTCTAAGGTATAATCGTAATGAAAAACAAAAGTTTTAGAAATACCAAATTGTAGCTTAGGAATCGTAATCTCGGTAGTTTCTGGCAAGTCTTGATTTTGACCTTCAACGGCATCTTGGATATCCTGAAACTTCTCTTCGTCGATTTGCCAAGCGTTAAACGTAGTTGTAATATCTCTCGCCATAAGTCCGAATTTCCATGTATTGCGTTCAAATTGTATTCCAGCGTCTAAACCAAACCCCCAAGAATTCGCAAAATCGCCAATTATACGTCTAATAACCTTCGCGTTTATACCGTAATTTAAGCCATCTAAAGGTAAACTATGGGCATACGAAAATGTTAAGCCGTAATCGGCTGTAGAGAACAGCTCGATTCTGTCGTAATTAATATTACCTTCGTCGTCTATAAGTTGTGTCGTATCTAAAATATCATCTACAGCAAACCGAATTAAAGATATCCCAACAGCACTCTTTTTATCTAAAGGCATGGCATAAGCCAGATAGTCGTAATTAGCTATATTGGCAAAATAACTGGAATGCATCAAGGCCATTTGGTTGTCGTCTAAATGTACCAATCCGGCCGGATTCCAATACCCTGCATTTACATCGTTGGTTTGTGCGGTAACCGAATGGCTCATTCCTAAGGCTTTAGCATCTACCCCAATATTCATGAATTCGTTAGAATATTTTCGGGCAGCTTGGGCAAACACCACGGTAGTACTTAAAACAAAAAAGGTTGTTATTAATATCCTCAATGTCAATTTTTTTTACAAATATGCAGATTATTTTAACGGTGTAAAAACTTTATTTACTACTCGCCTTGGTATGCTTCATATAGATGTATGTAATCTTCCTTATCTAACTTAAAATTTGGCTGCATATTGTGTTATTTTTAAATTAGTGTTTGTTTTAGACCATAATTCTTTAGTATTTTTACATAAACTAACTGTGTATGTCTATAAAAAACCATGTGCCGAATGCACTTACTCTACTAAATTTATTTTGCGGATGTATAGCGGTAGTTTTTGCCGTTCATAATCATTTTATTGCTGCAGCTGTGTTTGTTTTTGGCGGTATTTTCTTCGATTTCTTTGATGGCTTTGCAGCACGTGCATTAAAAGTATCTTCGGAATTAGGTTTACAATTAGACTCTCTTGCCGATATGGTTACCAGTGGTTTGGTACCTGGTATTGTAATGTATAAATTATTAAATTTAACCATAAGCAAACCAGAATTAACCACAGAAGAAGGCGCCTGGAATGCCTTTTTTAGTGGTGAAGCCATTATGCCCTCGATATTACCTATAATTGGATTTTGCATTACTTTATCGTCTGCATACCGTTTGGCAAAATTTAATTTAGACGACGAACAACAAAACTATTTTAAAGGTTTACCTACACCTGCTAACGCGCTTTTAATTTTATCGCTTCCTCTTATTTTAGAATTACAGCATAGCGATATCATGAATTCCATCATTTTAAACAAAGGGGTTTTGATAGCCTTAACTATAGTAAGTACCATTTTATTAAATGCCCCAATTGTATTATTTGCCTTAAAGTTTAAAACTTGGGATTTTAAATCGAATGCCACACGTTACATCTTCATTTTACTGAGTATTGTACTGCTAATTGTATTAAAATTTGCTGCGATTCCGTGTATCATTTTGCTCTACGTCATCATGTCTATGTTAGATGTCGTTATAAAAGGATCGTACTAAAAAGTCAATTTAATTTGAATTAAACCACTATGGACTTCAAGTCCATAGGTTTAAAAACAGACTGAAAGTCCGATTATTTGTGTTCGTTTTAACCACAAATACATCAATATTTCTATAAAAACTATGTCAAATATTAGTGCATTCGTGGCGGAAAGATATTTATAGAAACAGACAGTCCTGCACTAAAAGTGCATAGTTTCAACTAACGACTGAGACCAATGAATTAATGCTAAACTACTACTGCCCCCTAAAAAAGATAACGGCAGTAACTGTTTTTACCATAATATTAAGGTCTATAAAAAAACTGCGATGTTTTATATAAAACAAATCGTATTGAAGCTTTAGAAGGCTATCGGCAACCGTTTCCCCGTACCTTACTTTAACTTGCGCCCAACCAGTAATACCTGGTTTTATCATGTGTCGGGCTTCGTAAAACGGAATAACTTCGGCCAATTCTTTTACAAATTTAGGGCGTTCTGGGCGTGGCCCTATCAAACTCATATCACCTTTTAAAATATTAATACATTGCGGAATTTCATCTAATCGACTAAGTCTTAAAAATTTACCAAAAGCAGTAATCCGTTTATCGTTTTTAGTAGCCCAAACAGCACCTTGGGCTTCGGCATTCACAATCATGGTTCTAAATTTGATTATAGAAAATAATTGTCCGTGTCGCCCCACGCGTTCTTGTTTATAAAATAAGGGACCACGATTACCTAAAAAATTTCCTACAAGCACTAAAGGCAGCACTAAAATTCCTAATACACAGCCTGCCAAGGCGAAAAGCACATCAAAAATCCAACGCTGTAACAAATACAGTTTATTTTGATTGTTTCGGCTAAACGGAAAATATTTATAAAAATCCTTACCTAAATAGTGTACGGGAATCCGGTAGGTCATGTCTTCAAAAGCCTGGGTATATTCTTTTATAGGAAACCCTTGCTCTAACAAGCCCATAAGCTCTTGGTACAAAGTTGGCGTAATGAGTTCCGAATTATACGTAGCCACTATAATTTCGGACACATTTTGTTGTTCAATAATATAGCTAAGATCTGATGACAGGTATGAAACTGCCAATTGCGGCGTGGTTGGGTGTTTCGGATTACAATTAATAAACCCTACTATATTATAATTAGGATCTACTGCTTTAAATGAAGATACTATCTCGTCGATATGCTCTGGTTCACCTACCAGCAATACATGCTTGTAAAACCGCGGACTAGAAATTAGCGTGATATAAGCTACTCGCCATAGTAAAATTCCCCCTAAAATTCCTAAAAAGAAGAAGAGGATTTGAATACGTTTTTCTGGTAAAAAAGGTGTAAAATAAGGTGTTAACAAATAAAAGCCAACCACTACCATTGCGGTCATAAAAACATTAGGTAAAGTAGATTCGAAAGCACTGGATTTACGTAAGTCGTAAATTTCGAATACAGTTCCAAAAACAGTTATATAAAGCACCAAAACAAAAACCCAAGACCAGTTTTTATTGGTAATCGTAAAATATTCGAAATCAAAACAAGAACTTAAAGCAAATAGCACAACCAATACCATAAAGATATCGGCAATGCGCAATAAAATCTTTCGTTCCGAAATGTTGAAAGATATGCGATGTTTCGGCATGGATTAATAGCAATTACCTAGTAAATATAAATGTTTTATAAAACTAAGCGTGCTCTAGATATAAGCAATCGATATAAGGTCTATAATTTCGATAATGTGTTTTTTTTTAAGAATGGTAAAGAATTTGGATTACTTTCCGATACAGGAAGTAACTTTGCTTAATTAATAGGGATTTACAGCCTTTGAGATACAAATGGGGGACAAATTTTCAAACTATTTTTTAAGACTGTCAATATTTTTTCTAATTTCTGGATAATAAGTCGTAATACGGGTCAAAATCAATCAAATATTTTCAATATTTTTTTCTTGAAAGTCCACTACTCTCTCAGCAGCTTTTTAAGTCTTTTTCGATAAGCTTGTTTATAATTACGTTTCAATTTATCAATTAAATAAGAAGCCTCTATTAATTTTAGAACTTTATCTTGGTGACTTGTCATACTTTCAAATACTTTTAAAATTTGCTTATCCGCAATACCCGATAATTCACCAAGTTTAAAAAATTGTTCTTTAACTTTTCCACTGTTCAAATTAGAAGGCAGCAGTCCATCCTCAAGTGCAAAATCCCTATCATCAATATGAATTCTACTATTTAATAGATCATAAGCAGGACTTAATTTAAAATCTCCAAGAGGTGTCTCTATCAATGAGAAATTTTTAAAATGAGCATCACCATTACTTACTAAATAATTAAAGAGTATAAGCCTAAACAATTTAATGGCCTCTATTTGGTATGCAGGAACATTGGTTTTAAGAATCTGAAATAGCTCTAAATAATTCCCTAGATATTTATAATTCTCGGTATGGGTTTGAGGAGTCCTGCCTGCTAAAGAGGCAAAATCCTCTTGTGCCAATTTTTCTCCATTTTCCTTTACATCAAAACGCTTAGTTAAATATACAGGCTCTCCATTTTTGAAAAACATTAAAGCGTTGCTAGCCGTTTCTATTCCAAACACCTGAGACGCAATCTGCATCGTTAAATGTTCGTTGGCTGGCATTTGATCAGGGTTCTTACCCACATTGGGTATAGGCTTTAAAATATACGTGCCTTGTTCATTTTCCTTGGTTAAACGTATTACATTTTTATCCAATACTACAGAAAATTTCTCTTGTACTCCAGAAATAGACATCTGCATTTGATTGTCGCTAAATAATTCTGTATCAACATGACTTGTTGGTGAATTATAAGAAATAATAGGGCTTACCTTTTTTCCATTAAAAAGTTGCCTTAACGTTAAATTACTATATGCCGAATACCCATGCTTTAAAGTACCTGGGCAATATTGTATTTCTGGTAAATTCATTTAACTCTCTCTTTTAACTTTTACAGCTCCTATGGTATCATTATTAGCGACTGAAAGTAATAACCCAAAATAATCGTTGGGGTCAATCCTTAAATTAAAACAAACCACTTGTTTATTTCTCCCTTCTGGAAGCATATTATAAAAGAAAGGAAAAAGAAACTCTGAATGATATTCTTGTTTTTTCTTAGGCAAAGTTAGGCTTATAGCGGGTTTATCTGTATTTAAAAACCAACCATCTTCATAGCGAAAAACAAAACTACCGTTATCTAATTGCCTTATTTTACCTGCTAACTCATTTTTATAAAACACCCCTCCTTCTCTCATTTACTATTCTTTTAATTTAACCTTAAAAGTAAGTTCCAATCCCAAAGCATTAGCCAGCTTGGTTAATGTTTCTGCGGTAGGATTTCCTTTTCCACTCTCGAAGGCCTTCAATGTACGAAGTCCAACTCCAGAAATATCAGCTAACATTTCCTGAGTGACTTGAAGTGTTTCTCTCCGTTTTTTTATTATTTCTACTAACCTTTCAAAGTGCATTATATGGCTCTTTTAATTACAAATATAAGGATATTTCTCACATTTATACTAAAAAGTGCAAAATAAAGCACTTTTTAGTATGTTTTGATTCAAATTTATCAGAATGCAATAAATAGTGCAACATACCGCACTAACATAAAAAAACTCTATAATCATAAACGAAAAACAATCCACTACCAACCTTTAAATCACTTTAATGAAAGCCTCATTTTGTCAATTCTATTTATTTTGGTTTTCATTGCGATTCAATAACAACTATCAAACCCATATTATAAAAAGTCTTTGTAACAATTTATTGCTCCTAACAGTAATGTTAAGTACCACTGTCCTTAAGGCTTAAAACCAAGAAAACACAATTCAAAGTGCTATAACTATGGATAACGATAAGTATGTAGCTATTTTTAATCAAAAATAAACCTACAAAAGTAATCTTATGACTTTTAAATTGACCTTATTAATCTAATTTTTCGATTTATTTTCCATTCAGGTATAAAGCAAATATTTTTAGTTTTAATAAAATTTGTCGACAAAAAAGCAGATGATGCCTTAGATCGCGTTATCAACTTTTAAATAAATAATCTAACACTTTTGGATAAAGTTTAATTCTCTCTAAACTATTTTAAAAGATAATGTGTACTACGACCTCCCGTATCTGCTTTCTTTAATATATTTTTTTTGAGCAAATCTGTTATATCCCTTAATGCGGTATCTTGAGATGTTTTAGTTAATTTAGCCCATTTAGAAGTTGTTAAATTACCTTTAAAATTATCAAGGAGCATATTTAATATTTTCTGCTGTCTATTATTAATTATTGACCCTACATTTTCAACCCAAAATTGATGTTTTCGGACAACTTTATCTATAATCTCACTAGAAGAGAAAATGGATTGTTTTAAACACTCTAAAAACCAAATGATCCATTCTGTTATATCAAGATCACCTTTTTGGGTTTGTTCTAAAATTTTGTAATACGATTTTCGTTGATTTTTGATTTCGGCAGACATACTATAAAATCTTTGGTTTACGCCATCAGCCTTTGAGAGTTGCATATCTGCAATTGCTCTTGCTATACGCCCATTACCATCATCAAAAGGATGTATTGTTACGAACCATAAATGCGCAATTGCTGCTTTCAGCATAGGATCCAGCTTCGATTCCGTATTAAACCAATTTATAAAAGTTTCCATTTCTTTATCCATGCGTGCTGCTTTTGGGGCTTCATAATGCACCACTTCTCTCCCCATACCTCCAGAAACCACCTGCATTGCTCCTGTTCGCCATTTTCCAACTTCTATTTTATACATTCCGCTTCTACCAGTTGGAAATAAAGCAGCATGCCAGCCATACAAACGTTCTTCATTTAAACTTTTATTATTATTTTGAGTAGCATCCAGCATCATTTCAACAATACCATCGACATGTCTATCTTGATGTACTATTCCAGAGTTTTCCAGCCCCAACCGGGTAGCAATTGAGGAGCGAACCTGTATTGGATTTAAAATTTCCCCTTCAATTTCAGAACTTTGCACAACATCTTGTATTAAGGTTTCTAAATTAGCCTCGTCTTTTAATTCAAAACCTAATAGTTCTACCTTACCTATAAGTTTACCTTGTAAATGTCTAACCTCCCCTAATAGGGTTAAAAAGGCTTGTTCATCCCAACTAAAATGAGGCCAAGCTTTAAGATGATGTATGTACGTTGCCATTTTATTCGAATAATACGGTGAATATACAAATTATTCGACGCATTATTTGCGGTTATTATTGTTTTTTTCACCGCACTATGTAAAAATCGGGTTTGATAAGGCTATTTTAAAACTAAAAAAGATGTTGTTTTTATATTAAAACGACATCTTGAGTAAGTGTAATGATAAAATTAAAAAACCCGTAGAATTACTGTAATTGGTAATTTTCCGGATTTTAGAATGTTTTGATTAAAATGCTTCTGCTCTGTATTTATTGGGTATTTTATCTCTTACAGATTCTTTAAATCGGTGTAATGTAGAATAAGACACTTTCTTGTTAAATGCTAATATTCCAACAACAATTGACGGATGTATGTTATAGATAGATGAAAATTCATGTACTTTTTCTTCTGTAATATAGCCAATATATTGTTCAAAAAAATCTAATATTTTATCTTGCAGAAGTATTTTTTCTGCCATTTGATTAGCTTCTTTTTCTTTTTTCGAAGTCATAGCACTTGTGGAATCATCCATAAATATTGTGTCATTATCTTTATTTTTAGGAAGATGAAGTAGTATGTGAGAAACTTCATGAGCCAAAGTGAACCAGAAATTATCCACTCTATCATATCTGCCAGTTAAAGTTACAACCGGGTTATTATCTGCATAAAAGGCAGCTCCATCTAAATATGTTTTAGATAAGTGAGATAGGAAGACAAATTTCACTCCAACTTTACTTAAATCATTCATAAACAATTTAATACCATCTTTAATTATGGTATAATTGTGTAAATTATTAGTTAATTCTATTAATCCCTTTTCATTATATTTTTCCACTTTAATTTTTTTCGAATGATTAAGTGCCATTTGATACCAAGCCTTGGCGTTTATTTCATTGGCACTTTCTTTATAGGCGTCCGATTTTCTATATTCAATAGCTACATTATTAAGTTTAAGTGTTGAAAAGTCTAAAGGTTTGTTTTTTGGAACACCAAAAAAAGCACGCAATTGATTATTCAAATCATCAATTTTGTTGTAAGGCTTTAACCAGCCTTTTTTCAAGAGCTCGTTTATAGGTAGATATTTGTAAACTTCAACTTGCCTTTCTACTAATTCCTCTTTTTCTTCTTTTTTCTGAGCATTCTTTTTTGATAGTTGGAAAGTAGTATCCAAAACCATCCACTCATAAGCATCCATTTCAAATACTTTACTCAATAGAATAGCAGTATCAATAGAAATTGACTTCTTATCTTTAATTATTTCATTCGTGTGTTTTAATGAAATAGTTAAAATATGTGCTAAGTCATCTTGAGTCCATCCATTTTCAGTTAAATAGAATTTTAATGCTTGACCAGGGGATTCAAATTTACGTTTGTTTTTTGCCATAGGAAGAGTCTAACTGATAATAATAATCTATAATCAGGTAGTTTAATTGCCTGTTATTTAGGTTCGTAAAATAAAATTTATTAATTGACAAATTTAATGTAAATATAACCTTTTGAGTAAATTACGCAAAATTATTTCCCAGTTTTAACTTAATTGTTAATAAGTAATTTTTAATTTTTAACCTAATTGGTAATATTGTGCTTTTGAGTTTAAGATTTTTTTGTATCTTTGATTCCAAGTTCAGGAAATCTGAAAACAAAAAAATCAGGCAGAAAACTACCTGATTTGAATTTTATTTTAGAACATACAAGGGTTTGCGTCCCGAGTAATTCTTTATCTTGTGGTGAGTACAAAGATACAGTTTCTTCTCTAATTTTCCAAATCAAAGTTTTCTGTCCGAAAATATTAACCTTTTAAAAATTTATAAGGCATTATTACTATTATTCAATATCTAGCATATTAGCCTTCATCAATATGGAGTGTTAAGCCCAAATTTGTTGGATTGATTTAAGGACAGGGCATTATTTTTTTTAAATAAAATACTATTATAAAATGGAAAAGAAAACCCATTTGAAAGATTGCTATTGTAGCGGCATGGTGCCAGCTCTAGCTTATGAATATATTATTCATATAAATGAAACTGAATACTCAATAGAAAATCAAACCATTACAGGTAATGATTTGCATAACCTTGCAGGGACAAGTCCCGATACGCATTTTATAAGAATGGTTACAAAAAAGGGGAAATTAGAAATAGGACCTTTAGTTGTGGTTGATTTAACTGAATGTGGTATCGAACGCTTTATAATTTTACCCTACAAACAAGAAACTATTGATTTAGAAGATTGTTTTTGTAAAGGTGTTAAACCTGTAATTACCTATCAGTATTTAATTAAAATAAATGGAGATAAGTTTACAGTTAGGCAAGAGGAGGTTACTCGGGAGGAAATTTTAAAGCTAGTTAACAAGGACCCTAATAAACATAGATTAAGGATGTTTACAAAAAAGGGTAAAGAAATTGTTCAACCAGAGCAAAAAATTGATTTGACGAAATGTGGTGTAGAGCGATTTGTTTATGAAGCTTTGGATTGTATAGAAGGTTTTATTGATAAAACCAATTTTGAATTACCTAAAGATGATATTTATTATTTAGCCTCTATCGGTAATTCAGTTGACTTTATTAGAAGTGGAAACTTAAACTGGTTAATTATTAGGGATTTTAATATCCCTGATGGTTATAATGTTAAAAAAACCGATGCGGCTATTCTTATACCTCCGCATTATCCAACATCTCAACTTGATATGATTTATTTTAGCCCTGCTTTAAATAGGGTAGATGGTAAAATGATCAGGGCTCTAAGTAGTCAATCAATTGAAGGTAAAATCTACCAACGCTGGTCAAGACATAGGATAGCGGCAAATAGATGGAATCCTAAAATTGATAATATTGAATCTCATCTTGATTTAATGTTAAGTTGTTTAAATGCAGAATTTAATAAACGTTAAAAGTTGTTGTTATGATGCATGTTAAAATGACTGAAAAAATGCATCAAGAGTTGAAAAACCATCTTCATGGAGGAGATGGTTTGGAAGCTCTTGCATTTGCATTATGTGGAAGATTAAATCATGATGGTAATGATTTTTTATTGATACATGAAATTTATTTAATGCCATATGATAAATGTTTAAGAACAGAAAATTCTGTTTCATGGGAGACTATTAACGTTGAGCACGTTTTAGATAAAGCATTATCAAAAGGGTTAGGTGTTGTTAAAATACATTCTCACTTTGTTGATAATTCAGATTTTTCAGTTTTGGATGATAATTCGGATAGGTCGTTTTTTGATTCCGTTTATGGTTGGTTAGATAAAGATTTGCCTCATGCCAGTATGATAATGTACCCTAATGGTACTATGAAAGGAAGGGAAATAAAATCAAATTTAAGTTTTACTGAAATTGATAAAATTTCAGTAATAGGTGAAAATGTTAAGCTGTTTTCTCATTCTAATAGTTTGGATGCTATAGAGAAAGCTTTTAAACGAAATGCGCAAACGTTTGGTTCAGAAACTATATATAATCTTAAAAAGATGAAAATAGGTGTTGTTGGTTGTTCTGGTACTGGAAGCCCCGTTATTCAAATGTTGTATCGATTGGGAGTTGGTAAATTAGTAATTGCTGATCCTGATGTAATGGGACATGAAAATTTGAACAGAATAGTTATGTCAAAGGCCTCAGATGCGGATTTAAAAAGATTAAAAGTTGATGTTATTAAAGAGCATATTGAAAAGGTAAATTTAGGAACTGAAGTTATTACTTATTCCTGTTTAATTCAGGAAAGTCGGAATGCAATGGATGAATTTGCCAGTTGTGATTATATATTTGGTTGTATGGATTCTGTTGAAGGCAGGCATTATCTTAATTTGATTTCAACTTATTATCTCGTTCCTATTAGTGATATAGGAGTAAAATTAGTTGCAGATGGAAATGGAGGTATTGATTCTATTGTAGGTAATATTCATTATGTTTATCCTAATAGTAAAACTTTATTAGAAAGAGGGGTATATAATCAAGAACAGTTAACAGCTGAAAGCTTAAAGAGACTTTCCGAAGAAGAGTATAAGAATAGACAAGCATATTTTGATAATGCAGATGTAGAAAGTCCAGCTGTTATTAGTGTTAATTCATTTTGTTCTTCTATAGCTGTAAATGATATGCTTGGGAGAATTCATCCTTTTCGTTATGGAGACAATTCTAAATATTCACATACAGTAGTTAATTTAACTGATTGGGATTTTAACTCTTATTACGTAGGTGATACAGAAGATGAGTTACACTCAGAATCTATTGGAGTAGGTGATTTTGAACCAAATTTAAAGTTATATGTTAGTGGAGAAGTTGTTTAATTGGTTTTTATGTCTTTTTAATAAAAAAAAAGGTGAATATAAATTAGTTATTGTTCCTGAATTACCTCAAGAGCCAAAGAATAAGGTATTGTACATAGAGGGAAAGGAAGAATTAAATGATTATTGGTATGCATTATTAAAATGCCCTTGTGGTTGTAATGAAAATATCATGCTTAATTTGATTGATGATGCTAATCCTTGTTGGTTTGTTTTTATTGATGGTTCTAATTTTTCGATTTCTCCGTCAATATGGAGAACAAAAAATTGTAGAAGTCATTTTTTTTTGAAAAATAGACAAATAGTTTGGGCTTAGCTTTGAATCAATAATTCTTTAAATTCACTAAGAGTAATTTTGAGCAAGGTTAAATTTATTTTGCCTTGCTCAATTCTATCAAAATGTATTCTAGTATTTTATAGGAAGTTATTTATTTCCTTTTCAACTCATCCAAAGTTTTACCGTCTTTATTCTTCCACTCTCTCCAACCGTTCGCTCTTCTTGCTAAAACAGTTGCAGCGGCTGAAGAAACAGAATCGAAAATATAATCTTCTTGAAAAATATACATCCCATCCTCTTTAACCAAAACGTGATCCTGTATAAGCTTTTGTCTTCTATTTATTACCCACGGACCAGCGGTTGGTGTTTCTATTAAAGTACATTTACCACCTTTATAAACTAACATACCGTCTTCGGTGTATTCGCCTAAAGCATAAGCATCTTTTCCTTTACAATAAAACAACTCCTTTTTAGAGTCTTTTTTTCTTTTTTCTTCAAAAATAGGATACCCTAGGGTTGCTAAAAGCATTTTAGCTGTTTCAAAGTTATCCAGCAAGTCAAATTCTCTACTTTCTGAAATTGATGGCTTATTAGATCCGCCATCATTTTCTATTACATATCTGCCAATGTCTTTAGCTTTAACCAAACTATGATACTCGAGATATTTTCCATCTGTTTTGGTGTATTCGTCTGTTTTGGTTGAAATAATAACACAGTGCGTCCAAAAGTCTTTATTACGGTTATGCGATTGTATGCGTTTAAAACAATCTTCCCCTTCACCTATGTAGACTAATGGTTTCGCGCCATCTTCGGTGTTACCAAACAAAAAATAAACACCCGTATAATGCACCATATCGCGTTTAGCGACTTCCTGCATTTTATTTCTTGGAAACATAATGGCTTTAACTAACCTGTTGGTTAATTCTGCTTCACGAATACTGGTTGGTGAGCCGTCTGGTAAAAATATTTGTATGGTTTGTGGTCTCATAATTTATTCTGAGACCATTTTTTTTAGTACTTTCATATCTCTTCTTACACTATTTTGCAAGCTCTTATACTCCTCTGTTATTTGGTCTTGGCTTTTATTTGCTATAAAGAATAGCTTTTCAGATATTCTAACAAGACATTTCTTTAATATAACATTAGAAATATTATTGCTTAAAATCCAACTTTCTATTGCTGGCCTGGAAAGTCCATTTAATCCAGTTTTAAAATTATTTTGATTTACTATTTTAATTACTTCTCTTTGTAAATCCACTCTACTATTGAATTCTGCTCTCATAATTATCTAATATTTCATTAAACCAACTTTCAATTTTATCCAAATTTAAATCTAACAAAATTAAGGATTCATCTTCTAAAGTATAATTAACTCCTCTTGTTGAACTAATTCTTGACATCATTAATATATCTTTTATTTCATTATCCAATTTTAACGGGTAATCAGATAATTTTTCAAATGTTAATCTACTAAAAATTGGTGTTTCATAACATCCAAGAGTGTAACATGTAGCAAAATTTCTTATTGCTAAAAAAATCATTGAAAGATCAAAAACCGTAGAAAAATTATCTTCTTTAATCGAAATTTTACTATCATCGAACAATTTTTTAAATTTCAATAAATCAGATTTACAATTTAAATATTTAGCAGGCTTACCTAATTCACTTAAAAAATCCTTATCATTTGACGAGTATACTAATTTAGATTCATAATATAAATGCCAAGCAAAGGGATTGCCCTCCTTATACAATTCATTAATCCTATTTGATGTGTATACAGAATATTTATTTATATCTATATTTTTAATTTGCTCATCAGTTATTAACAATAAATCAGTATCAGAATATTGATCTATTTCACCTCTAACAATAGACCCAAAAACATAAATATGTTTCATCGTCTATTGTATTTTTTTATAATGATGGACATTAAAAGCCCAAAACATACTAACCTTGTTATTACTAGAAGTAGGGATAACCAATTTGGATAATATTCAAAATAGTTTTGATCTCCTTGCTTAATTATTATTCCAAAATAATTACTAGGAACCTTAATAAGGAAAACTTCAAAAATTTCTAAAACATTTAACTGTGATACTGATTTTTTAAAAATATCATATAAAGTTAATAAGGAAAAAATTATTAAATTAAAGCGAACCAATCGCCACAAACTTTCTCCATTACCCCATACAAAATCAAGAAGACTTACTTTAAACCATTTCCAAAATTGCTCTACTGTTCTTTTTGGTCCACCATATTTAGTTTTATAATATTGATCACCTGATAGCCAACTATCCTTCAAGTGACTTTTCGTAGCTTCAAGTTCTATTGTCACTGCTTTTGAAGCTTTAATATAGTCTCCAACCGATGCATAGTTTAGCTTTAAAGATCTAGAAAATTTATATTTCAAGTTATCTTGTTTAGGAGCACACTCAAAAATTTCATCATCTACAAACGTTTTTTCAAAATTTACATAATCAAAAGTACAGTTATCAAAATAGGATCCCTGTAAATTACATCCCGTAAATTTAGCACCTTCAAAGTTACATCTAATAAACTTACAGTCTCTTAAATAGGAGTTTTCAAAATATGTTTTTGAAAAATCAACATTTTCAAAAATGATATATCTTGCTACTGGATGGGGCGGACAAAGTGAGCCACCCTCGGCGGGTCAAACTGAGCATAGTAAACTAAGTGCTCAAAATCGATTCATTTGTGTTTAAATTTAGTGTTATTTTTTTAATTTTTTACGCATAGATTCTCCTTTAATATCAATACGATGAGCTGTGTGTACAAGCCTGTCTAAAATGGCATCTGCAATGGTGTGTTCTCCTATCAGTTCATGCCAGGCTTCCACAGGTAATTGCGAGGCAATAATGGTACTGTGTTTACCATGGCGGTCTTCAATAATTTCCATTAATGCATGACGGTTCATATTATCCAGAGCTCTAAGACCAAAGTCGTCTAAAATTAAAAGATCTTGTTTTTCTAGTTTACTAATCTGTTTTAAATAGGAACCATCTGCCTTAGCGGTTTTTAATAAGGTAAACAGTTTATTGGTATTATAATACACAACCTTGTAGCCTAGAGAACACGCTTGATGTCCTATAGCAGAGGCCATATAGCTTTTACCGGCACCAGTACTTCCAGTTATAAGGATATTTTGTTTATTTTTAATAAAATCACAACAAGAAAAACGTTGGATCTGGTTTTTATCGAGTGCTCTTGACGGATCATAGTCTATAGCTTCCATGACGGCACTGTACCTAAAGTAAGCCGATTTTGTTAAGCGTTCTATTTTACGGTTTTGACGATCGTCCCATTCAGATTGGGTAAGATATGCTACGAGTTCGTCGCTGGTGTAGTTAATGCTCTCGGGCGTTAAACTATTTTCAAAGGCTCTATGCATACCAAAGAGCCTTAGTTGCTTCATTTGTTCTAATGTTTTTGTATTCATAATCTAATTTTATTTATAATAGTGACTGCCTCTAATGTTATTATGGTTGGGGATATCAACGGGTTCCTCTATGGTTTCATCTAGTTTGTCCCATCCTTTTTTTAGTATGTTTTCTATCATATTATAATTATAAGAGTCATAATCCAAAGCACGTCTACAAGCATTATCTAAGCGCTGTTTTCCCACTTTTTTGGCTAAGTGAAGTATACCTAAACAGGATTTATAGGACTGTTCTGGATGTTGTTTTTTGTTCAGGATTTTAATAATCATGGTTTGGCAATGTACTCCTATGTGGCCTGCCCAATCGATAAATTTTTCACTGCTCCATTCACTAACAAAGCGATGGTGTGAGGGCATATGTTCCTTGGTGGTCGTATACCCGTATTTCTTAGGCGCCCTTGCATGAAAGGTCAACAGTTCATTTTGATGGTAGATCTCAATGACACTCTCAGAGTATATAACTTTAACACGTTTGCCAATATGTTGGTAAGGCACACTATAATAGTGTTTGTCTTTACCAAAGTATATATGGCTATTTTTATGAACGGTAGCTCTGGACTGCCTCTTAATTTCATAGCGCTTTTCTGGTAAGGGTTTCAAGGCTTGTTTTTCGATTTCTTCAAACAAAGAATATCTGGAGTACTCGCGCCCTCTAAAAGACATAGCATTATGCTTTTTAAGCTGCTCTAATATGGCCTTGTTAAGCTCTGATTTACTATGAAAGGTTTGATGGCGGAGCGGTGCAAATACACGGGTATATATGATGCGAACGGCATTCTCTACAATGGCCTTATCACGAGGTTTGTAGGCTCTTGTAGGTAATACTGCAGTGTCGTAATGTTCTGCAAAATCTGCAAAATCTGCATTAACTCTAGGTTCATAGCGACTACTTTTATTAACAGCTGCCCGAAGGTTATCGGGCACTAGAGCCTGTGGTACGCCTCCATAAAACCAAAGTGCATTTTCTACACAAGCCATAAAGTCTTCTTTCTTCTGGCTCTCACAGGCTTCTACATAAGTATATTGGCTACTGCCCAAAACACACACAAAAACCTCTAAATCCTGGATTTCTCCTGTGTGCCTGTCCACTATGGTGAGTTTCTTTCCTGTAAAATCTATAAATAATTTATCGCCGGCTTTGTGTGTAAAATGCATTACAGGCGACACTTCCTTGCTCCATTCTCGATACCAGTATCTGAACTGGGATAGTTTATAGCCATTAGGATGCTTGGCATAATATTCCTGCCATAAAAGTTCTTTGGTAACGCCCGTTTTGCGAAGCTCCTTATCAAAATAAGGAAAGTACTTTTCTAATATAACAAGCTGTTCGGGTTTGGTTTTTTGGTCCGATTTAAAAAGTCTGTCCAACTCTTCTAAGGTCATGGCTGACACTTCATAGCCTGTTAACCCATATCGTTTGAAGAAATCGATGTACTTATCGATGGTATTACGTGAAATGTCAAGTTGGAGGCTTATTTTTCGCTTGCTGACACCCTCACTGTAAAGCTTAAATATCTGTTTTATTTTACGCATATCTATTTGTTTATTGGCCATGATCTTTTTAGGTAAAAGATCGAAAATGCCGTACAAATAGAATCGATTTTTTTAGTGGCTCAGTTTCATCCGCTGTGGGTGGCTCAATTTCATCCGCCGCACTATGCTCACTTTAATCCGCTGCAGGTGGCTCACTATGGCCGTTTTTTGCATGCTACAGCTCTAATAAATAAATGATTATTAAATTTATTACCATTAATAACATAATATGTCTTGCCTTCAAATCTCTTTATCGAACTAAAGAACATTGAGTCTTTTATTTCGATTCTTTTTGACGAAATAAGATTAGATCCATAAAGTTCAGAGTTATTAGCCTCTGCTTCCTTTCTTTTTATCTCCTTTGCATTAACCTCTTTGTTTACGATTTCTTTAATTCGATCGTAATCAATTTTATTCTTTTGATCTTTTTTCTTCATAAAGGATTCTGTTAAATTAATTAAGGCTACTTAATTTTCAAATCATTCTCATACCCAGCCCTATCAGGTTCTGCCGCTTGAGGTATTGAAGTTTTGGTTTTTGTATAGGTTTTCTTTTTAGTACTCTTTTTCTTAGGTTTAGCCTCCGCCTTCAACTTCTCAATCTCCTTCAACAACTCCTTAGCATCACCATCTGTTGGTAATTGCGGCACTAACTCGCCTTTAAAGGCTTTATGTAAAATGGCTTGTGGTAAACTATCTATTTTAGTTTTTAGGCTTTGGTATTGGGCTTCTATAGCATCTGCTTTAGCAAACAGGCTTTCTACACGGTTAACGATTTCTTTTTGTTCTTGAAGAGGAGGCAACTGTATTTTCCAATTTTTTATCTTTGACAAATTTAAATTAGGTTGGTTTCCTCCTTCCGCTTGCGCTCTAATCTCATTATATTGACTCAAGCAAAAATAATAGGTGTAACTCCTAGTTCTAATATCTAAATTTTCATTTACTAATGCAGCTATAGCTTGGTTAGTTGCAGCCTCAATTTTCATCCATCCAACCTGACCTCTTGTTTTACCTTCTCCATACATTGCAACTAATAAAGTATCTATTGGAAATACTTTCGTATTTGTTTCTTTTATAGCTAAGTCAGTGATAAATTCTTCTGCTTCATAAATTAATTCATTTTTAACCTGGCCCGATTTAAGCCATGGAATATCTCCTCCATCATAATATTTTTGTTCTCCTCTTTTAGGGGTTGCTCCTGTCTTAACGGAAAATAAACTTCCTATATTTGTTTCTTCCCAATCCTTCAACTCCTTTCCCTCACGCCAAGCCTCAGTCAACTTACCCGTTACCGCTAGGGTTAGAACTTGTTGTTTAAAATTGGCTAATAATTGTGGGATGCGCTCCAGACTTTGTTTCATAACATCAATCTGCCCAAACAAGACATCTAACTTGGCAACGATACGCTCCTGCTCTGCGAGTGGTGGGAGTGGAAACTTCAAATTCCATAAAATTTGTGGATCTACATGAGGTATCCCTGTTCCTCTTGTATTGGAATTTAAATACTCAAATTTAGATTGAAGAAACCTGTATAAAAAAGTACTCTCAATTTTTAATGGTGTTAACTTAGCAATTGTTGAACCTATAGCTCCTGATTTTCCATAAGAAACCCAGCCGCTCCTTGCTCCGTCCCATACGATTCCTATATCATTTTCATCAATAAGATTAGAAGATGCTTTATCAGCATATCTTCTTATTTCTCCTTTCTCAAATGCTTTAATATCAAGATATGGCAAAGAATTGTCAAATTCTTCGTCTTTCAGAATTTTCGGTTTCTTTCCTTTTTTATAGAAAATTACATTTTCTAATCTAGTTTCAACCCAGTTTTTCGGTAAACTCATACTATTGTAACTCGGTTATCATGGCTTGTAATTGGGCCGTTATACTTTTAAGTTCAGCCATAGCTTCTTTGGCAATGTCTACTGGTTCGCCTAGATCCTCACTATTACTAATGCTATCATCAGCTATTAACCCTAAGTCTAAACTATCATTCTTTTTAGCTATGGTGTCTCGGGAGAGGTATTGCCAGCGTTCGTCTTTTATGGCTAAACGTTTGGCGTGGTCTATACTGCCATCGTAGTCCTGTTCTACAGTTTCAACGGTAACACCTCCTGTATAAGCTTTTACAAAGTCGGTAAAGGCGGTTTCGGTAAATGGGGTACGTTTTCCATAGTTTGGAGTATTTGTGCGCATGTCGTAAAACCAAACCCCTTGGGTGTTGTTAGTTTCGGTTTTGCCTCGTGTAAAAAAGAGCACATTGGTTTTTACACCGGCCGCATAAAAGATACCAGTGGGTAATCGTAAAATGGTATGCAGGTTGCATTTATCCATTAAATCTTTACGGATGCGTTGGCCATCGCCATCTTCAAACAACACGTTATCAGGCAATACTACGGCTGCACGGGCTTCGCCATTCTTTTTTAAACTTCGGTAAATATGTTGTAAAAAATTAAGCTGCTTATTGCTCGATAAAAAGGTTAAATCGTCTCTGCTGGGTTTTTCACCACCTTTTTTAGTTCCAAACGGTGGATTGGCTAATACACCATCAAAATTTTTAAGGCTTTTACCAAAATCGGTTAGGGTATCGCCCAAATAAATTTTGCTTTCCATCCCGTGTAAACGCGCATTCATCAAAGCCAAACGGTGGGCATCACTTACCAATTCTACCCCGCTAAACGCTTCTTCTTCCTGGAATTTACGTTCCTTATCGCTTAGCTTGTAGTAATTATCAGTTTTATCACGTAGGTATTTGTCGGCCGAAATCATAAACCCGAAAGTTCCTGCCGCAGGATCGTTCCAACGTTCGCCCAATTTAGGAACCATCAAATCCACCATGATATTAATTAAAGGTCTTGGAGTAAAATACTGTCCGGCACCACTTTTCTTTTCACCAGCATTTTTCTCTAACAGGCTCTCGTAAATATCGCCCATTACATCGCGGTCATCCTGCTCGTACCAATCAATTTTATCAATGGCTTGCACCAGTGTATTGAAGTTAACCGGTTTGCGTAAACTGGTCGAGGCATTGGTATAGATTTCCTTAATGCTCTCGCTAGACGTTTCATTACTTACTTCGGCCAAAAACTTACGGTAACGCACAAAGGCTTCGTTATTGTCGTGTTCGTCTACAAAATCACGCCAACGGTATTCCTCAGGAATATGCTCTTCAAAGTCTTTGACTTCCGAAAGTTTTAAAAACAGTATATAGGTTAACTCGTTCAAATATTGGTGATAGGTTACCCCATCGTCGCGTAATACATTACATAAATTCCATAGCTTATTTGCTATCTCTTCTGCACTCATCGTTTCGTTTTAAAATTTAGGCCGAATATAGGTTTTCATTTAATGACCGTATAATATCGTCCAGTTTATTATCAAAAATTTTATTCAATCGTTTATAGCCCCCATCGCGATTAAACGGGGCATCGTTAAGGTCTGGAATTTGTAAAATGGTCTCTTTGAGCAGTTGCGCTTCAAAGCGATCAATCCATTTTAGTTGTATTTTATTCCAATCCTGCATATCACGGATTTTATCTACTGCTTTTTTAATGCGTTCGTCATGACTTTCTAAATGGGCATCTAAAGCCATAGTACGTACAAAAGATACAATATCGGCCGCGATATCTTCATTTTTCATTTGTTTCCATGCCGTGTTCAATCCAACATTGGTGTAACCTTCAGCATCCAGTTTCATGCGAAGTTCTTTTAAGGAGGCGCGATCCAGCTCTGAAGGGCGTGTACACAAAATATTAATAGCGGCAATGGTATTTCGGTTCTCCTGAATAAAGGTTTTAAAGCCTTCAATATAATCTTCGGGTTTGTCGGCTTTACCGTATCCGCGTTCCATACCGCGATATTCATCGGCATGATCAGAAACCAATTGTACTTTTGGTCGGTATACTTTTTTATCTAGAAATTGCCATAAACTACTATAATCGGCAACCACATTTTTGACATCGCCTGCGGAAACTGTTTTTAACATATCAATAAACTCCTCTGGACTGCTACCGTTAGTATAATAACTAAACTCCTCTAGACTATCGCCCTCTAAGGCTCGCTTTTTACGCTGTATTTTAGCAATGATTTGTTGCAATTGTTTTTCGGCTCGTTCCGGTTTGTTAATATGATCGAGTTCTTCGACCAGCTTTGTAAAACTAATACTCGGGTTAGACACGGTTTGCATTTGCGTATAGTCCTGTAAGGCTTCATATACTCTTACCGCATCATATATTCTGAAAAACTCTTTATGGATATCGTCACACAAACGGGTGGCACGCCCTAACATTTGCTCAAATAGAATACGGGATCGCACACGACGTAAAAATACCAAATTGGTTATTTGCGGTACATCAATACCTGTGGTTAATAAATCGACCGTGACCGCAATAGTTGGGAACTTTTCATTTTTAAAGCGTTTGGTTAATTCCTCTGGATCGTAAACATCACCAGTAATCTTTTCGATCGTACCCTGGGCAACATCGTAACCAATATTGGCGTATTCTTCTCTAAGAATTTCCACAATCATATCGGCATGACTATCACGAACTGCAAATATTAAGGTTTTTTCGTCCTCTTCAGGATCAATAACTTTGACTAATTGTTTAATGACTTCCCGATTAAACGGTTCGGTAATTACCATTTTATTGAATTGCTCGATTTCGACATGCAATTCATCATCTAGCTCCGATAACTCTTCTATGGTATTGTTTTCTGGGTTATATGCTTTAGGCTTGTCTCCTTTTTTCCAAACAATACCCTCTTCGCTTAATTTCGTTTTAATTAAATACGGTGGCTCATGATCTATTAAATACCCATCAATAACTGCTTCTCGATACGAATAGCTATGCACAGGTTTCCCGAAAATCTCGGTAGTATGTAAGGCCGGTGTAGCTGTTAAACCGATAATATAGGCATCAAAATATTCAATAACCCGTTTATATTGACTTACATAATCTTGTTCGTCTCTGAAATATAAATCGTCTTCATCAAGTTCTTTATCCAAATTATAGCCCCTATGCGCTTCATCTATAATAATGCAATCGTAAGTATCAATAGGCAAAGGATTCTCTGAATAAAACAGACGCTTTACCATGCTTTGTACGGTTGCAAAATGCAATCGGGTTTCTTGATCGGGGTTTGACACCGATGTATCTTCCATTTTATAAATCCCGGCAAAAGTTTGCAGATTTTCAATTCGGGTATCATTAAAACTAGCTGAAGCTTGTCTGGATAACAGACGTCTATCAGTTAAAAATAAGATACGTTTAAAACGATCTGATTTTATAAAACGATACGTCAAGCCTAAAACGGTTCTGGTTTTACCCGTACCAGTGGCCATAACCAGGAGCGAACGTTTATCGTTTGGTTGTGTTTGTATTTTGCTTTCAATAGCCTTAATCGCATCGATTTGATAATAACGCAATCCTAGACCATTTTTATTTTTTAAGTATTCGTAATCACTTTCTAAAAGCCTTTTATTGGCTTCTTGAATGTCTCGTTTATATAATTCTTCTAAACCTTCAGGCGAATGCCAACCACGTAAAGCTTCTGGTAAGTTTGTGTTTTTGCGTACATCTAAAAACCAAATACCACTTTTAGTTTTCAGTTGTTCCAAATAGGAACGCCCATTGGTCGAAAATAAAAAGGGGACCTTATAGCCTTGCCAGTCTCCAAGTAATTCGCACGATTCTGATTCAGCTACCTTTGAAGCATATATTTTAGACTGTCGTAAATCGGTTGAAATATCGGTAGCATATTTCTTGGCTTCAACAATACCATAAAGTTTCGTTCCTATAAATAAGGCGTAATCGGCCCATTTGCCATCACATGGCCATTCGGCAATAGCTATATTTTTCCCCTTTTCAGGTAATGTTTTGTTGCTTTTATAATTATAGGTTTCTGTATCACATATCCAACCCGCTTGTCGCAATTGTTCATCGATAAGTTCTCTGGTTTCTTTTTCAGACTTATCAATATTTCTGGAACTATTATATGAACGCTCTTTACGTTCTTGAATAACTGATGCGCTAGCATTTAGTTGGGCTATTTTTTCTTTATAGCTCACCACTTCTTTTGAAAGCCGATCCAGTTCTTGGTTTAACGCCTCAATATCTGGCTGCTGTTCGGCTTCTGGAAGTTTATAGGTTTTATCGGCTACATAATCGTTTTCATAGGTTTCATAAAACCACCAGGCCAACTGAAAGCATTTTTTTAAAATGTATAAAGCTTCTTGGTCTGTTCCGGTGCCATCATGCGACGCTTTATTTCCTGACTTCCGAATGGTATGCATTAGATCGGAAACAGCGTCAGGTACATAATTTTTATAATTTAATTGATTAATGCGCTCTACTTGTTTGCCATCAAAGCCTTCTAATCCTTCAAAATCACACACTAATTGCGATAGTTTTTCAGAAAACAATCTGGATTTACTAATAGAAGAACTTGGGTCTATAGCAAGCAGTTTTTCAGATAACTCACTAATAGTGAATAATTCAGGGTAGCTATCCTGTAAAAACGAGAATTTTGAAATGGACATTAATAGCGGTCAGGTTAGGTTATTTAGCTTCTAAATATAAGCTAAAGCTTTTATTGGGGCAAATGATGTGTATAATAGGCCAAATAAATAGATGATTGACATTGACAGCGATAATACAATTGAAACATCTAAGCCATTCTAATATTGAGCCTAATTTTAGTTTACACATATAGAACACTAAACTAAAACACTATAAAACAATACCTTAAAGTAAAAATACCCTTTTTTGGGTATAGGAATTTACTTGTTAACAGGGTAGTTTAGTGTAATTGTTACACTAAATTTAATTCAATAATGAAAAAATTTATTCTGATTGTTTGTGCCCTATCGTTTAGTACTTGCCTCCTTTCTCAAGAAAGATTTAAAAAAGCATATTGGATACCGGAAAAAATCATATATAAAAATTCCACTAGCTTAGAACTCCAAGAAAAAATTGAAAAAAAATACAGTCAATTAAACATACTAGACAAATATGAAAAGAAGCTGAAAGAAAAAATAGATTCTATCTTACCATTAGGCAAAGAAATTACAATTGAAAAAAAATCAGACAACAATACTGACTTAGTATACTACGAAAAACTAACTCTAGATCAAAAAATGATCAATAAAATGAAATTTACTTACTCCAAAAGCACTTCTGACAATGTAAAGCGAGGCTCAGTAAAACTTGAAGAGGATAAACTTTTTGTAAACGCGTGGTTGAGCAAGAAAATTGAAAACAATAAAAAACAAACTGAAAAAGTAAATCGTAAAAATAAATCAACTCCTAAGATAGATTCATCAACAGAAGATTTCACATTTAAAAATAATAACGGAATTTTTGAAAAAACAAAAAACACAAAAGAAAAAGACAAAAAAGAAGATAAATGGAGTAGAAAAACATATTACTTCAAACTAGAAAACAGACAATCAATAACATTAAAATACGATGAATTTTTTATTTCAGCCATTATTATCCCGTTAAAATATAGATTTAGGGACGATGACAAAGAAAACCAAGACTTTTCCTCAAGTTTTAATATTAACGCATTTATAGGCTACTCAATTGGATGGACTAAATTTATGTATAGAAAAGATATTGAAAATTTGGAGAGAGATCAAAGAGTCTTATTAGGGCCATTCCTAGGATCCAGTGTGATTGAACTTAATAATTCGAACACGCTTAATCTGACTGAATCAGAAAAATATAATCGTGGAGTAATTAGTTACGGTGTTGGAATAGGTTATGCATATGGAAAATTCCAAATGACTTTACTTTATGGTTGGGAAAGTGCTGTTGGCAGCAAATCTAAAGATTGGACTTTCAATAATCAACCTTGGATTGGTGCCGGCTTAGGATTTGAACTGATTAAGTAATATCATTTAAATTAAAAAGTAATAAATCTGACAAACAAAAATTAATTTATTTATTCAACTCTAAAATAATCCCAACAATTCACTATTCTACGCCTTGAAAAAATTGAATTGCAAATTTACAAAAATCGATTATCGTCTCCTTATCTAGCTCAAACTCCTTTCTACTACCCAAATAATTTTTAGATTTAGGAGTTATTTCTTTACCCTCTTCTAATTCTTTAACCGAAATACATTTAATATGCTTTTTACTCACCAAAACTATAAATGCATTACTATAGGGATAATCTTTAGGAAGATGCTTTGATAAAAATTCACCACTTTTTCTAAATTTAACTTCTATAAAAAAAACCTCATTTGTTTTAGGGTTTTGAATAACGAAATCGGGCATTCGTCTTATTTCATTTGCAACATCAGATCTTACACCTTTAAGGAGCTCCATAATGCCAGGGATGGTGTTTTCCATACCATAATGAAACACATTATAACCTAAAGACAAAAAAAGTTCCTGGATTAAGGTTTCAGCGATACGCCCTTTAATCATGTTATAACGATAATTTCTTTGTTGATCGGATAATCCTACTTCCTGAAATTTTTCTTCAATCGTAGGCTCCTCCTCCATCAACGCAACTTCCACATTAGGTTCTTTATTTTCTTTCTTATAACATTTTAAGCAAAGACCTCCATTATATTTCGTGTAGCCTCCGCAGTTTACACATTCTGCCATTTAGGTTAATTTAATGATTAACTGTTTTATTCATCTTTAAAAATATTGTTTGGCAATTGAAGGTCTTTATAAACTTCGTTTAATATATCACAAGGATCCTCATCGATAGCGAGCGCTATCAAATAAAGTTCATCAGCCCTAAGTTTAGTTGATTCATTGGAACTCAATTGTGATAATCTTGCCTGACTAATTCCTGTTCGTCTAGACACCATAGCTCTATTAACTGATTTTTTAACTAGATATAATCCTAAGGGAGTCATAATTATTTAGAATTTGATAATATAAATATAGTTTTTATTACAAAAAATATAGAAATTCTAAATGTTTATTTTGGTTTTAAATAGAATTAATATATATTTGTTTAGATTTTCTATATTTTTATATAGAAATTAAAAACTTTAAAATTATGAACACACTAAAACTTCCAAAAAAATTTGATCTATCCGATAAACTATCCATTTTATTAAACAGTATAATAGATGTATTATCAGTAGACAGTATATACCTATCAAATAAACAAATTGAAAAAAAGTGCTCCTATTTTTTTGTTACTCTATTTATAGACTGTGACATGGATCTTCTTCCAAACGAAATCCTCAAACTAATTTCAAAAATTGAAAACGAATTTCCTCATTTTAAAGTGCTCATTTTTACACAAGCCATAGCAGAAAAAAATATTGAACGGGGCAGCTTTTATTTTCTAGAGCACTGTTGTTTTGGCTATAAATTATATTCTAAACCTGAAGGAGACAACATTTTAGATTATGAAGATCTCGCGCTTCACAACATTCTTAAAAGAGCCGAACGCTATTATATGGCCGAAATGAAAAAAATCAATGGCTATATCAATTCCTCAAAACTTCTTATCAAGCAAAAAAATTATGATCTGGCTGGCTTTAATTTACATCAAGCCTTCCTATTAAGTTTTAAATGTATAGAACACCTATACCTTGGCCAAAGTAAAACAACACTTAGCCTTATAGGTCATATTAAAAATTATGAACCGTTCTTCCCAAAAATAATTCCTTTTAAAAATGTACCCAAAAAAGATCAAAACGAATGGTTATTACTTTTGGATCACGCATTTAATATGATACATCATGATAACCCCATGGAAATCGACAAAGACCAGTGTAAAATTATATTCTCTGAAATTCATTCATTTATAAATAAAATTGAAAAGCTGCATAATAAACATCTTAAACGCTGCCATTTGCTTTTGAAAGAAAAAAACTTAGAGATAACTCAAGTTCCAAAAATAGAACCTAAATCCTTATCCAGAAATGATCAAAATTTGGATACGGAAAATGAGAAAGAGCTTTTTAACTCCAGAATCAATGATTTAATAAGTAAAAGGATACATCTACTTAAACCAAACTCTGAAAACACTTTATACAAAAGCGAGTTTTTAATATCTGGACTATCCGATGTCCTTTATGATATTGCGGGTATAATGAAAGTCTGTATTTTAGCTTTAGAATATTCAGATAGCTACGACAATAAACTCATTCCCCAACCCCACATAAATATTAAAACAGCCTTGGAACATATTATGCAATTGTTACCCTTTGATGAAATGGAATGCTTAGAAGAAATTGTGAAAGGTCATTTAATGAATCATGAGACTAATGAATTAAATAACATTAAACAAGGTAAATACAAAGCATAGCGATAAGATTAAGGTTATTATAAACACTACAACCGCCCAAGTAGGATACATTTTAGCTCGCTTAATTTTAGCACTAAAATGAGTATGAAATTGTTCTATGTGGTGTTCGTGGTTTTGCATTTGATTTTGATGCGATTCCATTATAGATTTATATTCAGAAACATCGATTTTTAGCTTGGTTGATTTCAATTCTGAATTCAACCTCTCTAACTTTTCAATATTCAAATTAAACTGATGCAGCTCTTCAACTAATAATGCGGTCAATTCTTCTAACTTTGTCATAATACTTGATTTTTTAAATAGACATTCCTAAATCCACTACTTTTTTAACCACTGCCTTAGCGATCCTTAATGTAGTATTGGGTGTTAATCCAATGGTTTTACCTAGAAGCTTTACGGTAGCTTCCTTAGTTTTAGCACTTATATGAAATTCAGCTCGGGGCCTGCTAGCTATTTGCTCAGCGATGTTACCAATGGACATATTTCGGTGTACTTCACTACCCTTTAGGTTATGACCACTAAATTCAAACCGAAACCCCTGAAGTTTGTTCTGTTTATTAATAACCGGAATAACCTCTACGCCATTGGTTTTCATTGATTTTAGATAATCATCAAAACCTCGTGGTTTAAATTGTTTCATAGTCAAATCATGTCTTCGCTTAATTTCTGAGCGTATTTCTTTTAGATTGAATGCCTTTTCGAATTGTACCTGTTTTACGGTAGTTAATTTTAATTGCTGCGCTACCCGCTCTGCAGCGTGTTGACTCCGTTTCCCTATAAAGCTATCATTGTAAGCCTGACCTTTAAAATCTATGCGATTAACATATAAGTGAATATGATTATGCTCCTTATCCTTATGCACAAAGGCTATGGCCTGTCGTTCCTTCAGGTCCATTTCTTTAAGAAAGCACTTGGTAATATCCCTCAGCTGCTCACGATCCAATCTCTTGCCATCTTTTACGGTGGGACTAATCACAAAGGACAAAGTGTTTTTAGTGCAGTTATGATTTTGGTCCTGGATCATTTTAAACTCTTTAGTGATAGCTCTGGGCTCTTCACCATGGAGATATTCCTTAAGTACTACCTCTGCATCCTTTTCCTGATTCCATCCGTATGCCATGGAAGCACTGGTATGCGAAATACTTTTGCCTTTGCCTATCATCTTTGAAAATTATTTAAATGTTGCTTGATCTCATCTGCAAGAGCATGAACTTTCTGCATTAATTTCGGGTCCCGTTTCTTAAACATATTTCCTATCGATTTAAAGTTATTATGGTATCTAATCAGCATCTTATAAATGGTTATATGTTCCTCGGTAAACCGCTCTAGAATTTCCTGTTCAAATACACATCGTCTTACGTATTCACTAATGCTCAAACCACTACGTTTTGCCTTGACACGAAGCAGTTTCTTTTCATAAACGGTACATCGAAACTTAACGAGATCCCCTTTCGCCTTAAACATCTCCTTTTTTTTTCTGCGACCTTCGGGAGCAGAAAAGATTGTGTCCACAGACACACATCTCGAATTCCCTTCCACTTCAGATGTAGTTTCACTAAATTGAAGATCCAGGTCTATTTGAATCCCATCTTCATTGCCCATTGATTCTTTAGGAACTCTTAATATTTTTTCTTTGTTATTAAGGTTTCCAAAGTGATCTTGATTAATCTCTAAACCCATGACATAAATAATCATTTAAATCCTTGTACTTATAATAATTCATACTGCCATCTTCTAGATGATGGAAGTTATCTAACAACTCCTTTGTTGCCTTCCTACCCGCGGAATCATGATCCAAAAACAATATACCTTTGGGGTACTTTTCAAAAAGATATTTTATATCCCTAATAAAGCTGATAGAGTTGAGAACAATAATATCAGAAGCATTAATTAGCTCTGGGTCAAGTACCATTAGAGAGAGTAAGTCAAACATCCCCTCAAACACAACCAGCTGCTGATGGCCATAGTTATAATAGGTATAACTTTTAGGGCTACTGGACGTCTTATAATTCCGATTGCTAAGCTCCCAACCTCCATTTCTATTTTCTAAACCGATTGCAAAAAACACCGAATCACGATAGCGATACCAAACCTGTTTACAAAATATAGTTAGTATCTGAATAGGAATCTTTCTAGAATTGGAATATTGAACTAAGGCGGGATGACTAATCTCTTGCACCTTTAAAATCTCTATATTATGATTCCTAGCTACTACAGAGGTTTGCTGCTGATGAACAGAAAAAACAGCATTAGAATCTGATAAAAACTCTAATGTTTCTTTAATCGAACATTTTAAAACAAGACTCACCAAATCAATCACATTTCCCCCTATACCTGCCCCATGATCATACCATCTATTTTTCATTATAGAAACCTTAAAAGATGCTTGGGTTTCTGACCGAAATGGACTCAGAAACCAAGCGTCTTGTTCCGTTTGCTTTTTGGGAAAGTGCCCGAGTTTTTCCAGGGCCATTAGCACTGAAAAATTGCGGGCTATTTCACAATTCATTTTTCTTTTCATAAGCCAATTGGTTTTTAAGTGTTCTTTGATGATTTGATGACAAACTTCAGTACACCCCTTTAAATACAAGGGTTTTCATTGTCATCAATTTGACATCACGTCATCTCTTTTAAATTTTTTGTATTTCTATATATCATCATTATTTATTTTGATGACTTAAAGATGATATAATGATGACAGCCTCAGCCCTTATAAACAGCGAGCTTTTAATCATCTGTCATCAATTCATCAAAATTTTTAATCAGGAAATCCTTTTCAATAATAAAATAGCGTCCCTTAGCTGGAATTAGATTGAACGATCCATCCGTCCAGATTACCAGTTTTTGATATCGATTGGAGTTCCCTTGATTCATTAATTTCCAATCGTTCTTCAACAGCCTTCTGATTTGGGTGTGGTCTGTTTTAACACGGGTGGTATTTAACAGTTGAACAGCATCTGAGACACATATGGTCATGGTATTAAGCTCCAGGTGCTCCATAGCATTTAGCAATATACTGGCCAATTCCTTCTCAACACGGTTCCTATTATTCTGAATTAATCGCAGCAAAGCCTTAGTCTTGATCTGATGTGGCTCGAACCACATCCGGCTAACCTGTTTAGAACTTAAGTTCCTATGCATTAAAAAGTAAAGGAAAGCAGGGATTTCCCGCATTAAACTTTCCAAAAAATCTGTTTCTTCCCTAATAATGGATGGAATTTTCAGTACCCAAAACCGGGTTTCATTAGCGTCAATTTTAATAAAGTTATCTTCATTATTACTACAGAGAATAAACTTGCCAAAGAACTCGACCTCGCGTTTATCCTTTCCCTTGGCCTCTAACATATTTGTATTGGTAGTGCTCAGATATTTTATACGCTCTGTAAGCTCTTCCTTATTGAAGAGTACTTCATCAATACATATCAGTAGTTTATTCACCCAATCTGCATTAAATTGGCTCCCAAAACTGTCATTAGTGAGATAGGTAAGGTTGTTTTCAAAAATGGCCTTCAACCATTTTAAAAACGTACTTTTACCAGTAGAGCGTTCTTTAGAAACCAAACAAAGAATTGGTAAAATCTGGATTGGCCTAGTGTATAGGATCTGAAGATAATCCAGGCCGAGTTCGAATTGTTCCCCAAAAATATGTTTCACAAATTTTAGGGTTGTTTCAATTTCTCCTGCTTTAGGTACACGTGATAATGGCGAATAGGTATTATAAAAACCAAAATATTCCTGCCGATATTCCAAATGGCTGGGCATACAAGTAAAACCATCATATTTTGATATTTTACTTATGAAATCTTTACCATGGTCTTGCCTTATGGTTTCAAGATTCCAATGCACCAGAATTTCATTAAAGTGACCAGCGATAGTTGGTGCTTTTACACGCTTATAATAGGAGGTCCCAACACGTACATAAGGTATCTGTTTCATAATTTAACGATTAAAAATCTTGAATTTCAAGATTTGATTAAACTAATGTTAACAGACCTTAAGGCCTCTTACTCCTTAAAGCATAAGACAAGGCCTCATTTTTAATCTCCCCAACTGACTTTCGTTTATTTTGTAGTAGCCAAGAGTTAAGCTTTTCGACATCAAAGAATATCAATTTACCATTAGGCTTACTATGAGGAACAATTCCCGAAGACGTTAATTTATATAAATAACTCCTTGAAATACCTGTATAATCGGAAGCCTCTTCTAAAGTAAGCACCTTTTTTGAACCCAATAGTAGATTTTCAATCCTATCCAGTTTTTCTTCTAATTTAATATTGTCCATTTTAATTGAATTAAAGATTAATAATGAACAAAGTACTTTGTTTCTTTTAGTAGAATTCTTGAAATAAAAGTAACTATTAGAAATTAGCAAACTGAGATAAAATTCAATTTTTTATTCACAAATAATTGTTTATCAGACAATTAAATCAATTCAACAACAAATGAATTCAAATAATATTAGCCAGATTTTTAAGGGTGACAAATACCTCTAAATAGCACTGAATAAAATCAACAAAAAACACTAAAAATAAGAGTTATTAACAATTACGTTTTAAATAACTCAATTTTTTGCAGCAAGGAGCATCTATTATTGAACAAAATTTTAGTACTACGAAAAAAAAGTACTACTAAATAATATCATCCAGTTCCAATATTGGAACTAGGTTAGCAGCCTCTTTCATTTTCTTATCAATAATTTTGGCATAAATTTCAGTAGTTCGAATTTCACGATGTCCTAAACGTTTTGATACCGTGTAAATATCGGCTCCATTTTCTAACAGCAACACTGCATTAGTGTGACGCGCAGAATGAAAAGTTATATGTTTAGTTATACCAGCTGCCATACACCATCTAAGTAATTGTAGATTCATATGTGCGCTATAACGAAGTCCTTTGAACACACGATCGTTAGGCTCCCTACGTTCCCCCAGAAGTTCCCTTGCTTGTTGTGAAATATATAGATATTCTACGCCATCAGTTTTCTTTTGTTGAAAAACCACACGGAATATATGATTCCCAGAGTCGTCTATCCCCTCTTCTCTTACTTCTGACCATTTTAACTTATTGACATCCGACCATCTAATCCCGGTTAAGGTAGAAAATAGGAAAGCTCGCTTTAACAAAGGAATAGAACAGTCGGTTTTGGATAACTTTTGAAGTTCATCTGATGTAAGGTATTCTCTGGTAGATTCACCCATAGAAAATCCTTTTACCCGTTTCATGAGGTTTTCTTTTAAATATCCTTCTTCAAACGCTGCATTTAAGCAGGCCTTAAATTTATTAAAGTATGTATGCTTTGTATTTTGAGAAAGGTTCTTTTCACTTTTGGTAACAGCTACAGTATCTAAATACTTTTTATAGCCCTTAATAAAATCTACATCTATATCATTAAAGGTGATATGAGCAGGACAGTACTTCTCTAAATGTTTTTGAGCGGCATCCCAGTTATCATAATTCCCTTTAGTTTGATAGCGCTCTTCCTTTTTCAATTCATAATAGTTTAAAAAACTAATTTGGTTCTTAAAATTATTTTGAATTTCATACTTCCCTTGATACACTTCGGCTTTCCTGATGGCTAAAATTTGTTCAGCAAGTTCTAGCTGTTCCCTATTCTTTTTCTTTTCTTTAGCTGTTGTTGGATCTGTAACTAAATAAAGATTTAAATACTCAAACTCACGTATTAATTTTGTTTTACCATCCGCCAAGGTTTTATGGCCTTTATAGAATTCTATATATAGGCTTGTTTTACCTGATTTTAATTTCTTTTTTCTTAAATGTAGTTTCATTTTAAATCAATTTTAATCAATGACCAGGCTCTCCTATATAATATTAGCCTAAAATTATTTTTTGAATAACATTTCAATATCAGATCGCTTCACTCTAGTTAAGCGATCTCCTAAGTTTATAGCCTTAAGTTTACCTTCCATAATATTTCTATACACTGTTCTTTTAGAGCAGTTTAAAAGCAAAGCAACCTCCTTTACCGTGAATATTTCCTTTTCTTTTAAAATTCTTAATTCTAGTTCACTCATTTACAAATAGTTTATCGAGTTCTGAGCGTTTAATAATAATTTTTTTTAAATCTATGTCTATAGTGTTAACCTTACCTGTATTAACCAATTTATAAACGGACTGTCTAGAACAATTAAGAAGCACAGTAATATCCTTCACTGTCAAAAACTCCTTTGATTTAATGAGGTCTAGATTTTGCTTTTGGATTTTAAAGGTCTGGTTATTTGATCGTTTAATCCTATTAGACTTGGTTCTTGCTTTATAGGCCTTACTACCACATTTAAGAGAACAAAACCTAGTAACTGTAGTTTTAGCAATAAACTCAGAATTACAAAATTCACAGATTCGTGTTATTTTAATATTTGAACTCACAATAGTTAATTAAGGTACATTAAGGGTATTATTTGTCCATATTAGTTAATTAAGTGCCACATTGGGCAATGAGGTGTAAATTTTTACATCTCAAGACAAAACTAATAAAATAAGGTGTAAATAGGGTGCAAAAAAACCTCTAAAATAGGTTTTCATGAGAAAACATGATAAAACCCATTTTAATTAATCATTTAATTTACAATCATTTAACTACAAATCGATTCAAATAAAATTGCTGTCTATTTGCCGATACAGAAATTAGCAAAGATATTTCCTAGCAATTCATCATTGGTAACTTGCCCCGTAATCACCCCAAAATGGTATAAGGCTTCTCGGATATCGATAGCCATTAAATCGGTCGACAAATTAGTGTCTAAACCATGTTGTACTTTTTGAATCTCTTCAAAAGCTTTTAGCAAAGCATCATAGTGTCGCGTGTTAGTAATTATGGTTTCGTTATTACGTAAGGCACCTGTATTTACAAAATCTAAGAGTTTGTTTTTTAACTCTTCAACCCCTAAACCTGTTTTGGCCGATAATAAATGTAAATCTGGAATGGCAGTTTGCAAATGGAAAATCGTAGCATCCGATAATTGATCCACTTTATTTACAATAATTACCATTGGTTTTAATGGGTACTTATTCTTTACTTTTTCGATTTCAATTTTAAATGCTGTTATGGTAGCTTCGGTTTGTAATTTAGTACCGTCGGCAAGAAAAACAACAACTTGAGACTGTTCTATTTTTTCGAAGGTTTTTTTTATGCCCAACCCTTCTACCACATCTGTCGTTTCACGAATTCCTGCGGTATCTATAAATCGAAATCCAATGCCTCCTATACTCAATTCGTCTTCAATGGTATCTCTAGTAGTCCCTGCAATATCACTTACAATAGCGCGCTCTTCATTCAATAAGGCATTTAATAAGGTAGATTTGCCAACATTAGGCTCGCCCACTATGGCTACTGGAATACCATTTTTAATAACATTACCCACAGCAAACGAATCAATTAAACGCTTTAACACAAAGGTTATGCGCGATATTAATTCTCTAAACTGGGTACGATCGGCAAAGTCTACATCTTCTTCTGCAAAATCTAATTCTAATTCAATCAGCGATGCAAAATTTAGAAGTTCCTCTCGCAGTTTTGCGATTTCCGAAGAAAATCCGCCACGCATCTGCTGCATAGCAATTTGATGACTCGCCTCGTTATCACTTGCTATTAAATCGGCAACAGCTTCCGCCTGACTTAAATCCAATTTACCATTTAAAAACGCACGTAACGTAAATTCGCCAGCATCGGCCATACGACATCCTAAACGTAAAAACAACTGAATGATTTCTTGCTGAATATACGACGACCCATGGCAAGATACCTCTACAACATCTTCGCCTGTATACGATTTCGGGTTTTTAAACACAGACACCAAAACCTCATCTATCACCCGACTACCATCCATAATATGCCCCAAATGAATGGTGTGTGTAGGCTGATTTTCTAATAATTTTCCGCTAACCGATTTAAATGCGCCACTAACCAAGCTCATGGCTTTCACTCCCGAAAGACGTATAACAGCAATGGCTCCCGCTCCAGAAGGGGTTGCCAATGCAATAATTGTATCGTTGTAATTCATACTGCAAAAGTAAGCAATATCCTAATATGCTTTTAAGTGTATACTTATCAAAATCTTAACAGGATTTCCTTATTTATTCTCTTATATTTGTCCGAAATAAAAAAATAACCATATATGTTAAAAAAGATTACCCTGCTAAGTATGGCAGTTTTAGCCTTTTCTTGTGCTAAAGAAAAAGATAGTTTTACCCTGAGTGCTTCTTTAAACGAAGCTACTAACGGAAAAACCGTAAGATTATTTAGAATGGATGGACAAAATAGCGTGCTATTAGATTCGTCTAAAGTTACTAACGGAAAAGCAACTTTACAAGGCGCCGTAACTTCTCCAGACTTATATTTTCTTAGTGTAGACCAAGTAAGAGGCAATATTCCTGTAATTATTGAAAATGAAGATATGACTGTAGACATCAATACCGATAGTATTATGAATACACGTATTAAAGGAAGCCCAGAAAACAAAGTGTTTAGCACCTACCAAGATTATATTATGGGCATGCAAAAACGCAATCAGGAATTAAGCATGGAGTTTAGAACGGCACAACAACAAAACGATACAACTGCCATTGCAAATATTCAGGCAGAATACGAAGAAATGGTTAAAGCCAACCAAGAGCACGATTTAGATTTTATGAAATTAAATAACGATGCCGTGGTTTCTGCTTTAATTTTAGAACGCGATTTAACAAACGACAAAGTACCTTACGAACAAAAAAAGGCTATCTACGACAATTTTACAGAGCGTTTAAAAAACACACGTGCTGGTAAAAGCGTTGGCGAGTCTTTAAAAGCTATCGAAGCTACTGCTGTAGGTAGTGTGGTAGAAAACTTTTCGGCTCCTAACCCAGAAGGCAAAACCATTTCGCTTTACGATGTTAAAGGAAAAGTAACTATTATCGATTTTTGGGCAGCTTGGTGCGGACCTTGTAGACGCGAAAACCCGAACTTAGTAAAACTATACAAGCAATACCACGATAAAGGTTTAGAAATTTTAGGCGTGTCTTTAGATGGAACACCTAGACAACAAGATGCTAAAGCAGAATGGATTAAAGCCATTACTAAAGATAGCTTAACTTGGAACCACATGTCTAACCTAGCCTATTTTAACGACCCTATCGCTAAAAAATTCAATATTCGTTCTATTCCAGCAACTTATATTTTAAATGCTGAAGGAAAAATTGTTGCTAAAGGTTTAAGAGGACAAGCTTTAGAAGATAAAATTGCCGAATTATTAAATTAAGATAGGTAATTAAAAAACTTGTAAATAAGAATGCCCAATCGTTTTAGATTGGGCATTCTTATTTTTAATAGCAACAAACACACAATTAATTCAGTTTACCTGTTTTGTGCATCACATAAAGAATAACTATAGGAACAGCCAATAAGCCTACCATTAACAAATTCGTTTTAAACAACATTGGCATCAATATTAGGGTTGTAATATATCCACCTATAGCCCCTCCAAAATGGGCATCGTGGCCAATATTGCCTACTTTCGCCTTCATTCCGTAAATAGAATATAATAAATACCCAATACCAAAAATGTATTCTGGTATTGGAATAGGAATAAAAAACATGTACAAGCTCATATTGGGTTCTAACAAAATAGCAGCATACAACACGCCTGTAACTGCACCACTAGCGCCAACAGCCGTGTAATGATAATCGTTTTTATGCAGGTACAAAGACAATAAACCGCCCAAAACCAAACTCACTACATAAACGACAATAAAATTAAAATTCCCTAAATGCGATACCACAACATCGGCAAAAAAGTATAAAGTAAACATATTAAAAAACAAGTGCATGGTATCTACATGAAGAAACCCCGAACTAAAAAGCCTAATTTTTTCACCGGCTTGAATACGGCCCACATTAAACTTATACCGATCAAAAAAACCGTAATCGTTAAACCCCTTGTAAGAAATTAAAACATTAGCCGCGATAATAACAATAGTTACTAAACTTAAATTACCCATAAACAATCTTCTTTTAAATCAAATATACCATATATTTGCTTCTACAAAGCTAAAATTAAATAATGCAATTTCTCGCTTATATCCTTATTTATCCGTTTTTATGGATAATTTCTATACTTCCTTTTAAACTGCTTTATGCCTTTTCCGACGGGCTATATGTTTTGCTGTATTATATTTTGGGTTACAGACGAAAAACAGTGAAGGAAAATTTAGACTTGGTATTTCCTAACATGTCCGAATCCGAAAAAAAACGGGTGATCAAAACGTTTTACCATCATTTATGCGATATGATTGTTGAAGCCATAAAATCGTTAACCATATCGGAAAGCGAAATGAAAAAACGCTTCGCCTTTACCAATTTAGAAGTCATTCAAAAATTAGTAGATCAAGACAAAAGCATCGCCCTAATGTGCGCCCATTATGCCAGCTGGGAATGGTTATTTGTACTACAATCGTATTTTGATGTTAAAGGATACGCGGTTTACAAACAACTACGAAACAAATATTTCGATAAATTAGTTAAAAAAGTACGTGCCAAATACAACAGCTATTTAATTACCACCAAAGAAACCGTGCCTACACTTATGCGCGCTAAAGCGCAAGGCAACCTCACTATTTGTGGTTTTGCATCGGACCAATCGCCTAAAATACAGAATACCCACCATTGGGCAGATTTTATGGGGATAACCGTTCCTGTATTTACAGGGGCAGAAATGCTATCGAAACGCATAGACATGTCGGTTGTTTTTTTTGCAGTGAAAAAAGTAAGACGTGGTTACTACCAAACCACTTTTGAACTTTTAGCAGAAAACCCTAAAACTTTTGATAATTACGAGATTACCGATTTGTTTTTAAGAAAAGTTGAAGCGCAAATTATTGAAGCTCCAGAATATTATTTATGGACACATAAACGCTGGAAACACAGAGATAAAGTACCTTACGAATACCAACAAAGAGGCTGTCTTAAAAGTTGATTTTCCGTCAATCTGAATTTATTTCAGATTCTCACAATGATTGATTTACAATATGATGAGATTCTGTGTCAAGCACAGAATGACGTACTTTTAAACTTTTTGGACAGCCTCTTTACAATTTCATTTTATTCAAACAGGTTTAAATTCCTGCGATATCCGATAATTCTGCAATAAACCTATCAGCCAATGCATCGGCATCTGCTTGCGTACTGGCTTCGGTATAAATTCTAATAATTGGTTCTGTATTACTTTTACGTAAATGCACCCAATTTGATGGAAAATCTATTTTAACACCATCTATAGTCGAAATATTTTCAGTAGCATATTTGGTTTCAATCGCTTTTAAAACTGCATCTACATCCAGTTCTGGTGTTAAAGCTATTTTCTTTTTTCCCATATAATACTGCGGATAGGTTTGTTTTAATTCACTAACAGATATTTTCTTTTCTGCCAGTAGACTTAGAAACAATGCTACACCAACTAGAGCATCGCGACCATAATGTAATTCTGGATAAATTATACCGCCATTACCTTCACCACCAATAACTACGTTGTTCTTTTTCATTAAGCTTACCACATTCACCTCTCCTACAGCACTCGCTTCGTAAATACCGCCATGTTTTTCGGTGACATCTTTTAAAGCTCTGGTAGAACTCATGTTGCTTACCGTGTTTCCTGGTGTTTTACTCAGTACATAATCAGCACAGGCGACAAGTGTATATTCTTCGCCAAACATTTCGCCATGCTCATCCATAAACGCTAATCGGTCTACATCGGGGTCGACTACAATACCAAAATCGGCACGCTCGTTTTTAACAGCTTCAGACAAATCGGTTAAATGTTCTTTTAAAGGTTCTGGATTATGCGGAAATTGCCCGTTAGGCTCGCAATACAATTTAATAGCTTCTACTCCCAAACGGTCTAACAATAATGGTATAGCAATGCCTCCTGTAGAGTTTACACCATCTACAACCACTTTAAATTTAGCAGCTTGTATGGCTTTTGCATTTACCAAAGGTAAGTCTAAAACTTCATCAATATGTATGTCGATATAAGCATCATTTACGGTAATCTCGCCCAGGCTATCAACATCGGAAAACTGTACGGTATCGGCCGCTGCAAAATCAAGAATTTTAGCACCTTCTTCAGCATCTAAAAACTCGCCTTTTGAATTCAATAATTTTAAAGCATTCCACTCTTTTGGGTTGTGACTTGCCGTTAAAATAATGCCGCCATCGGCATGCTCTAAAGGCACTGCAACTTCTACCGTAGGTGTTGTAGATAAACCTAAATCAACCACATGAATCCCCATGCCCACAAGCGTATTCATAACTAAGCTCTGAATCATTTCGCCCGAAATGCGGGCATCTCTGCCAACAACTACTTTATAATGATCTTTACTGCGTTGTTGTTTAACCCATGTGCCATAAGCTGCGGCAAATTTTACGGCATCTATCGGGGTTAAATTATCGCCAACAGCCCCACCAATAGTACCGCGTATTCCTGAAATTGATTTAATTAGTGTCATAAAATAATTTAAGTTTTAACAAATATAATATTTCAAGATGTAAACTTATGGTTTGAATTTGTAAATTACCGAACTAAACCACTATAAACTGGAAGTCCATAGGTTTGAAAACAGACTAAAAATCCGATTATTTGTGTTCATCTTAGCCACAAATACACGAATATTTTTATAAAAAACCATGTCAAATATTCGTGCATTCATGGCGCAAAAATATTTATAGAAACTGAAAGTCTTGCACTAAAAGTGCATAGTTTCAACTAACGACAGAGACCAATGAATTATTTGGCGCATATTTACCTTTCCGAAGATTTACCCCAAATAACTATTGGTAATTTTATTGCCGATGGCATTCGAGGAAAATCATATTTAAAATTCCCTAAAACAATTCAAACTGGCGTACTTTTACATCGGTTTATCGATTCGTATACAGATTCGCACCCCATTGTGCGCAAAAGCACCAAACGCTTGCACCCTAAATACCATCATTACTCTGGCGTAATTGTCGATATTTATTACGATCATTTTTTAGCTAAAAACTGGACTAAATACACCACAGAACCACTATCGCAATACGCTGAAACCTTTTACCAATTATTACAAGATAACTACCACATACTTCCAGAGCGCACCCAACAACTCTTACCTTATATGATTAAAGGAAACTGGTTGGTAAGCTACGCCTCTTTAGAAGGTATTGAAAGTGTTTTAATAGGAATGAACAAACGCACCAAATACCAATCGAACATGAACGAAGCCATCCAGGAGCTAGTTGCGTATTACAATGAATTTGAAACAGAATTCACCGCTTTTTTTGAAGATTTACAACAGGCAACCCACAAACAATTAATAGCGTTAGACTCCAAAACATGAAACCCATACACCAACTACTTGTCGTTGTATTATTTGTAATTAGCTGCAAACAACCACCAACGCAGGCTAAAAAAATAACGGGGATTACCGCAAAAAACGGCATGGTGGTTTCCGCCAGAAAAGAAGCCTCAATTATAGGTGCGAACATATTAAAACAAGGTGGCAATGCCTTCGACGCTATGATGGCTACAGAACTCGCTTTAGCTGTAGCTTACCCTTACGCAGGTAATTTGGGTGGTGGTGGTTTTATGGTATACCGACTTAACAATGGCGATATTGGTTGTTTAGATTACAGAGAAAAAGCGCCAATGGCTGCCAATAAAAACATGTATTTAGACAGCTTAGGTAACATAATACCCAAAAAAAGTACTTTAGGAGCTATGGCCGTGGGCGTGCCTGGTACTATAGCTGGAGTTTTTGCTGCACACGACAAATTCGGAACGCTACCTATTGCCACAATTTTAAAACCTGTTATCGCCCTAGCCCAAAAAGGCGTAGTGGTTACCAAAAAACAAGCCTCCCGCATTCAAGATAAACGTCCTTATTTTAAAAAAGCCAATAAAGACACTATTCTTTTCGATGCCGATTGGAAAGCTAACGACACCATAAAATACCCAGCACTAGCAAATACTTTAGAACATATTTTAAATACAGGCAAGGATGGATTTTACAAAGGAAAAATAGCGAAAACCTTAGCGCATTTTATACAAGCTAATGGTGGTATTATCACCGAAGAAGATTTAGCCAATTACGAAGCTAAATGGAGAACACCTGTAGTGTTTAATTATAAAGATTTAAAAATCATTTCTATGGCACCACCATCGAGTGGCGGCGTGTGCTTAGGCCAAATTATGGGCATGATTATGCCTTACAACTTAAAAGCATTAGGGCATAATAGCACAAAAGCCATTCAGTTAATTACCGAGGCCGAACGCCGGGCTTATGCCGATAGAAGTTATTATTTAGGCGACCCCGATTTTATAGACATTCCGCAACACGAATTATTACATCCAGATTACCTAAAACACCGTATGACTTCTTTTTCTTTCGATGCCGCAACGCCTTCATCGAGCTTAAAGCATGGCAATGTTTCTATTATTGAAAGCGACGAAACCACCCACTACTCTATTGTAGACAGCTACGGAAATGCTATTGCAGTAACTACAACCTTAAACGGTGCTTATGGCTCTAAACTGTATTGTTCGGAATTGGGGTTCTTCTTAAATAACGAAATGGACGATTTTAGCAGTAAACCAGGAACTCCAAATATGTTCGGGCTTATAGGTGCCGAGGCCAATAGTATTGCGCCGCAAAAACGCATGCTAAGCTCGATGACACCAACTATAATCGAAAAAGATGGCGACTTTTACATGTCGGTTGGCACACCTGGCGGTTCTACCATCATTACCTGTGTTTTACAAACCATTTTAAATGTTTATGAATTTAATATGGGGATGCAGGAAGCTGTTAATGCGCCAAGATTTCATCACCAATGGTTACCCGACGAAATTTTAATGGAACCTAATAAATTTAGCCGAAAAACTATTGAAACCCTCACAAAAAAAGGCCATTATATAAACGAAAAAGATGCTCCCATTATTGGTCGTGTAGATGGTATCCTACGTTTAAGAAACGGATATTTGGAAGGCGGTGCAGATTATCGAGGCGACGATACCGCTATTGGGTTTTAATGTTATTTTTGTATAAAAATCATAAGAATTATGTCTGCTAAAAAAATTATAAAAATAAGCTTGGGGGTACTCGTATTTTTCACGCTACCCAGTTTGTTGTTTTTTGGATTCGTATATTTTAAATACAGTGAAAAACGCCCCGAAAGCAATCCTAGCCAAGCCGCAGACAGCCTAGCGCTTAACATGCTAAAGGCTTTAGATTACAATGCGTATAATAGTACTAATTATATAGAATGGACCTTTAAAAAACGGCATCATTATCAATGGAATAAAGCAGAGCAATCTTGTAAAGTATTTTGGAAAAACATACAAGTCAACCTAAATTTTAAAGATCTATCCAACAGCACGGTTTTAATGAACAATAAAGCAGTACCACAAGCACTCGTACAAGAGTATATCACAACTGCCTTAGACTATTTTAATACCGATTCGTTTTGGTTAATTGCACCTTACACTGTTTTTGATAAAGGCGTTACAAGAAGTCTCGCCACTGTAAATAACAAAAGTGGCTTATTAGTAACTTACGCTCCAAACGAAGCATATTTCTGGTTACTCGACAATAATTACAGACCTTACGCCTTTAACATGTGGACACCCTTATTCCCAATTGATGGTATAGAGGCTTCATGGCAAGATTGGACGACCACAGCTACAGGAGCCCAATTCCCTACGTTCCATAACATATTTACTTTTGGTTTCGAAATTACAGATCTTAAAACCGACTTTTAAACGCTATTTGCTTTTTTGCCCAACAAACTGCTGATTTTTCAATTTAAACAATACATTAAAGGTGGTTAAACTACCATAAATTCTAGTGATATATTGTTGCAAATCTATCTTTTCCTGAGCTTCTAAATTACTAGAGTTCACCTTCTGCTCCATAACCCTCAAACGATCTCTTACCATGATGATTTTATTAAAAAACACATCTACTGGAATTTCCTTACCTAGTAAATTATCGTCATTCGGCTGTAAAATTAAAGTACCGCCTTTCCATTTATCTGCAATCGGCACGACCTCGCTTACATCGCTATAGGTTTTTAATATTTGTTTTAAACTGCGCTCTATTTCATAAAGACTTACAGTATCTAAATCGCCTTCATCGGCAGCTTCAATAATATCAAAGGTTTCATCAAAATCAATTGTTTCTAATCCATTTTCTATAAAAGTAACCCAGTATTGCATTGCACTTACATTGGTTACTACACCTTTTCCAAATTCGGGATGCGCAATTCTAGAGCCAATAGCTAAAATTTTCATAGTTGTATTTTTTAACAAGTATACTAAAAATAGCGGGACAACAACATTTAAATTTAAAACCTACCGAAATTATTGATTTAACAAAATTAAGCCTTCAAAATTATCAGTTTATCAAATTTTAAATTTTCAGCTCAGAAATTCATAAATTAATTCATTAAATTTGAGCAACTAACTTTTAACTGGCCTTATGAAAACTATTGATGTTTTAGAATCGGTAGAGCATTATATTACCCCTGCCTTAATTACAGAAATAGCTCAAATTTTAGGCGAAACGCCACGCGATGTTTCTAAAACCATAAAAAATACGATTTCTAGCGTATTACTTAGTTTTTTAAATCAAGCTAACAATCCAGCTGTTTTAGAAGATATTATAAATTCAATTTATCACTCCAATTTTCAACCAGATAAAACCTTAAATCGCTTACCATTATTGGTATCTTCAACCACAGAAAATAATGCAAAAAACACGGCTAAAACAGTGCTAAATATGGTATTGGGCAGTAAACAAAACGACGTTATAAAATCACTTAGAGACGGATCCCATTTAAAAATAACATCTGTTTCCAAAATTCTTCAAATGATTACGGCCCTAGTAATGTGTGTTATTTACCAATTAGATTTTAACGCTTCCAGATTAATAGATGCTTTGCGTGAACAGGAAAAGGATATTATTGCATTCGCACCCGTAGGATTGCTCGGCCTCTTAAACGAAGCCCCTAAATTAAACCATAAAACACATAAAGAAACCGATGAGACTCCCACATTTAAACCCAAGCACAAATGGATAATCCCTGTATTACTTTTAATTGCAGCACTCTTGCTATTTTATGTTTTAGCCAAATAATTTAACTCGTGTTCGGTTGCGCTGTGTTGCAAAACTTATCTTAAACTATCCTTCAAACTACTACAAGAATTTAACAATTTACTTAAAGCCTAGTCATTTCCAATTTCACTCTAAAATCTGTACCTTTGAGACTTTGCATTTCTATGAGTAATTTCGATGAGTACATAGAGGTTAAAGGCGCACGTGCCCACAACCTAAAAAACATAGATGTTTCTATACCTAGAGACAAACTTGTGGTAATAACCGGGCTTTCTGGCAGCGGGAAATCTTCGTTGGCTTTCGATACAATTTATGCTGAAGGCCAACGCCGATATATTGAAACGTTTTCTGCCTATGCACGCCAATTTTTAGGAGGCCTAGAACGTCCCGATGTCGATAAAATTGATGGCTTATCACCAGTAATTGCAATCGAACAAAAAACAACCAGTAAATCGCCGCGATCTACCGTTGGTACCATTACCGAGATTTACGATTTTTTAAGGCTGCTTTACGCTAGAGCTAGCGACGCCTATAGCTACAATACTGGCGATAAAATGGTAAGCTATAGCGACGAACAAATAAAGGATCTAATTATTGAAGAGTACGAAGGCAGTCGCATTAATATTTTAGCTCCTGTTATACGTTCTAGAAAAGGACATTACAGAGAGTTGTTCGAGCAAATTGCAAAACAAGGCTTTATAAAAGTTAGAACAGACGGCGAAATTAGAGACTTGGTGAAGGGCATGAAATTAGATCGTTACAAAACTCACGATATCGAAATTGTAATCGATCGCTTAAAAATAGATCCTAGTGTAGACTACGAAAAACGCCTAACCGAAACCATTAATACCGCCATGTATCATGGCAACGATGTGTTAATGGTTATAGATCAAGACACGCAAGAAGTTCGCTATTTTAGTAGATTACTCATGTGTCCGTCTTCGGGTATCTCTTACCCTAATCCAGAGCCCAATAACTTTTCATTCAATTCGCCAAAAGGAGCGTGTCCTAAATGTAATGGCATTGGCAAACTCTATCAAGTAAACACCTCTAAAATTATACCTGACGATAATCTTTCTATTCGTGCCGGCGCTTTAGCGCCACATGGTCCCGAAAAGAAAAATTGGATTTTTAAACAATTAGAGCTTATTGCACAACGCTATAATTTTAGTTTAAACGATGCTTATAAAAACATTCCCGAAGAAGCGAAACAAGTTATCTTATACGGTGGAAAAGATAAATTCTCGGTAGAGAGTAAAACCTTAGGCATTACACGAGATTATAAAATTGAATTCGAAGGTGTTGCAAATTTTATAGAAAGTCAATACGAAAACGCACAAACAACCTCTTTAAAACGCTGGGCCAAAGATTATATGAACAAAGTAGATTGCGAACTTTGTCACGGTACCAGACTACGTAAAGAATCGTTATACTTTAAAGTAAATGGACTAAACATTGCAGAATTAGCACAAAAAGACATCAGCGATTTAGCCCTTTGGTTTAAAGACTTAAAAGCCTACATTTCAAAAAAGCAATTTAAAATTGCTGAAGAAATTATTAAAGAAATAACAACACGCCTACAATTTTTACTAGATGTAGGCTTAGATTACCTATCGTTAAACAGAAGTTCGAAATCACTTTCTGGCGGCGAAGCACAACGCATTAGACTTGCCACACAAATTGGCTCTCAACTAGTTGGTGTTTTATATATTCTAGACGAACCCAGTATTGGGCTGCATCAACGCGACAACGAGAAGCTCATCAACTCATTAATAGCATTACGAGATGTTGGCAACTCGGTAGTGGTGGTAGAACATGATAAAGATATGATAGAACGTGCCGATTACGTTATCGATATCGGTCCAAAAGCGGGACGACATGGCGGCGAAATTATTAGTCAAGGTACACCTACAGAACTATTAAAACACCATACCCTAACTGCCGATTATTTAAATGGCACAAAGACGATAGAAATTCCTAAAAAACGTCGTGAGGGCAATGGCCATGTCTTAACCCTAAAAGGATGTACAGGAAATAACTTAAAAAATATAAACGTAGCATTTCCTTTAGGTAAAATGATAGGGGTTACCGGCGTTTCTGGTAGCGGAAAATCAACACTAATAAACGAAACTTTATACCCCATTTTAAATGCCCATTACTTTAATGGCGTAAAAAAACCTATGCCTTACAAAAGCATTACAGGCTTAGAGCATATAGATAAAGTAATTGATATTAATCAATCGCCAATAGGCAGAACACCGCGTAGCAATCCGGCGACATACACAGGGGTTTTTAGCGAAATTAGAAGTCTTTTTACCAAAACGCCAGAAGCGATGATTAGAGGTTACAAGCCTGGGCGTTTTAGTTTTAACGTAAAAGGCGGACGTTGCGAAACCTGCCAAGGTGGTGGTTTACGGGTAATTGAAATGAATTTTCTACCAGATGTTTACGTAGAATGCGAAACCTGCCAAGGCAAGCGCTTTAATAGAGAAACTTTAGAAATACGATATAAAGGAAAATCGATTAGTGATGTGTTAGACATGACTATTAACGAAGCTGTAGCATTTTTTGAACACATTCCAAAAATCTACAAAAAGGTAAAAACCATTCAAGATGTCGGTTTAGGGTACATAACCCTTGGCCAGCAAAGCACTACCCTATCTGGTGGCGAAGCCCAGCGCATAAAACTGGCTACAGAATTGAGTAAACGCGATACCGGCAACACCTTTTATATTTTAGACGAGCCTACAACAGGACTCCATTTTGAAGACATTAGGGTGCTCATGCTCGTACTAAACAAACTGGTAAACAAAGGGAATACCGTGTTAATAATAGAGCATAATTTAGATGTTATAAAAGCTGTAGACCACATTATAGACATTGGTTACGAAGGTGGCAAAGGTGGCGGCCAAGTGGTTGTTGAAGGCACTCCAGAACAAGTTGCCCAACATAAAAAAAGTTACACGGCACGTTTCCTTAAAAAAGAATTACATTAGCAACAGATTTAAATTTATCATGAAAAAAGAAATACATCCAAAAGGTTGGAACGAAATAAAAACAAACGATTCTTGGGCCATTTTTAAAATCATGGGCGAGTTCGTGAGTGGTTTTGAAAAAATGAGCAAAATAGGTCCTTGTGTATCTATTTTTGGTTCGGCAAGAACAAAACCAGACGACGACAATTACAAACTAGCCGAACGGGTAGCCTATAAAATTGTAGAAAATGGTTATGGCGTTATTACAGGTGGAGGTCCAGGTATTATGGAAGCTGGTAACAAAGGCGCCCATCTTGCTGGGGGGACTTCGGTTGGACTCAATATCGATTTACCTTTCGAGCAACACGACAATCCATACATAGACGCCGATAAAAACTTAAATTTCGACTACTTTTTTGTGCGTAAATTAATGTTTGTAAAATATTCGCAAGGTTTTGTTGTGCTTCCTGGCGGATTTGGTACTTTAGACGAATTATTCGAATCGATAACCTTAATACAAACAGGTAAAATAGAACAGTTTCCAATTATATTAGTAGGCAAAAGTTATTGGTCTGGTTTATTAGACTGGGTTAAAACCACAATGTTAGAAAAGCACGCTACCATTAGCCCTAAAGATTTAGACCTTATTCACTTGGTTGATAATGAAGATGAAGTTGTAGCTGTTTTAGATGCCTTTTATAACGAATCGTTACATAGCTTCAACTTTTAATTCCTTTAACCCATAAAACCAACAGCGCATTAATCTAAAAAAATTTAAACCCTTATCGTAGAATTTTAATACCTGAGCAATATAAATTGAGATTACAACGCATTTGTTTTTTTCTATTCGTGTTTACAAGTGTTTTTGCTTTGGGTCAGAATACAATAGACCTAAAGGCAACCTTTGATGCATCTAAAAATCAAATTACAATTGCTCAAACCATTCAGTATAAAAACACAACGCAAGACACCCTACACGCTATTTATTTAAGCGATTGGGCCAATAGTTACGCGACAAAAACAACGCCTTTAGCTAAACGTTTTGCCGAAGAGTATAAAACCAATTTTCATTTTGCAAAAAGCGAAGATCGTGGTTATACCGCAATTACCTCTATAACCCAACAGAATACTCAGGTAAACTACAACCGCCTAGCTAAGCATCCAGATGTTATTAAAGTGAAACTTCTAAAACCTTTACAGGGCGGCGAAACTTACACATTAAAGCTCAATTACATCGTACAAATTCCTAACGATAATTTTACACGCTACGGCTGGACTTCTAACAATGGCTTCAATTTAAGATATTGGTACATTACTCCAGCTGTGTATAACGGAGCTTGGCAGTATTACAGCAATAAAAATTTAGACGATTTATACATCCCACCAGCCGATTTACATTTAGAGATTACCTACCCCCGAAATCTTACTTTAACCTCTGAGCTACAGACCCAAACCTTAGAAGAAACTCCTAACAGTAAAACGGTACTGCTAAGCGCAAAAAACAGTGTGAATTCTAAATTATTTCTAAATCATTATTCTAATTTTAGGACGGTTGGAACAGACGATTTTTCTATTACCACAAATATTTCTGAAGAAAATCTCGACGAGATTAACAGGCTATTAATTACCGATAAGATTATTAATTTTATTTCAGAAAATCTTGGCAATTATCCTAACGAAAAACTGTTGCTTTCTGAAATCGATTATCAGAAAAACCCCATTTATGGTATTAACCAACTTCCTAATTTTATCCGGCCATTTCCAAACCATTTTCAATACGAATTAAAACTTGTAAAAACAGCCTTAAACAATTATTTCGAAAATGTTCTGTTGATAAATCCAAGAGATGATTATTGGTTGAATGATGGTTTGCAGGTTTACTTTTTAATGAAATATGTAGACGAATATTACCCGAATATGAAACTTTTTGGTACACTCTCTAAAGTTTGGGGTATCAGATCATTTCATGCTACACAACTTCAATTTAACGATCAATACAACTTTCTTTACATGCATATGGCGCGATCTAATATCGATCAACCCTTAACCATGCCTAAAGATTCACTATTAAAATTCAACAGCAATATTGCCAATAAATACAAAGCTGGTGTTGGGTTAAAATATCTAGAAGACTACCTAAACCAAGATATTGTTTTTAACAGTATCCAATCTTATTTATCGCTTTATAAACTAAAACCAACCTCTAGTAAAGACTTCGAAACCTTATTGCGATGCCAAACCAATAAAGATGTCGATTGGTTTTTTAACGATTACATTGCCACCCGAAAAAAAATAGATTTTAAAATTAAAGATTATCAGGTATTAGGCGATTCGTTGGCAGTAAGCATTAAAAACAAACGCAAAAACGATATGCCTGTATCGCTCTTTGGATTACAAAACGATAGCGTTGTTTACAAAACTTGGGTGAGCCATATAAAAGATACAAAAACCGTTACCATACCAAAAACGAATATAGACAAGCTCGTTCTTAACTATAATATGGCCATTCCAGAATTCAACCTTCGGGACAACTGGAAATCGCTAAGAGGTTTTTTATTTAACAACAAACCCTTACAATTTAGACTGTTTAAAGACATTGAAGATCCTTATTATAATCAGGTGTTTTTTATGCCCGATTTTACTTATAATTATTACGACGGATTTTCACCCGGGCTTAAACTCTATAACAAAACAGCGTTACAAAAAGCCTTTTTATACAACCTAAAACCCCGATACGCCATTAAAAGTAAACAATTTGTAGGCAGCGGTAGCTTAAGTTATATAAAACGTATAGAAGAGAAAGATCTTTATTATATAAGATATGGCTTGGCCGGAGAATATTCGCATTATGCACCAGACCTATCTTACACCTCGTTTACGCCTTATTTACAATTTAGATTTAGAGACAAAAACGACTTTAGAAACAACAAGCACAAATACATTACTTTGCGTTATGTAAGCATTAATCGCGAAGACGACCCGAACAATATTTATAATGTAGAAAACACACCAGATTATAACGTATTCAACATTAAATTTGGCTATACCAACCCGAATCTAAAAAATCACTTTACTTGGTTTACAGATTTTCAATTAGCGAAAAAATTCAGCAAGTTTTCTGTGAATTTAGAATACAGAAAGCTCACAGAAAATAACCGTAATTTTAATTTGCGTTTTTTTGCAGGAACCTTTTTATTTAACGACACGTACCAAGACTCTAACTACTTTAGTTTTGCCTTAGATCGCCCTACAGATTATTTATTCGATTATAACTATTTAGGGCGTTCTGAAGCTACCGGACTTTTAAGTCAGGAATTGGTTATCGCAGAAGGTGGATTCAAATCGAAATTACAAACCCCTTTTGCAAACCAATGGATAACCACATTAAATGGGGGCACTACCATTTGGAAGTATATTGAAGCTTATGCCGATATTGGTCTGGTTGGCAACCATGGCCAATCGCCTAAATTTGTTTACGATTCTGGCTTCCGATTACGATTAGTAGCCGATTATTTCGAGTTGTACTTTCCTGTATATTCCAATTTAGGCTGGGAAATATCGCAAGCCCATTATAACGAAAAAATCAGGTTTATCGTAACCCTTTCTCCGCAAACTCTTATGGGTCTATTCTCGCGACGTTGGTATTAAAAAAAGCAGGTTTTTGTTAGTGATTATTCAATATTTAATGCGTTTTTTAAGAATTCAGCATTTACAACTCCATATAAGCATGTTTCGCTAAAAAGTTTCAATTAGCGAATGTAAAATTCAAATTGCAAAAACCATAAAGATTCGCTAAATTTGCACGAATCCGAACCCAAACACAACATGCAAACAAAACCAGATACCAAAACAGAATTATCTTTTGAAGATTTTAAAACCGAGGTTTTAAACGATTATAAAGTTGCTGTTACCTCTAGAGAATGTAGTTTATTAGGCAGACGGGAAGTACTTACAGGTAAAGCTAAATTTGGAATATTTGGAGACGGAAAAGAAGTGCCACAGCTAGCGATGGCCAAAGCATTTAAAGACGGAGACTTTCGTTCTGGCTACTATCGCGATCAAACGTTTATGATGGCCATTGGCGAACTTACGATCGAGCAATTTTTTTCTGGATTATACGCTAATACCGATTTGGAAATCGAACCCATGTCGGCTGGCCGACAAATGGGTGGGCATTTTGCAACCCACAGTTTGGATGAAAATGGGAATTGGAAAAACTTAACAAAACAAAAAAATTCAAGTTCAGACATCTCGCCTACAGCAGGGCAAATGCCACGTTTATTAGGCTTGGCACAAGCTTCTAAAATATACAGACATGTAAAAGGCATTAACACCACTAATTTTTCTGTTAGTGGTAACGAAGTGGCATGGGGAACCATTGGCAATGCAAGTACCAGTGAAGGTTTGTTTTTCGAAACTATTAATGCCGCTGGTGTACTTCAAGTACCTATGGTAATTAGTGTTTGGGACGACGAATACGGTATTTCTGTTCATGCCAAACATCAAACTACCAAAGAAAATATTTCCGAAATTTTAAAAGGATTCCAGCGTACCAAAACCAGTAATGGTTACGAAATTTTAAAAGTAAAAGGCTGGGACTACCCTACTTTAATAGAAACCTATCAAGAAGCAGGAAAAATTTCGCGAGAAGAACACGTCCCTGTTTTAATACATGTTACAGAACTTACACAACCACAAGGCCACTCTACATCTGGATCGCACGAACGCTACAAAAGTAAAGACAGACTAGATTGGGAAAACGAGCACGACTGTAATTTAAAAATGCGCGAATGGATTATAGCCAACGGTATCGCTACCGAAGAAGCGTTAACAGCCATAGAAAAAGATATTAAAAAACAGGTTAGAGAAGGCAAAAAATCTGCTTGGTCCTTATTTATAAACCCAATAAACAAAGACAAAGAGTTCTTAATAAACTTATTAACACGCATTGCAAATGCTAGTGCAAATAAAGCATTTATACAAAAAATCGTAAAAGATTTAGAACAAATAGAAGAACCTTTACGCAAAGATATCATCTCGACTGCACGAAAAACATTGCGCTATATCATCAACGAAAATTCTGTTGATAAAACCCGATTATTGTCTTGGATTGAAAGCTACATGGCAACGGTGCAACCGCAATACAGTTCGCATCTGGTTAGCGAAAGCAATAAATCTGTAAAATATATTGCCGAAGTTAAACCCATATACAATAACGATTCCGAAAACGTAGATGGCCGACTAATCATTCGCGATAATTTTAATGCTTTATTTAGCAAGTATCCGCACCTACTCATTTTTGGTGAAGATTCTGGAAATATTGGAGATGTAAATCAAGGTCTAGAAGGCATGCAGGAAAAATACGGCGAATTGCGTGTTGCCGATGCCGGCATACGAGAAGCTACTATTTTAGGCCAAGGTATTGGTATGGCCATGCGTGGCTTACGCCCTATTGCCGAAATTCAGTATTTAGACTACCTAATGTATGCGCTACAAATTATTAGCGACGATTTAGCTACCGTACACTACAGAACTAAAGGCAGACAAAAAGCGCCTTTAATTATTAGAACTCGCGGACATCGTCTTGAAGGTATATGGCATTCCGGCTCGCAAATGGGTGGTATTATCAATTTAGTACGTGGCATACATGTTTTGGTGCCAAGAAACATGACAAAAGCTGCTGGTTTTTACAATACTTTGTTAGAATCGGACGAACCGGCACTTATTGTGGAGTGCTTAAACGGATACCGATTAAAGGAAAAGAAACCATCTAATTTCGGCCTTTTTAAAACCCCTATTGGAGTTGTAGAAACATTACGAGAAGGTAGCGACATCACTTTAGTATCGTACGGGTCTACACTGCGTATTGTAGAACAAGCTGCCAAAGATTTAGTAGAAGTTGGTATTTTTGCAGAAGTCATAGATGTTCAATCTTTACTCCCATTCGATGTCAATCACGACATCGTTAAAAGCGTTGCCAAAACCAACCGCTTATTAATTATAGATGAAGATGTACCTGGCGGGGCTTCGGCATACATCCTAAATGAAATTTTAAACACTCAAAATGCGTATCTGCATTTAGATAGTCAGCCAAAAACCTTAACAGCAAAACCACATCGACCAGCTTATGGTACCGATGGCGATTATTTCTCTAAACCCTCTTTAGAAGATATTTTTGAAACGGTTTACCAAATCATGCACGAGGTGAACCCTAGTAAATATGCTAAATTGAGATAAGTAATTATGAACATTAAACTTTTAGCCATTGGCAAAACAGACAATAAACAACTACAAAGTTTAATAGACGATTACCAAAAACGGCTCGGTTTTTACATTAAGTTTGAACTGGAAATTATTCCTGATTTAAAGAAGGTTAAAAGTTTAAGCGAAGAACAACAAAAACAAAAAGAAGGCGAGCTTATTTTAAATAAAATTGCCCCTACAGATGTTCTTGTTTTACTTGACGAAAATGGCAAACAATTCGATTCTGTAGCATTTTCTAACTACCTTCAAAAACACATGAATTCTGGTATTAAGCAGCTGGTGTTTGTAATTGGTGGGCCTTATGGCTTTTCGCCAGAAGTTTACAATAAAGCTAATGGCAAAGTATCGCTTTCTAAAATGACCTTTTCGCACCAAATGATTCGATTATTTATGGTCGAACAACTGTATCGGGCATTTACTATTTTAAAAAATGAACCGTATCATCATAGGTAAAACCATCAATTTCTATGTCGAGAGCCTAGTTTATAACCAATAGCAAACTTGGCTTTGGTTAAATTAAATCGGTAATCGTTATCGTGGCCTAAATCGGTTGAATACAATCCGCCGCCATAAATTAAACTTACGTAATAAGCTTTTGCATTGTAGCCAACTGCAAAAGTATAATCTAATTTAAACAACATTGGGCTAGACGGCTCTAAAGTATCATCGTTTAAAGTTGTATGCTTATAAATAACACCCAATCCAGGCATCATATTACACGAAGCTGTTATGTTTTCGGTAAACTTAAATACCGAAAGCACACCACCCAAAATACCAACAGCTAAACTATTGTAACGTTTAATATGGGCTTGCTCATTAAAATAGTCTTCAGAGTTTTCGTCTAAAATATCATCATCTGCCGAAAAATAATCAAAAAAGCCAAACGCACCTATCCCTCCTGTTACATAATACTTCTTATCTAATCCATCTAAACCAGCTTTTAATAACGAGTAGGAAAACTCGATGTCTGGTATGGTGTGTAACATGTTAAAACCAATGGTTTTCGATTTAATGTCGTCTCGAAAAACAAAGGGTTCATCAAAATTATTTTTAATGTTAAACCCTTTATACGTTTGCACGTAAAAATTCACATAATTCTTTTTTCCTAGAATAGTAGTGCCTTGCATATCGAACCTATGGGTAACATCTTTTTGTTTCGATTTAATATTAAAAGCAATATCGATCAATAATTTACTACTTGCAAAACCAAATCCTACTCCAAATTTATTATTGGGCACATAACGCGACACATAGTCGTCGTTACTAATTCTAAACCGTTTTACTTTATAGTTGGTAAATACCCTTAACGAATAATTATTAATATCACGATCTAGAAAAACATCTTTTAAACTCTCTAAAAAACTTAAAGAGTCTAAATCTTTTAAAAGTTGTGCCTGCACAGTAGTTGTACTTGTTACCAGCAACAAAACAAAAACTAGTTTTTTAATCATGAAAAAAATAATCGTTCAAACAGGTAGCAATGTAGCAAATAAGTTTGGAAAACAACTATCTTGTTATTTTTAAAGCCAGTTTATCAACTTTTATTTTCTATTAGAGCATAAAAAAAGCTGTCTAAAAAAGTGTAATTTTCGTCAATCTGAATTTATTTCAGATTCTCATAATTATTGATTTTTAATATATTGAGATTCTGTGTCAAGCACAGAATGACGGATCACTTAACTTTTTCAGACAGCTTCTACATTTAATTTAGTTATTTATGAGTGAGCAAACGTATGTTTTCGTTTTTTAAGCTGAATCTCTAAATCGTTAATGGTATTTTTAACTGCCAATTCATAATTTCTTTCGTGCGACGAAGCAAAAATTCGAGGGCCAGGAGCACTTAGTTCTATTTTACAGATTTTACCTTCTTCCTTTTCTTTTGCAATGTTTTCAAAAGTGACTTCTGCAGCAATAATCCAATCGAATTTTTTAGCCAACTTATTTAATCGTTCTGTAACATAAACATTCATAGCCTCGCTAGTAGACATATGAATATACTGAATATTGATTGTCATAATTTATGAATTTTAAGTTCTTATCCAAAGTTAGCAAATAGTTCGAAAACAAAACATGATAATTATCATACCTAAAAAAACGCTTAACCTTCATTAAACTTTAACAGTACACCATAAAGTTTTATTTTTGCTCTTCAAACTCATAATTTTAAAAAATGACACTTGTTTTTGCCACCAACAATGCCAATAAAGTAAAAGAAGTTCAAGCGTTAATACCAGAACATATACGCGTGTTAAGCTTAGCCGATATCAATTGTTCCGAAGATATTCCCGAAACACAAGACACTATTGAAGGTAATGCTATCCAAAAAGCCGAATACGTAAAAGAACATTATGGTTACGAGTGTTTTGCAGACGACACCGGATTAGAAATCGATGCCCTTAAAGGAGAACCTGGTGTATTCTCGGCACGCTATGCAGGACCCCAACGCAATGCCGAGGACAATATGGCCAAAGTTTTGGATAAACTAAAAACCGAAACAGACCGGTCTGCACAATTTAAGACTGTAATTGCATTAACTCTAAAATCTGATACCAAAACTTTTACCGGAATCTGTAAAGGTGAAATAACTACAACAAAACAAGGCGATGCAGGTTTTGGCTACGACCCTGTTTTTAAACCAGAAGGCTACTTGCAAACTTTTGCCGAAATGTCTTTAAGTGAAAAAAATAAAATTGGTCACCGTGGTAAAGCTGTTTCGCTACTAATTGAGTACTTAAAAACATTATAACATCAAAAAACACACTGATTAACAATAATTTACAAACACTAGTTAATCTAAAATAAATCACTACCTTTGCACCTTGAAAATTCCTCAGGGTGAGGATGTGTTACTTAGAAGTTTAAGGTTAAGTATGTCGATTCCCTTCTTGTGTAACACCAACATAGTTTAATCGAATACTTATACAAAAGAATGAACACATTCAAAGATTTAGGTCTTAATGAAGACCTATTGCGTGCTATTACAGATATGGGCTTTGAAACCCCAAGTGAAGTACAGCAAAAAGCCATTCCACTTTTATTAGAAAACGAATCAGATTTAGTGGCCTTAGCCCAAACAGGCACAGGAAAAACCGCTGCATTTGGTTTTCCTATGCTACAAAAAATCAACCTAGACAGCCGCACCACACAAGGCCTAATTTTATCGCCAACAAGAGAATTATGTCTACAAATTGCACACGAATTAAAAGCTTATGGTAAATACTGTAAAGGACTAAATGTCGTTGCGATATATGGTGGCTCTAGCATTACCGAACAAGCCAGAGACGTAAAACGTGGCGCCCAAATTATTGTAGCTACGCCTGGCCGTATGAAAGATATGATTAACCGTAATTTGGTAGATATCTCTAAAATTGAATACAGCGTATTAGACGAAGCCGATGAAATGCTTAACATGGGCTTTTACGAAGATATAAACGAAATTTTGTCGCATACCCCTGTAGATAAAAGCACGTGGTTATTTTCGGCAACCATGCCTAAAGAAGTGGCTAGTATAGCCAAAAACTTTATGGATAGCCCGAAAGAAATTACCGTAGGCAATAAAAATGAAGGTAGCAGCAACGTTACTCACGAATACTATTTAGTAAGTGCAAGAGATCGTTACCAAGCATTAAAACGATTAGCAGATGCCAATCCAGATATTTTTTCCGTTATTTTTTGTCGCACCAAGCGCGACACCCAAAAAGTAGCCGAGCAATTAATAGAAGACGGTTACAATGCTGGTGCCCTTCATGGCGATTTAAGTCAGAACCAACGCGATTTGGTTATGAAATCGTTTAGAAACAACCAAATACAAATGTTAGTGGCCACAGATGTTGCTGCTCGTGGTATAGATGTAGACGATGTTACACACGTTATAAATTACCAGTTACCAGACGAAATAGAAACCTATACGCACCGTTCTGGACGTACAGGCCGTGCTGGTAAAACGGGAGTATCTATGGTAATTGTTTCTAAAAGTGAAGTTAGAAAGATAAAAAGCATAGAACGCATTATTAAAAAGGACTTCATCAAAAAAGATATTCCAAACGGAATAGAGATTTGCGAAGTGCAATTAATGTCGCTAGCCAATAAAATACATCACACAGAAGTTGATCACGAAATTGATAAACATTTAGATAGTATTAACCAACTATTTGCAGACACCACCAAAGAAGAATTAATTAAAAAGTTCTTCTCGGTAGAGTTTAACCGTTTCTTTAATTATTACAAAAAATCTAAAGACTTAAACATCGAAGACACCGGAAGTTCTAAATCGTACCCTAGCTCCGATAATGCTTCACGTTTCTTTATAAACGTTGGAAGCCGAGACGGTTTCGATTGGATGAACCTTAAAGACTTCTTAAAAGAACAATTACAACTTGGGCGCGACGATGTCTTTAAAGTAGATGTAAAAGACAGCTTTTCGTTTTTTAATACCGAAGCCGAGTTAGAGCCTAAGGTTTTAGAGTTCTTTACAGATTTTAAACACAACGGACGTTTTGTAAATGTTGAAAAAACAGAAAACAAAGGCGGTGGTGGTAGAAACCGTGGTGGCAACCGCAAAAAAGGCGGAAGACGCAGAGATGGCGATAAAACAGATTTTTCATCATCATCAAGAAAAGGAGATAAACGCTCGAAATCGAGACGCTCTAACACCGAATTTAGCGGTAAAAGACGTAGTGACTCCAATCAAAAATCATCGGCTTCATCTAGACCAAGACGTTCTAGACGCTAATTATTTTTGTTAATTTTTAGTCAAATTAACATCGCTATTTAGGAATTATTGATTAGTTTGCTACTTTTATCCCATATAAATTTACAATGAAATACTTAGTTTTCCTTTTCACGCTATTACTCACCTCTACAGTCGCTTTTGCGCAAGACGATACGACTGTAAAAGGGGTAATAATTAATGGGTCGGACGACACACCTCTAGAGGGTGTAAACATTGTAAATATAAATCAGGTTAAAGGTAGCACAACTAATGCAAAAGGAGAATTTGAAGTCGCTGCAAAAGCCAACGATACTTTACATTTTTCGTTCTTAGGTTTTAAATCTATTAAGGTTAGAGTTACTAACGACTGGCTTAAATATGGGAGCTCCACCATTGCTTTAACAGAATTAGCACTAGCCTTAGAAGAGGTGGTTGTTAACCAATTTAGGCTAACAGGGTATTTAGAAGTCGATATAAAACAGGTGCCCATTAACACCAATTACCAATACAGTATTTCTGGGCTACAAAATGGTTACGAAGCAGGAAGTTATAGAAACAGTGGTGTAAATAAAGTTCTAGGCGCAATTTTTAATCCAGCCGATTTCCTGTACAATATCTTCGGAAAAAAGCCTCAGGAAATGAAAAAACTGAAGCAAATGAAACAGGATGACGAAATACGGAATCTCCTAGCCTCACGCTTCGATCGCGAAATGCTAACTGTTTTACTTCAAGTTGATCGTGTAGATTTAGACGAAATAGTAAGACAATGTAACTACTCTAAAGATTTTATTAATTCGGCTAACGATTTACAAATTCTAGACGCCATAAGTGGTTGTTACGAAGAATATAAAGTATTAAGTCGTGGTCGCGGTAAGTTATAAGCTCCTTAATTCATTTCCACATACTTAAACATCATTCGTTTTTAAAACTTTTACATCTTTTCCTAAAGACTTCAAAAAACCTATAACAGAACAGATTACAAACGCCTAACAATTGAAATAATTTTAAAATACGCGCTTTAAGTTTTAAAGTTTTAATAAAAATCGCTTCAATTATTAAATTCTTACTATATTACCACTTAAAAAACAAAATCAATAAAATAGTTCAACCCCTACTCGGTATATTTTAAGTTTTGTTTAATAAACCTGTAATTTTAAAATTTGTATTACCCTCATACATTAGTAGTTTATGACAACGATTTCACGCCTTTTTGATTTTCCATATTATCAATTAGAAAAATACAACTTAAATAAAAGTTTAAGCACGAAATACAACGGAACTTGGGTATCTGTTTCAACACAAGAATACATAGACCAAGCCAATGCTATTAGTCGTGGTTTATTACGATTAGGAGTGCAACCCAACGATAAAATTGCTGTAATTTCTACCAATAACAGAACCGAATGGAATGTTATGGATGTTGGTATTTTACAATTAGGTGCCCAAAATGTTCCTATCTATCCAACAATTTCTGAAGAAGATTACGAGTATATTTTAAATCATTCTGAAGCTATTTATTGTTTTGTATCAGATAGCACCGTAGTAGAGAAATTAAATAAAATTAAAGCCAATACTAAGCTTAAAAATGTTTACACTTTTGATGATATAGCCAACGAAAACAGCTGGAAAGACATTTTAAAATTAGGTGCAGATAATTCTAACCAAAACGAAGTAGAATCCAGAAAAGAACAAGTAAAACCTAGCGATTTAGCAACCTTAATTTACACCTCAGGTACCACAGGTACTCCCAAAGGCGTTATGTTATCGCATAACAATATCGTATCTAATGTATTAAATAGCGAAAAACGTGTACCCTTTGAATACGGAAAATCTAAAGCTTTAAGCTTTCTGCCTATCTGCCATGTGTTCGAGCGCATGCTACTATACTTATATCAGTTTTGTGGTGTAGAGGTCTATTTTGCAGAATCTATAGAAAAAATGGTAGATAATGCCAAAGAGATTAAACCTCAGGTAATGACAGGGGTACCTAGACTTTACGAAAAAGTATACGACAAAATTGTAGCCAAAGGAAGTGAGCTAACAGGAATAAAAAAGTCGCTCTTCTTCTGGGCAGTAAATTTAGGATTAAAATACGAACCTTATGGCGTAAACGGATGGTGGTACGAAAAACAACTGAATGTAGCCAGAACATTAATTTTTAAAAAATGGAAAGAAGCACTTGGTGGCGAATTAGAGCTCATGGTGTCTGGTAGTGCTGCACTTCAACCCCGATTAACTCGCGTTTTTGCAGCTGCAGGCATGCCCATTATGGAAGGCTACGGACTTACAGAAACTTCACCGGTAATTTCTGTAAACGATCAGCGTAACCACGGCTTCAGAATAGGTACTGTTGGAAAAATAATAGATAATGTAGAAGTTAAAATTGCCGAAGACGGCGAAATACTTGTAAAAGGTCCTAATGTTATGATGGGCTACTACAAAGACCCTCAGAAAACATCCGAAGTCATGACTGGCGAATATTTCCATACTGGAGATATTGGAGAAATTAGCACCGATGGATTTTTAAAAATTACCGACCGTAAAAAAGAAATTTTTAAAACCAGTGGCGGAAAATACGTAGCTCCTGCCCTTATTGAAAACCAATTAAAACAATCGCGTTTTATCGAACAAGTTATGGTTATTGGTGAAGGCGAAAAAATGCCAGCAGCATTAATACAACCTAACTACGATTTTGTTGAAGAATGGGCTAAACGTCACAATATTAAAGATGCCATTCCACAGCTATTTAAAAATGAAGCATTCTTAAACAGAATACAATCAGAGATAGACCATGCCAACACGCATTTTGGTAAATGGGAACAAGTAAAAGTATTTAAAATCACTCCCGATATTTGGTCTATAGAGGCAGGACACCTTACTCCTACTTTAAAATTAAAACGAAAAATTATTAAAGACATCTATAAAGATCTTATAGAAAATATATACAGACCTTAATCTTTTAAACGCCTTTCTTTTAAGGCGTTTTTCTATGCTTTTTATTTAAAAATTTCACACGTTTTTATTATGCATGCATAATATTTTTTAGTATATTTGGAATTACTAAAACGTTTGAATGAAAGATAAAACTATAGATTATGTCTTGCGAACCACATGGTTAGCAGTAACCAAAATGTATAACGAACAAGGTGCAAAATTCGATAGCACCATGGCCACTGGCTTCGCCTTATTAAGCATCGATCCGGAAAAAGGAACACCATCGACTTCCTTAGGCCCCAAAATGGGCATGGAAGCTACTAGCCTTTCCAGAATCATTAAAAACATGGAAAAACAAGGCTTAATAGAACGCAAACCAAACCCCGAAGACGGAAGAGGTGTTTTAATACATTTAACACCGTTTGGTAAAGAAAAAAGAGACTACTCGAAAGATCGGGTTTTAATTTTCAACGACACTGTTCGTAAACATATTTCTGCAGAAAAAATCGAACACTTTTACGAAGTCGCAGAAGTTATAAACGATTTAATTTCAAACAAAAAAATATATAATTAACGAAAGCCTATTTCAATAAAATGAGCACACGTAGAATTAAAAAAGTAGCAGTAATCGGTTCTGGAATTATGGGAAGCGGCATTGCTTGCCACTTTGCAAACATTGGTGTAAATGTACTATTATTAGACATTGTACCACGAGAACTCAATGCTACAGAGCAAGCTAAAGGTTTAAGCCTTACCGATAAAACTGTTAGAAACCGCATAGTTAACGAGTCGCTTGCCGCAGCTTTAAAATCGAAGCCCTCTCCTATTTATCATCAAAAATTTGCATCGCGAATTACGACGGGGAATTTGGAAGACGATATCGCAAAAGTTAAAGATGTCGATTGGATTATAGAAGTGGTTGTGGAGCGTCTAGACATTAAAAAGCAAGTCTTCGAAAATCTGGAAAAACACCGCACACCTGGTACCTTAATTACCTCGAACACTTCGGGAATCCCGATTCAGTTTATGAGTGAAGGGCGCTCGGAAGATTTTCAACAGCACTTCTGTGGCACACACTTTTTCAATCCGGCGCGTTACTTAAAACTATTCGAAATCATTCCTGGACCACAAACCAGTCCGGAAGTTTTAGATTTCTTAAATAATTATGGAGAACAATTCCTCGGAAAAACAGCCGTAGTCGCTAAAGACACGCCTGCGTTTATTGGAAATCGTATTGGTATTTTCAGCATTATGAGTTTATTCCATGCGGTAAAGGATATGGAATTAACCATTGAAGAAGTCGACAAACTTACTGGTCCCGTAATTGGTCGCCCAAAATCGGCAACCTTCCGCACGGTCGACGTGGTTGGTTTAGACACTTTGGTACATGTGGCGAATGGTCTGTACGATAATGTGCCAAAAGACGAACGCCACGACCTGTTTAAACTGCCCGATTTTATTGCCAAGATGATGGATAATAAATGGTTAGGTAGTAAAACCCAACAAGGCTTTTATAAAAAAGAAAAAGACGACAAAGGTAATAGTCAAATACTATCTTTGGATCTCGATACGCTCGAATACCGCGAAAAAAAATCGGCCAATTTCGCAACTTTAGAACTCACTAAAACCATCGATAAAGTTGTCGATCGCTTTAAGGTTCTAGTTTCAGGAAAAGATAAAGCAGGTGATTTCTACCGAAAAAACTTTGCAGCCTTATTTGCCTATGTGTCAAACCGCATTCCTGAAATTACCAACGATCTATACAAAATAGACGATGCGATGAAAGCCGGTTTTGGTTGGGAACATGGACCATTTCAAATTTGGGATGCCATTGGTGTTGAAACGGGTATCGAAATTATGAAAGCCGAAGGTCTGAAACCAGCCACATGGGTAACAGACATGCTTACTTCGGGAAGCAAATCATTTTATACCGTTAAAGATGGCGCTTCATATTACTACGATATTCCGTCTAAAAAACAAGTGAAAGTTCCAGGGCAAGATGCATTCATCATTCTAGATAACATCAGAAAAACCAACGAAGTATTTAAAAATTCGGGCGTTGTTATAGAAGATTTAGGTGATGGTATTCTTAATTGCGAATTTCAATCTAAGATGAATACCATTGGTGGCGATGTACTAGCAGGAATTAACAAAGCTATCGATCTCGCGGAAAAGGATTTCCAAGGTTTAGTCGTTGGTAACCAAGGTGCTAATTTTTCGGTTGGTGCTAATATCGGTATGATTTTCATGATGGCCGTAGAGCAAGAATACGACGAGCTGAATATGGCGATTAAATATTTCCAAGACACCATGATGCGCATGCGTTATTCGTCGATTCCAACCATTTCTGCTCCGCATGGGATGACCCTTGGTGGGGGTTGCGAATTATCGATGCACGCCGATAAAGTAATAGCAGCAGCCGAAACCTATATTGGCTTAGTAGAATTTGGTGTTGGTGTTATTCCTGGCGGTGGCGGCTCGAAAGAAATGACTTTACGCGCCCAAGATACCTTTAAAAAGGGTGATGTAGAATTAAACACTTTACAAGACTATTTCCTAACCATTGGGATGGCAAAAGTATCGACCTCGGCTTACGAAGCTTACGATTTAGGTGTACTACAACCAGGTAAAGATATTGTAGTGGTAAATAAAGACCGCCAAATTGCAACAGCAAAAGCACATGCCAAATTAATGGCCGAAGCGGGTTACACACAACCGATTAAACGCAACGATATTAAAGTACTCGGCAAACAAGCCCTAGGTATGTTTTTGGTAGGAACCGACTCGATGGAAGCCAGTCGCTACATTAGCGAACACGACCAAAAAATCGCCAACAAACTAGCTTACGTTATGGCTGGTGGCGATTTATCCGAGCCCACTCTAGTAAGCGAACAATATTTATTAGACCTAGAACGCGAAGCCTTTTTAAGCTTATGTACAGAACGGAAAACCTTAGAACGCATACAGCATATGTTGAAGAATGGGAAGCCGCTGAGGAATTAGATTTTAGTATTGAGGTTTGAGTATGGAGTAATTAGCCGATTATGCACAAAGTAGAAGATTTAAAAATATGGCGAAAATCATTAGAGCTAACTAAAGTAGTTTATCTTCTAATTACAGCATTACCTTCTGATGAAAAATACGGTTTAACCTCACAAATAAAACGATGTACTATTTCCATACCTTCAAACATAGCTGAAGGAGCAGGAAGAAATTCCCGTAAAGAATTTAAACATTTTTTAAGCATTGCAAATGGTTCCTGTTATGAACTTCAAACGCAATTAATATTATTAAAAGAACTAAATCTAATTGAAGCAATACGTGTAAAACCAATTATTGAATTATGTATTGAAATTCAAAAAATGAATTATGTATTTCAAAAAAAACTATAAATCTCAATTTTAGAATCTCAATACTAATGACTCAATACTCAATTCTAATTTAAAATGAAACAAGCATACATTGTAAAAGCATACAGAACCGCAGTTGGAAAAGCACCAAAAGGTGTATTCCGATTTAAGCGCACAGATGAACTGGCAGCAGAAACCATCAAACACATGATGAAAGAACTGCCAACATTAGACCCAAAACGTATCGACGACGTTATTGTTGGTAATGCCATGCCCGAAGGCTCACAGGGCCTTAATATGGCGCGATTAATTTCCTTAATGGGACTCGATATAGTAGATGTTCCGGGGGTAACCGTTAACCGTTTCTGTTCTTCCGGAATCGAAACCATTGGTATGGCTACCGCAAAAATACAAGCCGGTATGGCTAACTGTATTATCGCTGGAGGAGCTGAAAGTATGAGTGCCGTGCCAATGACAGGCTTTAAACCCGAACTGAATTACGATATTGTAAAAGCAGGGCACGAAGATTATTACTGGGGTATGGGAAATACCGCCGAAGCCGTGGCTCAGCAGTTTAAAGTCTCTCGCGAAGATCAAGATGAATTTGCTTACAATTCGCACATGAAAGCCTTAAAGGCACAAGCCGAAAATCGTTTTCAAGATCAGATTGTCCCGATTGATGTTGAAGAAATTTATATTGACGCAAACGGTAAAAAAGCCACCAAATCGTACACGGTTACCAAAGACGAAGGCCCACGTGCCAATACCAGTCTTGAAGCTTTAGCAAAACTCCGTCCCGTTTTTGCAACTGGCGGCAGTGTAACAGCTGGAAACTCATCGCAAACCAGCGATGGCGCTGCTTTTGTAATGGTAATGAGTGAAGACATGGTAAAAGAATTAGGCTTACAACCTATAGCCAGACTAGTCAATTATGCTGCTGCTGGTGTCGAACCACGGATTATGGGTATTGGCCCTGTAAAGGCCGTGCCAAAAGCATTAAAACAAGCTGGATTACAGCAAGACGATTTAAAACTTATAGAACTTAACGAAGCCTTTGCCTCACAATCTATTGCGGTTATTCGCGAATTAAACCTAAATCCAGATATCGTAAATGTAAATGGAGGCGCTATCGCTTTAGGACATCCTTTAGGCTGTACCGGAGCAAAATTATCGGTGCAACTGTTCGACGAAATGCGTAAACGAAATATGCAAGGGCAATACGGTGCCGTAACCATGTGTGTTGGTACTGGGCAAGGCGCTTGTGGGATTTTTGAATTTTTAAACTAGAACAGAGATGTTAGTATTAAGTATTTAGATTGCTCAATTCTAAAATCTCAATACTCAGTACTAACAGCTAAAACATAAAACTATGGAAACAACACAAAAAGACATATTAAGAGGCGGACAATTCATTATAAAAGAATCGGACTGCGAAAACATATTTACACCAGAGGATTTCTCTGAAGAACAAATCATGATGAAAGAAGCGGTTATGGAATTTAACGACCGTGAAATCATTCCGAACAAGCCACGTTTCGAAGCTAAAGATTACGCCCTCACAGAAGAGGTAATGAAAAAAGCAGCCGAACTCGGTTTTCTAGGCGTTGCGGTTCCTGAGGAATATGGCGGATTAGGGATGGGCTTTGTATCGACCATGCTTACCTGCGACTATATTTCTAGTGGCACAGGCTCATTCAGTACGGCTTTTGGCGCCCATACAGGAATTGGCACTATGCCTATTACCCTTTATGGAACCGAAGAACAAAAACAAAAATACGTTCCTAAATTAGCCACAGGCGAATGGTTTGGGGCTTATGCCTTAACCGAACCTGGTGCTGGTAGCGATGCTAATTCTGGTAAAACAACCGCCAAATTATCCGACGATGGTAAATCGTATATTATCAACGGACAAAAAATGTGGATTTCTAATGCAGGATTTTGCAGTTTAATGATTGTTTTTGCGCGAATTGAAGACGATAAAAATATCACTGGATTTATTGTAGAATACGATCCCGAAAACCCAAATGGTATCACTTTAGGCGAAGAAGAACATAAATTGGGCATTAGAGCCTCTTCTACCCGACAAGTTTTTTACAACGACACCGTTGTACCAATAGAAAACATGTTGGCTGGTCGTGGCGAAGGCTTTAAAATTGCCATGAATGCCTTAAATATTGGTCGGATTAAGTTGGCTGCTGCTTGTTTAGACTCGCAACGCCGCATTACTACAACAGCTGTTCAGTATGCCAATGAGCGCAAACAATTTAAAACCCGCATTTCCGATTTTGGTGCTATCGAATACAAAATAGCCGAAATGGCCACCAATGCCTATGTTGGCGAATCGGCATCGTACAGAGCTGCTAAAGATATCGAAGACCGCATTGCTATGCGACAAGAAGCAGGGAATTCGCATCAAGAAGCCGAGCTGAAAGGTGTGGAAGAATACGCAATTGAATGTTCCATTTTAAAAGTAGCCGTTTCTGAAGATGTTCAGATTTGTGCCGATGAAGGGATTCAGATTTTTGGGGCATGGGCTTTTCGGAAGACACGCCAATGGAAGCCGCTTGGCGAGATGCTAGAATTGCTAGAATTTATGAAGGCACCAACGAAATTAACCGCATGCTTTCCGTAGGGATGCTGATTAAAAAAGCCATGAAGGGTCATGTAGATTTAATTGGTCCTGCCATGAAAGTTCAGGAAGAATTGATGAGTATTCCGTCGTTCGACACGCCAGATTATTCCGAATTACTTTCCGAAGAAAAAGAAATGATAGCCAAGCTTAAAAAAGTCTTTTTAATGGTGGCTGGTGCAGCTGTTCAGAAATTTGGACCGGATCTAGAAAAACATCAGCAATTATTAATGGCGGCATCTAATATTTTAATTGAAATTTACATGGCAGAATCGGCTATTTTAAGAACCGAAAAGAATGCCAAACGCTTTGGTGAAAACAAACATCAAGAGCAAATTGCCATGTCGAAATTATACCTTTACAATGCTGTAGACATTATTAATAAAAATGCTAAAGAAGGTATTATTTCGTTTGCTGAAGGCGACGAGCAACGCATGATGTTAATGGGACTAAAACGTTTTACCAAATACACCAATCAGCCAAACGTGATTGCGCTTCGCGATGCTATTGCCGAAAAAGTTAAAGCTGAAAACAAGTATTGTTTTTAAAATATAATGTGTGACTAATTCAAACCCCTTAAAAGGTCAATTCCGTAACAAGAATTGACCTTTTATTTTTTCTCTAGTCTTCATTTTTCTTATCATCTACATTTTCACGCATCGTTTCAATTACTTTCTCCTCATCGGTCACTTTAGATAAGTTTATAGCTGTTTCAATTAGTGCAAGATGCGAATATGCTTGCGGAAAATTACCTAATAATCGTTTCGTTTCAAAATCGATATCCTCACTAAACAAGCCTAAATGGTTACTGTACGACAATAGTTTATCGAACAGGGCAATCGCCTTTTGCTCCTCACCTATTTTATACAAACTATTAATAAACCAAAAGGTGCAAATGGTAAACGACGATGATGGCAACCCAAAATCATCTTTATTTTTATAGCGATACAATAAACCATCGTTGCTCAGCTCGCGCTCTATGGCTTTAACCGTATTTACGTACTTAGGATCTGTTGCTTCAATAAATCCATAAGGCTCCATTAACAATACCGAAGCATCTAAATCGTTAGAGCCGTACGATTGTGTAAATGCCTGTACTTTTTCGTTCCATGCATTGGTTAAAATATCTTCTTTAATAGATTTCTCTAATGGAATCCATTTTTCGAGTTTCGATTTTTTACCTAAAATTTCGGCCACTTTAATTGCCTTATCTATCGCCACCCAACACAATACTTTAGAAAATGTAAAATGGCGCTCTTCGGTTCTAAACTCCCAAATACCTTTGTCTGCTTCCTGCCAGTGTTTATTTACCACCCATACAATGCCTTTTGTAATGGTCCAGATTTCTTCGCCATTTTCTATATCAGTACTAAAATTAACCAGTTGCTGATGAATCACATCCATTAAAATACCATAAATATCGTTTTGGCGTTGTTCGTAGGCTGCGTTCCCAATGCGTACAGGGCTAGAGTTTTTGTAACCGCTTAAATGATCGAGAGTTTCTTCTGTTAACTTTTTTTCTTTATTAATACCATACATAATTTGAAGCTTTTCGTCTTTATCTGGTATTAAATCGATAATGAATTGCAGGTAACGTTTGGCTATTTTTTTATGGCCTAAGTGCGATACAACTTTAATAACCATAGACGCATCCCGAATCCAACAAAAACGGTAATCCCAATTCCTTACCTCGCCTATTGTTTCTGGCAACGATGTGGTCGCGGCAGCTAAAACAGCTCCTGTTTTATCGTACGTTAATAATTTTAAGGTAATAGCACTTCTACAAATTTCGGTGTTATAGCGCTCGTATGATGGGGTCCCATCCATCCAATTTAACCAATACACTTTAGTGCGTTCAAACTCGATATAAGCCTTGTGTACATCGGGTTTAAATATTTTTTCGTTGTAGCCTATTAAAAAATAAGCATCCTGAGTTAAAGTTATTTCTTCGCGATTTACTACGGCATGTTTATTTAAATCGGTGTATAAAAAAAGCGTATCGAACTTTTCTTTATCTGTTAAACTAACAATAAAATCGGACTTAACATATGTGTTAGTTTCACCCAGAGCATACTCCAATTTTGGACTATAATCTACTCTAAACTTAGGAGCCCCTGTTCTGTGTTTTATAAAGCGAATAATTTCTGGAGGTGATTGATAGCCTCCTGTGGTTTTATGATATCTTGGCATAAAATCCATCACATCAAAAGCATCGGTACCGTTACTAAACGAAGTAACCAAAATAGCGGTTCGGTCTAAATATCGTTGTGTAATATTGTATGTATCGTCTACTATAAACCCGAAATTACCACCTATATTTTCATCTAATATTTTGGCAAAAACCGAGCTAGAATCGAACTCTGGCAAACAACACCAATCTATAGAACCTGTTTTAGAAATGAGTGCCGCACTACGGCAGTTACCAATAATTCCGTAATCTAAATTATTCATTAAAATCGTCTTTTATATGGTTAGCAACCTATTTTTCTTTAAATTAACGAAAAACTTATTGCTAATCAAAACTCAACTTCATGAATAAGACAATAATTGTCTCGAACAGACTTCCTTTACAAGTTAAATTAGAAGATTCTCAATTAGAAATAAAACCCAGTGTGGGTGGTTTAGCGACGGGAATGAAATCTGTTCACGCCGATGGAAATGGTATTTGGGTAGGTTGGTCTGGATTAACAGAAGAACAACTTACGCCTGCATTACAAGATCGTGTTAACGCAGAAGTACAGAAGGAAAAATGTGTAACCGTACCCTTAACTACCGAAGATGTAGACAATTTTTATTTAGGATTTAGTAACAAAACATTATGGCCTTTATTTCATTATTTTATGGAATACACCACTTTTGAACGTTCCGAATGGGAATCGTATAAAGCCGTAAACCAGAAATTTGCCGACGTTGTTTTAGAACATGTTAACGATGGCGATACGGTTTGGGTTCACGACTACCAACTGTTACTTTTACCCAAACTATTACGAGACAAAAACCCTAATATTTCTATAGGATTCTTTTTACATATTCCGTTTCCGTCTTTCGAAATCTTTAGAACCTTCCCATGGCGTGAAGAATTATTGAAAGGCATGCTCGGATCTGATTTAATAGGATTTCACACCTACGATTACGAACGCCATTTTTTAAGCTCCGTAAAACGTATTTTACGATTAGACGTAAAATTTAACGATATTCTTTACGACGACAGAAACATAAAAGTAGACTCGTTCCCGATGGGGATAGATTACAACAAATTTTATAATGCTGCTGTTGCCAATACCAACCAGAAAGAAAAAGAAAAATCGGAGCTACAGCGCCGTTTAGACGAGCATATAAAAACATCGTTAGGTGCTAAAATTATACTTTCTATAGATCGGTTAGATTACACTAAGGGCATACCAAAACGTTTAAGAGCCTTCGAATATTTTTTAAACAAATACCCAGAATTTAAGGAAAAAGTACGACTTATTTTACTAGCCGTTCCATCGCGTTCCAATGTCCCACAATACCAGAAACTAAAACGCGAAACCGACGAGTTGGTTGGCCGTATAAATGGTAAATTTGCTACTGTCAGTTGGACGCCTGTTTGGTATTTTTATCGCTCAATGCCGTTTGAAAACCTCATCGATTTATACACCTCATCCGATGTTGCTTTAATCACGCCCATTCGAGATGGTATGAATTTGGTTGCAAAAGAATATATTGCCACTAGAACCAATCAAGATGGGGTGCTCATTTTAAGCGAAATGGCAGGAGCTTCAAACGAAATGAACGAAGCCCTATTAATTAACCCCAACAATTTCGAGCAAATTGCAGATACCATTAAAGAGGCTTTAGAAATGCCTTTAGAAGATCAGCAAAATCGTATTGCCATTCTTCAAAATAGATTAAAACGCTACAGTGTAGAAAAATGGGCAGAGGAATTTTTAGATGCCCTGGAAGGCACCAAGTCTAACGACGAACAAGCCCAATCTACAAAACTTACCCCCCAACTTAAACAAGATATCGCTAAGGCGTTTAAAACCTCCAACAAAAAATTATTACTTCTGGATTTTGACGGTACTTTGGTTGGTTTTAAAAATAATCCGAAAGACGCCAAACCCGACGCCGAGCTCTTTAAAACGCTAGATGCCCTACATGCCAAAGACGGTGTAGATTTAGTAATAATAAGCGGACGTGATCGCGAAACGTTTGAAGATTGGTTTGCAAATAAGCCTTACACCCTAGTTACAGATCATGGGGTTTGGTTAAAGCAAAATGGCAAAGATTGGGAAATGCTAGAACATTTAAAAAACGACTGGATGTCTAGCATACTACCAATTTTAGAAACGTTTGTAGATCGTACTCCAGGAACATTTATAGAAAAAAAGCGCTACTCGTTGGCCTGGCATTTTAGAAAAACAGATCCCGAACTCGGCCAAAAACGTGCCATAGAACTAAGCACCGTATTAACCAGTTTAATTTCCAATAACGATTTATCGGTACTTAAAGGTAATAAGGTTACCGAAATAAAAAGTAGTAATGTAAACAAAGGCCGCGCAGCTTCGCGATTATTAACAAAAGAAAAGTATGACTTTATGTTTGCTATTGGCGACGATTGGACCGATGAGTATATGTTCGAAGAGCTTCCAGAAACGGCATACACTGTTAAAGTTGGCATAAAAAAGACAAATGCCAAATATCATGTTAAAGACACATCCGAAGTTAGAGAATTATTAAATACATTTGCTTTAGACTAATATTTTTCAAACTTACAAGCAAAGCACAACTATGAATTTTCGCAGGCTATCTGGCGCTTTTATTTTACTTTTCAGTTTAAATAATTTTGCCCAAAACGGACTCTTTAAACACAACGAGCAATTTACACACCAAGACACGCTTCGAGGTAGTATTACTCCTGAACGCGCTTGGTGGGATTTAACTTACTACCATTTAAATGTAACTGTTAAACCAGAACAAAAATTCATTTCGGGTAAAAATACTGTACAGTATAAGGTACTAGAACCCCATAATGTGCTTCAAATAGATTTGCAGGAGCCGTTAAACATTACCAAAGTTACGCAAGATGGTAAAACATTGAACGTAACACGAACTGGCAACGCACATTTTATCACCCTAAAACAACAACAACGTGTTGGCGACATTAACAGTATAGATGTGTATTATGAAGGGCATCCTAAGGAAGCGGTAAAAGCCCCTTGGGACGGTGGTTTTTCATGGAAAAAAGACAAGAATGGCAACGATTTTGTTGCGACCTCTTGCCAAGGTTTGGGCGCCAGTGTTTGGTGGCCATGTAAAGACCATATGTACGACGAGGTAGATAGTATGGATATTAGCGTTACCACACCTAAAGGCCTTATGGACGTATCTAATGGCCGACTTACTAACACCAAAAAACTAAACGATGGAAGTACCATTTACACATGGTCTGTAAAAAATCCGATAAATAATTATGGCGTGAATGTTAACCTAGGCGATTACGCCCATTTTTCGGAAGTCTATCAAGGTGAAAAAGGGCCGTTAGACATGAACTATTACGTGCTTAAATACAATTTAGATAAAGCCAAAAAACAGTTTAAGGACGCGCCTAAAATGATGAAAGCTTTCGAACACTGGTTTGGCCCTTATCCGTTTTACGAAGACGGTTTTAAGCTAGTAGAAGTACCTTACTTGGGCATGGAACACCAAAGTTCGGTAACCTATGGCAATAATTTTGAAAACGGCTATTTAGGACGTGATTTGTCTGGTACAGGCTGGGGATTAAAATTCGACTTCATAATTATTCACGAAGCAGGACACGAATGGTTTGCCAATAATATTACCGACATCGATATTGCAGACATGTGGATTCACGAAAGTTTTACAGCGTATTCCGAAAATTTATTTTTAGATTACTATTACGGCAAACAAGCTTCTGCAGAATATGTTATTGGCACCAGAAAAGCCATACAAAACGATCGCCCAATAATTGGTGTTTACAACGTAAATCACGAAGGTTCTGGCGATATGTACTATAAAGGTGCCAATATGTTACACACATTACGTCAGCTTATTGAAGACGACGAAAAGTGGCGACAAATTTTACGAGGAATGAACGAAACGTTTTATCATCAGACCGTAAACACGCAACAAATTGAAGATTACTTAAGTAAAGAAACGGGCATTGATTTAACAGCTTTTTTCAATCAATATTTAAGAGATATTCGCATTCCTACTTTAGAGTATAAATTTGAGAACAATCAATTACAATACCGTTACATTAATATTGTAAACGATTTTGATATGCCAATTCAGGTTACTATAAATGAAAAATCGCAATGGTTATACCCTACTGCCAATTGGAAAACTTTAGCAACTACGGCTAAAACCTTAGAAGTTGACCCTGATTTTTACATAGACGTAAAACCCTTATAGAAAACTGAAAAGTGGCTGTCTAAAGTGTAATAGAATGACAATCTGTTACACTTTAGACAGCCTTTTTTATTTACAAACCGCTAATATAACTACCATAAGGATCTTTAAACTGAATGCCTTCTGTATAGCGGTATTTATTGAGTTTTTTAAACTGCACCAATCCCCATAGCACAAATTCTTTCAAAAAGTATTTAGCTTCATGGTCTGCCTCTGGCTGATATTTCTCAATCAATTGACTTAAAGGTTCAATATCATCTAAAGCCTGTTTATAATCGGTTTCATTTAAATCGTCTAATAATTCAAACCCATCTTTACTATTAAAAAACCAAGACACGACCCCATCGTAAGGTGTTTCTTCGTTTTGCTTTTCTAATTTCTCGATCTTAGGAAAATACAACGGAAATAGTTCCTGAATTGCATCACCAATTAAATTGAAAGCCACCACCGATGCACCTTCCTGTTCGCCTTCGTAAACCAATTCTACCTTACCAGTTATGGCTGGAATGATCCCCAGAAAATCGGTCAATCGAATTTGTGTTTGGGTATCGCCTGCAATTAATGCACGACGCTCAGCTGTGCTTACCAAATTTTCGAGGGCCGTAATACTCATTCTAGCACTTACTCCACTTTTAGCATCTATGTAGTCATTATCGCGTGCTTCGAACACAATTTGTTCTAAAATATCTTTAGCTAATTCTGGTATCTGTACTAAATTGGTTTGCGATTCGCTTAATTTCGCTTCTTGCGAGGTAATACGTTTAGCAGTATTGATATCGATAGGATAGTGTGTTATAATTTGTGAGCCTATACGATCTTTTAAGGGCGTAACGATACTACCCCGATTAGTATAATCCTCTGGATTTGCTGTAAACACAAACTGAATATCTAATGGCAACCGCAACTTAAAACCGCGAATTTGTATATCGCCTTCTTGAAGAATATTAAACAAAGCCACCTGAATTCTGGCTTGCAAATCTGGCAATTCGTTAATCACAAAAATACAGCGATTGGCTCTTGGAATCATTCCGTAATGAATCACGCGGTCGTCGGCATAACTCAGTTTTAAGTGCGCTGCTTTTATGGGATCGACATCGCCAATAATATCTGCTACGGTTACATCGGGCGTGGCTAGTTTTTCGGCAAAACGTTCGTGTTTAGACAACCAAGCAATAGGTATGTTATCGCCCTGCGCTTTTATTAATTCTACAGCGTATCTAGAAATAGGCTGTAAAGGATCGTCGTTAATTTCGGAACCTTCAACAATGGGAATATAATCGTCTAACAAATTCACCATTAAACGTGCCATGCGTGTTTTTGCCTGGCCTCGCAACCCTAATAAATTGATATTGTGTTTAGATAAAATAGCTCGCTCTAATTCTGGAATTACCGTGTTTTCGTAACCATGCACACCTTCAAAAGTAACAGTATTGGTTTTTAATTTTTCAATTAAATTGTCGCGTAATTCATCTTTTATAGATTTGCTTTTATATCCTGATTTTTTTAAATCTCCTAAGGTTTTTATGTGCTCTATTTTCATATTCTCTGGGGTTCTTTTTTGCCGCGAAAGCGCGAATAAATTTCTATACATTCGCAAAATTTTCGATTATCTTTTACTTTCCTATTTGATTATTCTTATTGCTTACTATCCACTAACCTCTAATGCGTTTCTTCCGATTTGTTTCGTAATCTTCAAAAATCATTTCACCTAAACCTTTAAGTCCTGTATAAAACGCTTTTCCTTTATTAGCCTGGGTAAACTCGTTTACAAAACGCATTAAATACGGATCTTTAGCAATCATAAAGGTAGTAATTGGTATATGTAAACGTCTGGCTTGTTGCGCTGCATGATAGCACTTATTTACAATATATGGATCTAATCCCATGCTATTTTTGTAATAGTCGCCATCGGGCATTCGCAAGCAACTGGGTTTACCATCGGTGATCATAAAAATCTGTTTGTTGGTATGGCGTTTTCGTCTTAAAACATCCATTGCCAGTTGCAGTCCGGCTACGGTATTGGTGTGATAAGGACCTACTTTTAAGTACGGAAGATCTTTAATTTCTATAAGCCAGGCATCGTTACCAAACACTAAAATATCCAAAGTGTCTTTAGGATAGCGTGTGGTTATGAGTTCGGCCAGTGCCATCGCCACTTTTTTGGCGGGTGTAATGCGATCTTCTCCATACAAAATCATACTATGACTAATATCAATCATTAAAACGGTACTCATTTGCGATTTGTGTAAAGTTTCTTCGACCACCAAATCGTCTTCGGTTAAATTAAAGCTCCCTACACCGTGATTGATTTGTGCATTCTTTAAACTTTCGGTAATTGACACTTTATCGAGTGCTTCTCCAAATTGATAGTTTCTAAACTCGCCTGTATGCTCGTCGCCTGTACCTACTTGCTTGCTTCTGTGGTTGCCAGAACCACTGCGTTTTAACTTGCCAAAAATATGGTTTAAAGCTTGCTGCCTAATAGCCCGTTCGGTTTTAGCCGTAATGGCCATACCGCCACCAGAGCCATCAGGATCGATTTCTTCGCGGATATACCCTTTCTTTTTAAGGTCTTCTATAAAATCGTCTACTGTATAATTGGCATCGGTAAGTTGATATTCTTTATCGAGTTCTCGTAACCAAGAAATCGCTTCGTCAAAATCGCCAGAAGTGTGTGTAATCAGCTCTTTAAAAATCTCGAAGAGTTTCTCGAATGGCGATTGATTTGGCGCTTCGTAAGTTTTAAACACAAAGCCAGATTTGTAATTTGGATGTTTCATAGCCTTATAAAAATACTAATTTATAAGAGAACAGAAATACATTTTACATAATAATAACAGCCTTAAGGCCATCGAAAAAAAGAAAATCGTAGAAGAATTTGAGATTTGCTATACTATTCTAGCATGCTTAAGGACTTTTTATCTTCAACTTTTATTTGCTTGCCCTTAGTACTTATTAACCCTTCCTTTTTAAACTGAGATAAGGTACGTATTATAGATTCTGTAGCTGTGCCTACAATACTTGCAAAATCTTCTCTAGACAACGTTACATTTAAAAAACCAGCTTCATCTACTCCAAAATCATTGTACAAATACAATAATATTTCTGCCAAACGATGTCTAACCGATTTTTGGGCCATGTTAATAATAGTGGTTTCGGCTTCTTTTAAATCGGTTGCCATGCGCAGTAATACATCGAAAGAAAAATCGTTGTTACTGTGTAAAATTTCTAATAATTCGGTTTTAGGAATAAAACAAACTTCCATATCATTTAAAGCGGTAGCACTTAAATTTGCTGCTTGATTGGAAATAACCGAGCGCTGCCCTAAAAGCTCGCCCTTTACCACAAGTTTTACTACTTGCTCTTTTCCTTTTTCGCTTAATTTAGTGAGCTTACATATACCCGATTGCACACAATAAACACCGTTTAGCATGTCGCCTTCAGAAAATATAATATCGCCTTTGGCTATACTTTTAGTAACCTTACAATCTGCTATCGCTTTTACTTCTTTTCCCTTTAGCATCTGTAGCGCATTTATTTTTCTAACAACGCATTGTTGGCAATCCCCCATAAATAAACTGAAATTTTTAAGATGTAAAAGTACTTAAAAGGTGATAAAAATCATATTTTTATTGTACGCTATTTTAAATCTTTGATGGTTCTAACCAAAATCATTTTATGACATCTAACACCTGTTTTCATTGCGGCACGCCTTGCGACGATATTCAAATTGAATTTGACGACAAACTGTTTTGTTGCAACGGCTGTAAAACGGTTTATGAAATTTTTTCGGAAAGCAACCTCACCAATTATTACGATTTGCAACAGGCTCCTGGAACTGCACCTAAAACCGTTGCTGGCAAATACGACTTTTTAACCGATGACGCTATATTACACAAGCTCCTTGAATTTAATGACGAAAACACACAAATAGCAACCTTATACATTCCCCATATACACTGTAGCTCTTGCATTTGGATCTTAGAAAATTTACACAAATTAAATTCCAACATTACCAGCTCTCAGGTTAATTTTAACAAAAAAACAGTACGCGTAACCTACCAAGCCAATAACACATCGCTAAAAGATGTCGTTACTCTTTTAAGTAATATTGGTTACGAACCATATATAAGTTTAGACGATATAAGTCGGGAACAGAAAGCAACAGATCGGTCTATAATTTACAAACTCGGTATTGCGGGTTTTGCATTCGGCAACGTTATGTTTTTATCGTTTCCAGAATATTTCGAGGTTAACGAATTTTGGTTAGACCGCTATAAATATGTTTTTAGATGGTTAATGTTTATTTTCTCTTTGCCTGTAGTTTTTTATGCTGCCCGCGATTATTTTACATCGGCTTTTAAGGGTTTACGTGCTGGTTTTTTAAATATAGACGTCCCGATAGCAATTGGAATTACCGTGTTGTTTGTTAGAAGTACTGTTGAAATTAGTTTCGATATAGGTTCTGGCTTTTTCGACAGCCTTACAGGACTCGTATTCTTTCTGTTACTCGGGAAATTCTTTCAACAAAAAACCTATGATTTCTTGTCATTCGAGCGCGATTATAAATCGTATTTTCCTATAGCTGTTACTAAAATTATTTCTGAAACCGAAGAAATACCCATTCAGGTATACGATATTAAACAAGGTGATCGCCTACTTATAAGGCACGAAGAACTGATTCCTGTTGACGGCATTATCATAAAAGGTAAAGCCTCGATAGATTATAGTTTTGTAACAGGAGAATCTGAAACCATAAAAAAACAATCTGGCGATAAGGTTTTTGCAGGAGGCAAACAAATGTCTGGGAGTATAGAAATGGAAGCTTTAAAAGCTGTAAAACAAAGCTATTTAACTAAATTATGGAGTCATGATGTATTTAATAAAAATAAAGAACACACATTTACCAATCTTACCAACACTATAAGTAAGCGTTTTACTATTAGTATACTCACTATTGCTGTTTTAGCTTCTGCTTTTTGGTTGTATTACGATGCCAGCAAAGTTATTAATGTATTTACCGCAGTACTTATAATTGCCTGCCCGTGTGCCCTTGCGCTTGCTGCTCCTTTTACTTTTGGCAATATGCTTCGCATTTTTGGCAAGCATAAACTATATTTAAAAAATGCCAGTGCACTAGAACAGCTTGCCACTATAAACACTATTATTTTCGACAAAACCGGCACTATAACTTCCAACAAAAAAAGCACTGCTACCTACAGCGGTATGCCACTAACAACCACCGAAGAGCGCCTTTTAAAAAACACCTTGCGCGGATCTAACCATCCTTTAAGTAGAACTTTATACGATATTTTAAAAGCAAATGATATTGTTACCCTAGATTATTTTGAAGAACATATTGGCCAAGGTATTGAAGGGCAACTAAAACAGGATAGTATTAAAATAGGTTCAGCCAATTTTGTTGGTATTAAGAGCCAAACAGGTGCACTAAACACTAACGTGCATATTAGTAGTAATAACACCTACAAAGGCAAATTTACTTTTTACAATACATACAGAAAAGGTGTGTCTAAATTATTTAACACCTTAAAACCCCAATACGATTTAGCCATTTTATCGGGTGACAATGCTGGCGAATTAGACAATTTAAAAAAACTGCTTCCTGCCAAAACCAAACTGTTATTCAATCAAAAACCGGAAGACAAGTTAGAGTATATCAAATACCACCAAACCGAAGGCGCTAAAGTTTTAATGGTTGGCGATGGTTTAAACGATTCTGGCGCTTTAGCACAAAGTAACGTAGGTATTGCAATATCCGAAAACATTAATATTTTTTCTCCTGCTTGCGATGGCATTATGGACGCCACTGTGTTAAGTAATTTAAATCGATTCTTAACTACATCAAAATCATGCATTAACGTAATTAAATGGAGTTTTTTATTATCTTTAATATATAATTGTGTTGGATTATACTTTGCAGTAACTGGACAATTATCTCCCGTTGTAGCTGCAATATTAATGCCTTTAAGTTCTATTAGTATAGTTGTATTTACCACAATTGCAACCAATATTATAGGTAAAAGGTTACGCTAACAATTTTCTTAAACATGACAAATATCATTTTATGACTTGTTAGAGCCTATTATTTTTATATCAAAATAAACCTACATGAGTGTAATATATATATTACTAGGAGTAAGCATTTTAGTAGCTATAATTTTCTTTATAGCTTTTATTTTTGCCGTAAAGCGTGGGCAATTCGACGACAGTTACACGCCCTCTGTACGCATGCTTTTTGAAGACGAACTCATTAAAGATAAACCTAACGATTCAATACTAACCAATAAAGACTAATCAATTTTAAATTATGGAAATACAACAGTTTTATTACGATAATAAAATCGTTAAAAAATTTGTTTACGCCACCATCTTTTGGGGTGTAATAGGCATGGCCGTTGGATTATTACTAGCGTTTTTCTTTCTTTTCCCGAACCTTACCGATGGTATTTCATGGTTAAGTTTTGGTAGACTAAGACCATTACATACCAACGCGGTCATTTTTGCTTTTGTGGGTAATGCCATTTTTGCAGGAGTGTATTATTCCTCGCAAAGGCTATTAAAAGCCAGGATGGCAAGCGACTTGTTAAGTAGTATAAACTTTTGGGGTTGGCAGCTTATAATTGTTGCCGCCGCGATTACCCTACCATTAGGTTATACCTCGTCTAAAGAGTATGCCGAATTAGAATGGCCTATAGACATAGCTATAGCTGTTGTATGGGTTGTGTTTGGTTGGAATTTAATAGCTACTATTTTAAAACGCAGACAACGTCATTTATACGTTGCCATCTGGTTTTATTTGGCAACTTTCGTTACCGTAGCTGTCCTACATATTTTCAACAGCTTAGAATTACCCGTAAGCGGACTAAAAAGTTATTCGGTTTATGCTGGGGTTCAAGATGCTTTGGTGCAATGGTGGTATGGCCACAATGCTGTAGCTTTCTTTTTAACCACACCGTTTTTAGGTCTTATGTATTATTTTGTGCCTAAAGCTGCAAACAGACCTGTGTACTCCTATAAACTATCCATAGTTCACTTTTGGTCTTTAATTTTTATTTATATCTGGGCTGGACCTCATCACCTTTTATATACCGCACTTCCAGAATGGGCACAAAACTTAGGCGTTGCCTTTTCGGTAATGCTCCTTATGCCATCCTGGGGAGGTATGATAAACGGATTACTTACCTTAAGAGGGGCTTGGGACAAAGTAAGAACAGATCCGGTTTTAAAGTTTATGGTCGTTGCCCTTACTGGTTACGGTATGGCTACTTTTGAAGGTCCTATGCTATCGCTTAAAAATGTAAATGCCATTGGGCACTTTACCGACTGGATTATTGCGCACGTACACGTTGGTGCTTTGGCTTGGAATGGTTTCTTTGCCTTTGGTATGATTTATTGGTTAATACCAAGATTATTTAAAACCAAATTACATTCTTTAAAACTTGCTAATGTTCATTTTTGGATTGGAACCTTAGGTATTGTTCTTTATGCATTACCTATGTATGTCGCTGGATTTTTACAAGCTAGTATGTGGAAACAGTTTAACCCAGACGGCACCTTAGTATATGGTAATTTCTTAGAAACTGTTACCGAAATCATTCCTATGTATGCCATGCGTGCTGCAGGAGGCACCTTGTATTTAATCGGTATCGTTGTTTTGGTTTATAACATTTACGCGACTATTAAAAGTGGTAGTGCTGTAACCGACGAACTTGCTGAAGCTCCTGCACTAGAACGCGTTACTAACAGACGTCTTGCTGGCGAAGGGTTTCACACTTGGTTGGAACGTAGACCTATACAACTTACCATTCTTGCAACCATTGCTATTTTAATTGGAGGTATTATTCAGATTGTTCCAACAATTATGGTAAAATCTAATATTCCAACTATTAGCAGTGTTAAACCTTACACACCTTTAGAATTGGAAGGGCGAGATATTTACATTCGCGAAGGTTGTGTGGGATGCCATTCACAAATGATTCGTCCGTTTAGAAGCGAAGTAGAACGTTATGGTGAATATTCAAAAGCAGGAGAATACGTTTACGACCATCCATTCCTTTGGGGAAGCAAACGTACAGGACCAGATTTGCACCGCGTTGGTGGCAAATATTCAGACAACTGGCACCTCAACCACATGTACGACCCACAAAGTACCTCCAGCGGCTCTATAATGCCAGCTTACCAATGGATTATCAGAAACGAATTAGATAAATCGCAGACCGAATCGAAAATGAAAACTATGGTATCTCTTGGAGTACCTTACACAGATGAAGATATTGCCAATGCCCAACAAAGTATGTTGGAACAAGGTACAGCAATTGAAACCAGCTTACACAACGATCCAGATTTTGCAGAATCGTACGAAAGTGACAAAAAAGCGGCTGCCCAAAACGGCGAAGATTTTGTTGAAATGAGAAATCGCGAAATTGTAGCACTTATTGCCTACTTACAACGCTTAGGAACAGATATTAAAGTAACCGAAGAGTAACCAAAAACCACGTAATCATGCTAAAATTTGCAAAAAATTATATGGAAAGTATTTCTGGAATAGAAATATACCCTATTATTTCCTTAATCATCTTCTTTACTTTTTTCGTATTACTTTTTTGGTGGGTTCTTACTGCTAAAAAAGAATATATAGATACTGTAAGCCATATACCATTCGATAACGACAACCAACCAAACGACGATATATTATGAGAAATTACATTCCATCCTTTATAAGAGTTCCTGTGCTATTCTTTATTATAGCCGGACTTGTAGAATATTTTGTAGACTCAGGCGACCAACCCGCGTTTGTTAAATATCCTGCAGTCTTATTATTTTTAATGCTGATTCTCCTTATTATTATTGCCATAGAAGGCATCGTGTCGGCACTAGACAATATTCTTTACCAAAGTCTAGACGAGACTGGCAAATTAGAGTACGCTACCAATAAAGCTAAAACTCCTCAATTTATACTTTGGCTACAACGTACCTACAAAAAGTTATTAGGACAAAAACCATTAGCTCAGGAAAGCGAAATTATTCTAGACCACGATTACGATGGCATTCGCGAACTAGACAATTCGTTACCGCCATGGTGGCTGTATGCATTTTACATTTCCATTGTATTTGCAGCTGTTTATTTATTGCGATACGAAGTCTTTAATGGTGACTCACAAATTGATGAATACGAAACCGAATTGGCCGAAGCTAAAATCGCTATTGAAGAATACAAAAAAACTGCTAAAGATTTGGTAGATGTCAACACGGTAACACTACTTACAGATGCAGCCGATTTAAATGCTGGTAAGGCAACCTTTCAAACCAATTGTGTAGCCTGTCACATGGCTGATGGCGGCGGAGGTATTGGCCCTAATTTAACAGACGATCATTGGATTTTAGGCGGAGGCATAAAAAACATCTTCCATACCATAAGCGAAGGTGGTCGAGCTGGGAAAGGGATGATTGCCTGGAAACAAAGCTTGAAACCTGCAGAAATAGCACAAGTAGCCAGTTATGTTATTAGTTTACATGGCACTACTCCAGCAAAACCTAAAGATGCAGAAGGCGATATCGTTTGGAAACCAGGCGATGATGCCAGTGCCGAGTAAATTAAACACAAACAAAAAATAATAACAACAATCCTTAAAAAACCATGGAAACTCCAGAAAACGAAGTATTCAGAGATTCTATAGGTACCGTTACTAAAGACGGTAAACGCGCTTGGGTATACCCCAAAAAACCAAATGGCAAATACTACGACAAGCGCAAGATTGTTAGCTATATTTTATTATTGTTTTTAATTGCTGCCCCTTTTATAAAAATAAATGGCAATCAGTTTTTACTATTTAATGTTGTAGAACGTCGTTTTAATATTTTTGGGTTCCCGTTCTGGCCACAAGATTTTAAGCTATTCGTTATGTCTATGATTATTGCTGTGGTGTTTATTACCATTTTCACAGTAGCATTCGGACGTATTTTTTGCGGTTGGATTTGCCCACAAACCATTTTTATGGAAATGGTTTTTAGACGAATTGAATATTGGATTGACGGTGATCGTGGCAAACAAATGCGCTTGGACAAACAAGCTTGGAACGCCGAAAAAATAAGAAAACGAATTTTAAAATGGAGTATTTTTCTTATCATTTCATTTTTTATTGCTAATGTTTTTTTAGCCTATTTAATCGGCGGGGACCAAGTGCTTAGCTTTATAAAAGAAGGACCAAAAGCGCACTTAAGCACTTTAATTCCGTTATTGATTTTCACCTTCATATTTTATTTTGTCTTTACATGGTTTAGAGAGCAAGTTTGTATTATAGCCTGTCCTTACGGCAGATTACAAGGCGTATTATTAGACAACAAATCCATTATTGTAGCTTACGACCATAAGCGAGGAGAGAGTGAAAATGGCAGAAAAAAATTCAGAAAAAATGAAGACCGGGAAGCTTTAGGGCATGGCGATTGTATAGACTGCTACCAATGCGTTCATGTATGCCCTACAGGAATAGACATACGAAATGGCACCCAATTGGAATGCGTAAATTGTACCGCCTGTATGGATGCCTGCGACGCTATAATGGATAGCGTTAATTTACCAAAAGGACTCATTCGCTATGCCAGTGAAGATGAAATTGAAAAGAAAGAAAAATTCCGATTTACAACACGCTTAAAAGCTTATTCCGGAGTTTTAATTGTGCTATTAGCCGTATGGGCTGGTATGCTTTTTAGCAGAAATGCACTAGAAACAACCATTTTACGGTTACCGGGACAATTATACGAGCATAAAGACAATAATATTATTAGCAACGTTTTCACCTACAAAATAATCAATAAAACCAATAACGATTACAACAACGTAAGTTTCAAACTAAAAAATTATCCTGGAGAAATAAAAGTCGTTGCTGCCGATAAAAATATTTTTGTACCAGAACAAGGTTTAGCCGAAGGCACCATGTTTATAGAAATAAATCAATCACAATTAAAAGGAGACAAAAACAAGCTCTATATAGAGGTTTATAGCCACGACAAACTAATTGAAACAACTTCGGTTAGGTTTTTAGCACCGCGAAGCTATAAGTAACATAAACAAAACACATTATGAAAATAAATTGGGGAACAGGTATCGTTATTGCCTTTATATGCTTTATTAGTTTTATCATGTATTTTGTAATTACCATGGTAACAAACGATAAATACAACCACGATTTGGTGGTAGAAGATTACTACAAACAAGAGCTGAATTTTCAGAACGACATCAACAAAGAAAAAAACGCCAAAACCTTAGCAGAAAATATTAAATGGCAACAAACGCCAGATGGCTTGCTATTAAAATTCCCAAGCAATTTTAAAGACGGTGATATTTCTGGAACGGTTTACATGTACAGACCCTCTAACAAAACATTAGATTTTAATTTGCCGCTAGAAATTAATAATCATCACTTTTTAATTCCAAATTCAAAATTGGTGGAAGGACGCTGGAACATCAAAATCGATTGGAACCATAATTCTTCAAACTATTTATTTAAAGAATCCATCAGCTATTAATGTATATTTCGGCATTTATATTTGGGCTTTTAGGCAGTTTACACTGCATAGGCATGTGCGGTCCTATTGCCTTGCTACTCCCCGTAAACCAATCGAGTAGCACTAAAAAATTTGTTCAGATTTTCATTTATCATTTTGGCAGATTACTGGCATACGCCATGATAGGTTGTGTTTTTGGTATACTTGGCAAAGGCTTGTACATTTTTGGTCTTCAACAAAAACTATCAATTATAATAGGCATTTGCTTAATAGTTATTGTACTTATTCCCTATAAAACATTTAATAAATACAACGCCTCAAAACCCATATATAAAGTCCTTTCTAGAGTGAAAAGTGCCATGGGTAAAGCCCTTCAAAAAAAAACACCCGACACTTTTTTAACTATAGGATTTTTAAATGGCTTTTTACCCTGTGGTCTGGTTTACATTGCGGTATTATCTTCAATTGCAACAGCCGCCCCTTTAAAAGGAAGTTTATATATGATGCTGTTTGGTTTAGGCACCATACCCTTAATGACAGCAGCTGTATATTTAGGCAACCGACTAAGCGCTTTCGCAAAACAACGGGTTCAAAAACTCATTCCTGTATTTGTTATTATTATTGCCGTATTTTTTATTGTTCGTGGTTTAGGACTGGGCATTCCGTATTTGTCGCCTAATATTAACACCAATTCGGCCAGCAGCAACATAGAATGTGCAGAATAAAAAAAGGAATTGACTTTTTTAAACCAACTCCTTTTTAAACTAAAAATTAACTAACAAATTTATAAAAACTATTATTTCACTATTAATAATAGAACCTTATAAAAAATAGAAATAACCTCTTATTTCTTATTGTAAATATAATCTGATATTTTTAATTAAACGCAGTAACTTTCCTACTTTAAATTTTAATTAACAAACTCTGTTAAAGAAAACCAAAAAATAAACACGATTGAAATCAATGCCGCGTATAGTAATTGATTGTAATTTAACTGATAGCTTAAAATTTAGAGGTTCATTTTTTAATTTCGCATCAAAACGCATTTAAAATAGCAGCTATTATAATTTGAATTTGATTAAAATATCTGTAAATTTCGATTTCTTAGCAATTTTTAAAACGCATTTTTTATGAAAAAAGGAACTCTAGTATTAGCAGCTTTAGCATTAATTTTTGCTGCAAGCTGTAAATCCGATAAAAAAGAAACCAAAGCTACCGAAACAACAACTTCCCCTACTCCTGTAGCTGAAGAAGTTGCTTCAGCTCCCAAAAAAGTAAAAATAGCCTTAGAAGCCAAAAGCGAAAGTAATGTTACCGGTAACGCTGTATTTACAGAAGAAAACGGCACAGTAACTATGGTAGCTATACTTGGTGGTTTAGAACCTGGAATGCACGCAATACATTTACACGAAAAAGCAGATTGTTCTTCACCAGACGGCAAATCTACTGGTGGCCATTGGAATCCAACCGGGCAACCTCATGGCAAATGGGGCGATGCTGCGGGATACCATAAAGGAGACATTGGTAACTTTAATGCAGACGACAATGGTAATGGTACAATTACCTTCTCTACAGACGAATGGTGTATAGGTTGTGGAGATGCCAATAAAGATATTTTAGGAAAAGGAGTAATCGTTCATCAAGGAACAGACGATTTTAAAACGCAACCAACTGGCGATGCTGGTGGTCGTGTAAGTTGCGGTGGTATTATTCAATAATATTTTACCCCTTTAACAACATAAAAGCTGCTTCTTGCAGCTTTTTTTTATGCATTATTGTACTTTTAATTTTTATTTGCAATACAAAAATACTCCTAATGAATCCATCGGCTAATGGCTGGACAAAAAAGCTGCTAAAAGAACTAAGCTCTAGAGCCTTATTAAACAACGCTTCAGATGTCGACTTTTACCTAGCCTTTAGAGCATCTGGTTTCATTTACGGCTACAATATTAGGGTAGTTAACAACTACGTTACAACCCCTGATTTTACCGAAGAAGAACGCTGTAAAATTAATCTTTGCCTGGCTTTTATTCATGCACATAAAAATGACGGAACAGCAATTCCTCTTTTTGACAGTGTTATAAACTTTTACACCGCCATAAACCAATACAAGTCTACGTTTTTAGAAGATGTTTTGGGACGCGAAAAAGCAGAAACTTTGGTTGAAAAAATCTTGCATAAACGCGTACAGATAGACGACAACATTATCACAAAAAACTTCAACCATTACATTACCAACGTGTTGTTGTATTTAGATGTTATTGCATACAAACACTATTTAAAACACCAGCATATTACCCAAAACTATTTAGAAGCCTTAGAAGCTTCTATTATTACAATAGTTATAAACGCCTTAAATTTAAAACAGAACAAAAGTAATTACGACAAAAGTTTAATCGAATTGTTCGAGGCTTCATTACGATATCGAAAGCAAAAACAACTCACATTTTTAGAAGCTGTTACTTTTGCAAAAAGCGTTAACGAATCGCTGTATTTTTCAGATATTGCCTGCATGGCAGCCTGGAGCGATAACATTATAGAAACTGCTGAGTTTGAATTCTTAAACACTCTTGCCGAAGCATTGGGCTTAACAGATAATGATAAAAACGAGTCGTTAGCCGCCATCAATTCATTTTTTAGTAATCATCGTAACGAAATCCGTTTATTAAGTTCTAAGAACGTGGTAAAAAGCTTTTACAACCGTTCCAATATCCTGGTTACCAAACTCATTACCCGAAATAAAAAACGTTTACTTAAAGAGTTACGCGACAGCAAAGAACTTGTAGTTTTATTATCGCAATCTACTTACAGAGAATTAACGGCCGAAGAACATAAAAAGATAAACAAGCAATTACTGGACATTTTTAAAACCATACCCAGTTTAGCCATTTTCTTACTTCCTGGAGGTGCTATTTTGCTACCTATAGTTATTAAATTTATTCCAAAGTTATTACCATCTGCTTTTGATGATAACCGAATAGACAACGAGTAACTACTGCTTTATAAACTTAAAGCTCTTTTGCGTGTGTTGCGTTGTACAACGCAATATATAAATACCGCTTGTTAACTGATTAAGTGGAATTTCAAGTGTGTTAGAGTCTTGCTGTGTAGTTTGATTTTTCAAAACAAGACGACCACTAACATCTATTATTTCGTATTGAAACCTTGTAACCGCAAACGGCATCGTTATATATAAATGGGTTTGCACCGGATTTGGAAATAACTTTACTTGATTTAATACCGATGACGCTACCGACAAGGTACTATATTGCAATGCTTCAGAAACTACTTCGCTAGATAAAGTACCATCTACAGAATGTGCCACAACTTTAAACCACACCGATGCATCTTGATCTAATGCAGGTTGCTCCCAAATAAAACTCGTGTCGGTAAGATCTGTTACTATACTTATAAATTCTTCTCCGTCTGTACTATACAATACATCGTAATATACTTTACGCCCATCATCAGGATTGTTAAGCATCCAAGATATTGGGGTGTCTGCACTGTACATATTATCGGCAAAAGCATTTAGGGTTATACTTGGGTTTTCGTAAGTGTGTACCAATTCGGCAAAACCAATTCCCGTTACCGATTCGCCATTTATTGTCCCGCTGATGGTTATGGTGCCTTCATAAAATCGAAAAGGTAAAGTCACCTCGGCATCATCGTAACGTGTTTCTATGGTTAGGTCGATATTTTTTGACTCCGAAGTTAATCGCCATTTTTTAGAATAACACTTTTCTAAATCTGGCATACAATTAAAAGCCAATCTTTCAATTTCAAAATCGCTGATGGTGTATTGTGTATTATCGTCTACATAAGCCGAAAGGATTTTAAATTTAGAATTATCGGGAATACTACCTTCGGCTGTAAAAATATTCCACAGATTGATATCCATATCGTTGGACAATTGTAAACTAAACCATTCGTATTTTTCGCTAGAAAGCGGATTGAAACTTCCGTATTGTCGATCTATCCAAGCTGTACCAATAACATTTTCGGTTACACCATTAAGGGTAATTTGGCCTGAAACCTCGTTCTTGGTTTGCGAGAAATAATAAGAATACCTTGAAGCACCTTGATCTATCAGACCAGTATCGCCTATAATTAATGGGCGCTTTACTGTGTTATAATCAAACTCAATTTTTCCATTATCGGATGCTGCTGTTATGGTATATTGAAACGGAATACTGTTATTATCATGGTCTAATTTATTGCGCCATGATTCTGTAATACCCCTAAAAACAACGGCTTCTATGCTTATAGCTTCTGTAGACAATGTATTATAGGTTAAAGGCAACGTGCTTTGAAAAAACTCGCCTGTACTTAAATCTCTTAAATTTAAAATTCTGAACCCATCAAACCCAGCATACGAATAATCGAAATAACTAAGCATATAGGCATACGTTTTGCCTGTTGTTTCCCCTGTAACTTCTCCCGAAGTATACCACCACTCGATGGCTTCGGCGGTATGAGCACCTTCGTCTTTAGGAAATGTTATTAAACTACCTTCTGGAGTGTACGGATAGGTTTTCCAGTCTTGAGCATAGCTTAAACAAACTGTAAAACATGCCAAAATTAAAGTGGTTAGATTGATTTTCATAGCGATTGAATTTTAATCTAATGTAAATCAAATCGCTGTAGCTTAAAAAAATATTCTTTTAAGTCACTTCTTTTACTGTCAAAATGTAAACTATCGCAATAAAATTATGTCAACCAATCTTTAAAGGTTTTAACGCGTTCTCGCGCCACTATTACCTGCTCGTGATTATACGAGTTTAGTTTAATTTCTAACCGCGAATTGGTATAATTTATCATGTCTTTAATGGCATGGATATTAACAATAAACTTTCTGTTAATTCGAAAAAACATTTGTGGATCTAATTCTAAATCTAACTGATCTAACGAGGTGCTTAGTAAATAATTTCTACCATCTGCTGTATACAGATAAGTACCTTTGTTTTCGCTATAAAAACACTCGACATCGTTACTGTAAATTAATTTAAGATGCTGACCTACTTGTACAGAAAATCGCTTTTTATATTGCCTGTCTAACGGATTTACAAGCATGCTTTTTATATCGCTATAATTTAAAACGAGCTGCTCTTGTTGCGGCAATCGGGTTTTAAATTTTGTAATAGCCTGCTCTAAATCGTCTTCATCTATTGGTTTAAGTAAGTAATCTATACTATTCAACTTAAATGCTTTAAGCGCATACTCATCGTAAGCTGTTGTGAAAATTATGGCCGAATTTACTGTTACTGTGTCGAAAATCTCGAAAGACAAACCATCGCTAAGTTGTATGTCTAAAAATATTAAATCTGGATGCGTATTGTTTTGAAACCACAATATAGATTCTTCTACAGAATGCAACATGGTTTGCACAGAAACGCCTAAGTGATTTAAAAGACGCTGTAACCGGCGTGCTGATGGTTTTTCGTCTTCGATAATAATAACATTCATGGTGTAAAGTACTGTTTATTGATTAAGCGGATGTTTTGCGTGAGCGATTGCAGCAAGCTACCGTGTAGCGCGGAAAGCGCGGTTTTGTAGCAGCTGCGGAAAAACACGCCCAAATTATTCCCATTTTTGATTTTTTTCTTTTTCCATTAACTCTTTTATCTTGTCGTCTTCCCAGCCTTTTCCAATTAATAGCGGTGGTAAAAATACCGATAATCCGTGTGCCAATAAACCGATTCCCCAGAACACAGGTGTTGAAAACATTTGCCATCCGTTATAATTTTGACCGTTTGTTAACTGAGTGTTTACAATAAATATCATGATGTTTATAACTACATAAACCAAGGCGTGGGTATAAAACCCCCGGATGCGTTTTACACGTTTTCGGGCGCGTTCGTAACGTTCTCTTTCAAAATATGATTGTTCCATTAGTTCCAGTGTTTTTGTTGTTTTTCTTTATCTAATATTTCTTGAATTTTACGCTCTTCCCAAGATTTTCCGTAACCAAATACGCTAAAGGCATGAAAAATAATTCCTATTCCCCAACCCAACATCGGGAACCAAAACCATTGAAAACCCCATGAAGTTTTGTAATTTATAAAGATTAGAAATGGAATAACGGTACAATACGACAGTAAGTTACCATAAAATCCTTTCATTTCTTCTACTTGTTTTTTTGCGCGATAATAAGCGTCTTGCTCGTTGTATATGTCTTTTTGTGTGTCCATAATAGTTATGCGTTTTGTAAGTATTGGTATTTTAACCGTAAATGTATTTTGCGAGTCGTCTACCAAAACTTTTCGTTTTGTTAATATGGCGTAGCGGTTTACAATGTTTTGCAACCCTACTCCTTTACGTGTTTGTAATACTTCTTTTTTTTGTAAATTATTTTTTACCACTAAAAAATTATCTTCTATGGCAATGCTAATCTGTAATGGCTTTTGCTCGCTTACAATATTGTGTTTTATCGTATTTTCCAACAATAATTGTAACGATAAAGGCACCACCTTAGCCTCTGGATTATCGTATTGCTCCGGCAACGAAAATATTAAACTGTTTTCGAAGCGCATTTTTAATAGGTTTACATAGGTTTTTGCAAACTGCAATTCTTCGGCTACCGTTACCAATTCTTTGTCTTTTTGCTCTAAAACATACCGGTATATTTTAGACAACGACACGGTAAAACGCTGAGCACTAGTTATATTTTCTTCGATTAATGCACTCAAAACATTAAGACTGTTAAAAAGAAAATGTGGATCGATTTGATTCTTTAAACTTTCGAACTGCGCACTAGCTGTACCCGCAATTACCTTTTGTTCTTGTAGCTTTTTTTGCTGATAAGCATTGTAATAGTAAATAATATGATATATAATTACAATATTAATCGTTACCCAAAACCCAAACTGATAGTGTTTAACTTGTTCGTGAGCCAAAAATTCGCTTACCGATTTTCCTTGCACGGCTAATGCCTCAAAAGTATGAAGGATAAACAATCCGATAATGGTGATTACCGACGCTACAAGCAACCCTACAACAAATCTTAAAATCTTTTGATTTTTCTTCCAGTCCCATTTACTGTAATACTGAAAAAATAACATGTTGCTAAATCCCAGCACAAAAGCATATAACTGATAAAACATAAAATCGATTAAAAAATCTTGTACCGAGTTATAACTGAAACCTCCAAACCAAAGATTACCAATAAGGTATATAATACAGCCAATTGAAAAGGTTACGATACTATTTTTAACTAGTTTTGACATGATATGCTAAAAGTGATTTTAAAGCGTTTTAAATAATTTTTTTGATTTAAAAATGCAATTGGTCTAAATGTACTAAAAAGTTGTCTGTCGCACATTGCATTTTGTTTCTCGATTGCTTTAAGCCAGCGTTACCCGACTTGTCTTTTACGTTGTTTGAAGGTAACTGCGCACGGGCGACTAAACTAGCCAGCACCATTGCTAAAAAAATTAAATGCTTCATGATTTTTGTTGATTATTAATTACAGAGCAAATATCTTTCAAAACACCGTTGCTTAAAAAAGCTAAATACCCAATTGTAGTTTTTTAGGGACGAACCGATATTTTTAAAACTATTTAGGTTTATCTACTTTTAAAGTTTCAGAATTCTTGTCTTCTTTTTTCAATGACACCTGTACAAATAATTATAAAAATGATCTGAAAAACGATAAGATACACGAGTTAAAACCAATCCTTTTTTATACTTTAACATGCTTAAAACTGTAACATATCAACAATCGAAAAATCAGTTTTAAACTTACAAAATAGTATCATAAATTTTATCTATGATAAAAATTCAAATAAAACATAATCAATTTATTACAATAATAAATTAAAACAAAAGCTTTAAATAAAATCACAATAACTTAAATTATAAAAACAGACTTTACAGTTATGGTATTTCCCAATAAAATCACTAAACAAAAAATACATTATTCCATTTTGTAACAATTTAAAACGTCGAGCTACTAATAGTATAATTAACCACACCATTTGGATAAAGAATTAGAACATAGTTTTATTGCATTGCTGGAAGAGCATCAAAACATCGTGCACAAAGTTTGTAGGTTGTACACCAATAATTACGATGCGCACAACGATTTATTCCAAGAAATTACCATTCAACTTTGGAAAGCCTACCCTAAATTTCGAGGCGATTCTAAGTTTAGTACTTGGATGTATCGCGTTGGATTGAACACAGCAATAACACTGTACCGAAAATCGAAACGCAGCATTAAAACACAAGAATTCGATGCTGTGCAGTTTAAAATAAAAGCAGAACATTACGACGATACAGAAGAACAACAATTAAAACTACTTTACAGTGCTGTACACCAATTAAACGACATTGAAAAAGCACTTGTTTTTTTATACCTAGAAGACAAAAACTATAAAGAAATTAGCGAAACCTTAGGGATTAGTGAAGTGAATGCCAGAGTGAAAATGAATAGAGTGAAAACGAAATTAAAAACCATATTAAATCCGTAACATTATGGATGAATTAGAATTATTAAAAAAAGACTGGAACAGAAAGGACAACAATAGTTTTCCTAAATTGTCTTACAACGATATTTACAAGATGATTTTAAAACGATCGTCTTCTATCGTAAAATGGATTTTTATTATTAGCCTACTAGAATTTGGGTTTTGGACAGCCTTATCGTTTAGTTTTAAAGATTTTGACGGCTTTGAACGCTTTAACGATACCGATGCTAAATACATTATATTAGGGCTTACGGTATTTGGTTACGTTGTACTGTTTTATTTCTTTTTCTTGTTCTTTAAAAACTACCGCACCATATCGGTTACCGATAGCGCTAAAGTACTTATGGAGAATATTTTAAAAACACGCCAAACTGTTAAACATTATGTAGCTTTTAACCTGCTATTTATGATAGGCTCTACCATAATTGTACTGTTTATAGAGTTTAAACAAGATAGCGAGCTCATAGCCCAGGTTACACAAGCAACCGCCAATGGCAATGCCTTTATGTTCTACGCTAAAACCATTGTTATTGTAGGGCTCGCCCTTACCTTGGTATTAGCTATACTTCTAGGATTTTATTGGCTTATCTACGGAATATTATTAAAAAAGCTAGACCGAAATTATCACGAACTAAAAAAAATGGAGTTATAACATTAATACTCCCTTTGCTTATTTAGTTCTTCCATTTCCTGAATTTGCTCTTTACTAAGCACTTTTAAGAAAGATGGATGTTGCTCTATTGCGTATTCTATTTTTTCTACAATAGCATCAATAGTATCGTTTTCGTAATCGATCTCTAACGGTGCTTTAATCTCCATAGATTGAAGAATATTTTTCTTTTTTATACGCAAGCCCTTTTTGTCGAATGAACGTCTAAATCCGTCTATCACAACAGGAACTACAATGGGTTGGTAGCGTTTTATAATATGCGCCGTCCCTTTACGAATAGGCTTAAATGGCGTGGTTGTACCCTGCGGGAAAGTAATTACCCAACCATCGTCCAGAGCTTTTGCAATACTGGAAATATCGCTCATCTTCACCTGTCGGTTAACATCTTTTCCCTCAGACCTCCAGGTTCGCTCTATACTAATAGACCCAGCATAAGCAAAAATTTTAGGCAACAACCCTGCTTTCATGGTTTCTTTTGCCGCCACATAATACATATTTAACTTGGGTTGCCAAATATATCCAACATTCTTTATCGTGTCCTGTCTTCCACTTAAACTGGCATTAAACACATGAAACATAGCCACTACATCGGCAAAATAAGTTTGATGATTAGAAATGAATAGCACATTGGTTTCGGGTAATTCCTTTATAATTTCCGAACCTTCAATTTGCAATTCGTTAAATCCTCTAAAGCGCCTGTGTGTAAGCACACCCAAATACCTTATTAACCATTTTTTTAAAATAAGTATATGCCCGAAAGGATTTCTCTTAAACAATCCCATAATTTTATGTTGTAATTTTAAATCGCATACAAATGTAGGAAAACTCAAGAATAAGTTGCCGCTTTTAATAGGTCTTTTACCTCGCTAAGCATCATTGCTGTTGCTCCCCATACAGTTTGTCCTTGCAAATAAAACGCAGGCACCTCTGTTTTAATAGCATACGAGGTTTGCACCATTTGGGTGATAACATTGTTTTCGTCTAAAAATTCAGTCAACGGCACCTCTATAATAGCTTCCACTTCTTCGTCTTGTTTGGTTAATTTTGGAGTATTGTTCACTATTCCTATAAAAGGTGTTACAAAAAAGTTACTTGGCGGAATATACACTTGAGTAAGTTCGCGCCATACCTTAATGTGTTGTTCGGGTACGCCTACCTCCTCGAACGTTTCACGAACTGCAGCCGCTTTTATAGATGCATCATCCAATTCTAACTTGCCTCCAGGAAACCCGATTTGTGCAGAATGCACCCCCTTGTAGGTTTTCCTTAAAATTAAAACCAGAGTAGTTTCATAGCTTGTATTCGGATAAAATAAGGCCATTACGCCTGCCTGCCTAGCTATTGCCATCTTCGCCCTATTGGCCTCCTGCAATTGCTTTCTAAAAGGTGGAGACATTTTAAACTGAGATGTTTCGGCTGGTAGCGGTATATTTTTTACTTTTGAAGCTAGCTTTAAAAAATCATCAAAATTCATTTATGAGACTCTTAGTGTTCTGTTTATCCGTTTTACTATTATTTAACTGTGAAGATACGGATTCTAAAAAAAATAAAACAAAAAAGCCCAACACCACTGTAAAAAAAATAGAGACACCACCTACAGACACTATTGTAAAACAGGAGGAAATTACTCGCGAATTCCCACAGTTAGGAGATGAAAACGCTATGGAGTTTTTTCTTCAATACGAAAAAGAACACAAAGAGAATAAGGTTAGACTTATAACAGACTTTGGTACTATTGAAATACTTCTTTTTAACGAAACTAAATTCCACAGAGCCAATTTTATATTCTTAACCAAACAGCATTATTTTGATGCTACACAATTTTACAGAGTAGTAAAAAACTTTATTGTTCAGGCTGGAAATAGCGATGATATCGAAACGGTAAACAAACGTAATTATATTGGCAAGTATTTATTACCGACAGATGCCAAACGCGGATTTACGCACGAACGTGGTGTTGTTTCGATGCCTAGCAGCGAGATCGAAAATCCGCATAAACTAGCATCGCCTTTCGAATTTTTTATTGTTGTTCCGGAGCATGGTGCCCATCACCTAGACGGCAATTACACCATTTTTGGTAAAGTTACCAAAGGCATGGATGTTGTCGATAAAATTTCGGAAGTAGAAACCGATCGTGCCGAATGGCCCTTGCGTAACATTTATATAAAAAAGGTCGAGATTATCAATTAATCTTTATACACACTTGGTAGTGCTATTTTAAATTTTACTGCAATTAATCGTACAGCAATAACCACAACACCAGAAATAATAAAATTGATACTATTGTCTACCCCAAAATGTCGAAGTACTAAATAGCAAATCGCCCCTAAAAAACATGCGGTTGCATAAACTTCCTGTCTAAAAATAACAGGAATCTGTCCACATAAAATATCACGGATAACCCCGCCAAAACAAGCCGTCATCACCCCTAACGAAGCACAAATAACAGGGTCTAATTGAGCAGATATCCCTTTCTCGACACCTATAACAGTATACAACCCGATACCAATGGTATCGAATAAAAACAACGATGTACGCAAATAATCTATTTTATTTCTAAATATTATAGCAAATACAGTAGACCCAAAAATAAGGTACACATAAGTGGGGTTCTTCATCCAAATTACAGGGGTGTCGCCAATTAAAACATCTCTTAACATACCACCACCAGTTGCAGTAACAAAGGCAATGATTAAAATCCCGAAAGGATCCATACGTTTACTTAAAGCCACCAAAACTCCAGAAATGGAAAAGGCTATAACTCCTAAAATATCTATTGCGTATAGCATAATTATCTCTTATTTGAATTACGAATATAGCACTTCCGTTTTGTAAAAACAGATCCATGCATCAAACTGTTCGCGTATTAAAAAATCAGTTCATCCTCAAATTATAACATTTCAGTATGTTACATATGTATTCTTTGTAAAAAGGATAGATTTTAGCCTTGTAAAACAATAAAAAAACAAATTTTATGAGACCTTTTTCAACACCAATCCTAACACTGCTACTCTTTTTAAGCTTGACAACAATTTTGCAGGCGCAAAACACGCCAAACACTTACGACATTACTGTTATCATTGAAAATGTCAAAAACAATTCCGGTCATGTTCTTATAGGACTGCATACCGAAAAAACGTTCATGAAAGGTTCTGGCATACAACACGCTAAATGCAAAATAGAAAATGGAAAAGTAACCACTACATTTAAAAATGTGAGTCCAGGTACTTATGCTGTATTAGCACTACACGACGAAAATGACAATAATACTATGGATTTTGAAGCTAATGGCATGCCTAAAGAAACCTATGGCACTTCTAATAACGACATGGGATTTGGCCCACCTCTATTTGCCAATGCTGCCTTTACAATTACTAACCAAAACGAAATATTAAATATTAGATTATAAACAAAAGAGGCTTTCTAAAAAGTTTAAAAGCGTGTCATTCTGTGCTCGACACAGAATCTCATCATATTGAAAACCAATAATTATGAGAATCTGAAATAAATTCAGATTGACGATAAATTAACTTTTTAGAAAGCCTCTTTACTTTATTTAGCAGTTTATTTTAAACGGTTTCTCCCAACCAAGCTTTCATCATCCAGATGGTTTTTTCTTGCTCGGTAATAAAATCGCTCATCATAGAATTTGTACCTTCATCTGCGGCATCATCAGATTTTTCTAAAAGATCACGCTCAATTTTAAGTAATTCAGTTAACGAATCAACAATTAACCTCACTGCTTTTTCATCTTCCGAAATGTTTTTACCTACCGGAACTTTAGAGTGTTTGGCATAATCTTCAAAAGTATGCAAAGGCGTTTCGCCTAGCGTTAAAATACGCTCTGCAATTTCATCTACTTTAACATTAGCATCGGTATAAAGCTCTTCAAATTTTACGTGCAAATCGAAAAAACGCTTGCCTTTAATGTTCCAATGTATACCGCGTAAGTTCTGATAATATGTTTGAAAGTTAGCCAATAAACTATTTAAATCTTTAGCTAAATCTTTGGTTTTTTTAGAATCTAAACCTAAAATATTAAGTGTCATAATCATCTTATTTTTTAATGTTTACACAAATTTAGTCTATAATTAACAGAATTAACAATAGGTTTTATTGATTGATTTTATAATTTTATAGTCTAAATTTATACGAATGACAATTACACAATTATATTATGTATTGGCTGTTGCCGAGAACCAAAATTTCACAAAAGCTGCCGAAAAATGCTTTGTAACACAACCCACTTTAAGCATGCAAATTCAAAAACTAGAAGACGAATTGGATGTTTTAATTTTCGATCGCGGCAAAAAACCCATAGAATTAACAGAAGTAGGACGCAAAATTGTACACCAGGCTAAAAATATTGTAAACGAATCGTACCGTATTCAAGACATCGTAGATCAACAAAAAGGGTTTATAGGAGGAGAATTCAAATTAGGAATTATATCTACCGTTATGCCAACTCTGCTGCCCATGTTTTTAAATACGTTTATAAAAAAACATCCCAAGGTCAAGTTAAAAATTGAAGAACTTACCACAGAAGATATTGTACAGCGCTTAAACGAAGGACATTTAGATGCCGCCATAGCAGCGACACCTCTAGAAATTGAAAACATTAAAGAACGCGTACTGTATTACGAACCTTTTGTTGGTTATGTGCCCAACAACCACAGATTATTTAAACAACATAACATAGAACCTAGCGATTTAGATGTAGATGATATGTTACTTCTAGAGGACGGACATTGTTTTAGGGACGGTATATTAAACATTTGCAAGTCGTTTAAAAAACATGAAGAAGATACTTTTCAATTAGAAAGCGGTAGTATAGAAACTTTAATTAAATTATCTAACGAAGGGCTAGGCATGACCCTACTGCCTTACCTACATACATTAGATATTAACGAAAATTTAAAATCCAACCTAAAATACTTTAAAGAACCTAGCCCGGCTCGCGAAGTCAGTTTAATTTATCATAAAAGCGAGTTAAAAATGCAAATTATAGATGCCCTTCAACAAGTAATTTCTAGTATTATTCGCGGTGCCATTACCTTCCAGAATGTAAAAATTATAAGTCCGTTACTACAAAAAAAACAAGTTTAAGCCATCAAAAAATATTTTCAAAATTAACTAAATCTTATTTTTTTAACTGTAATTTTAAGTATACCGATATAAAATTGTCTTTTTTCTATGATAATCATAAATTTATTTTTAGATTTGTGTAATCGATTACAAACACAAATCATTTTTTAACAAACTAAAACTATATCACATGAAAAAACAATTACTCAAAATCGGTTTATCTGTAATTTTATGCGCAGCTGGCGCTACCACTTACGCTCAAAGTGACGTTTGGGATTTTGGTGCTGCCGACCTATCGCGATTGGGTTACACCAATAAGTTAACGGTAGACAACATTAACACTAATTTTTATCCTGCAGGCACTCCTGCTGGCTCAGCAAACTTATCTGTAAGTAATTTTACAGCAGACGAAACAGTTAGCTATGTTACAAAAGGTAGCGACCGCCTTAGAACCAACAATGAAAGCATTACTAGATATGATGATAATTTATCGCCTGCACCAGCCTATTCTATAGCGCCTACAGGAGAACTATATGGTTGCTTATACGCTAATGGTTTAGGAGAAGCCAAAACAAGATATTTAGCAGTACAAATGAAAGCAGGAGAATCGTTTTCTTTTGTAGTAACGTCTAATTCCACTGGAGGATCTACCAAAGCAACGTATAAAATGGCCGACGCTGCCGAGGAGCCTAACATTTTAGCAACATGGGATTACGATATTCCTGTAAGCAACGAAGATGACAAAACCGTGGCATTCTTTTTACAATTTCAAGCACCTGCAGACGGCGAATACCGTTTGTACGACGACACTAGTAAAATTAGATACTACAGAGTATACAGAGGAGACATTAACAACCCTTTAAATACATCTTTAAGCCTAGAAGACTTTTCTATTAAAAGTGGTTCTGATATTAAAGCTGTGGGGAACAGAATTGTGCTTTCTAACGTAAAATCGAATACAGAAGTAAATATCTTTAGCGTTACTGGAGCATTGATTAAAACTATTAACACTAGTAAAGATTTAGATTTTGAATTCAAGTCTGGATTATGGTTTGCTACTGTAAAATCGGCAGAAGGTCAAAAATCTGCAAAACTACTTGTAAAGTAATATTTACGAAAAACTAAACTAACTTTATTATAAGCGGTTTAAATAGAAACAACTATTTAAACCGCTTTTTTTATCAGCAATTATGCACTATAAAAAAAGCAACCATTTCGGTTGCTTTTTGTTATGCTTTTAAATAAATTAAACATTGATCTAAATCGGGGTTCTGTTGAACTAAAGATTCTATAAACACCTTAAGTTCTTCAATTTCGTAAGGTAACAATCTCTGAAGTGCCTTTTGCACTTCTTTACAAAACAACGTCGTATCGAAACTAACTTTACTAAGTATCGTTTTCGTATACTCGTACATTGCTCTAGCCATAGGTTTATATTTAGGTTTAGTTAATACTGAATTTAAGTAGATGTATGTATAGACAATTCTTTTTAATGCTGACTAAAAATAGAAAAAAAAATCTAAATATTATCTTAAAACTAAAAAAAACCTGTTAAAACCGATTATCGCCATCTAACAAATCGCCTAATCCGCCAAGTATACTTCCCTCTCCTTTTTTATTGTTTCCTCGTGGTAGAGCCGATAATACACGGCCTGCCAACCTGCTAAATGGCAAAGATTGGATATATACCATTCCTGGACCTGTTAAAGTAGCAAAAAACAAACCTTCGCCGCCAAATACCGTGTTTCTTATACCTCCAATAAATTCTATATCGTAATCTACATCTTTAGTAAATCCAACTATACAGCCCGTATCTACACGCAGTTTTTCGCCAGCTTTTAACTCTTTGGTCGCTAAAGTACCACCTGCATGCACAAAGGCTAAACCATCGCCTTCCAATTTTTGCATGATAAAACCTTCGCCGCCAAATAGCCCACGACCTAGACGTTTAGAAAATTCAATACCTATACTCACACCTTTGGCAGCACATAAAAATGCATCTTTTTGGCAGATAACTTTACCTCCAAACTTAGCTAAATCTACTGCTAAAATTTTCCCTGGGTATGGCGATGCAAAAGATACCGAACGTCTTTCTGGATGCGTATTATAAAAAGCAGTCATAAACAAACGTTCTCCTGTAAGAATTCGTTTTCCAGCCCCTAGAATAGAATCTAAAAAACCTTCATTTTGTTTAGAACCGTCTCCAAATAAGGTCTGCATTTGTATGGCTTCATCCATCATCATAAAACTTCCTGCCTCTGCAACAACACCTTCATTTTGATCGAGCTCGATCTCTACATATTGCATTTCTTCTCCATATATGGTATAATCTATTTCGTGTGCTTTCATAATAAAAATTTTTAAAGTGTTCAATATATCAGTAAACGTCGCCCCATATTTGTTACACCAACTAAGATTTTAATTTTAAAGTCCACTCAAATTTAAAGGTTGATACCACTACTCCATCCGCATTGGTACCAACAGCTTGCATCCAAACCGTTTGCCCTTCACCAGAAGTAACGGTTTTGGCTATGGCTTGGTTTAATTGGTTCCCGTCTTCGCAAACAAATGTTATTTTACCTGTTGCCTTTTTAGTAAAACTAGCTTGGTTACTTAAAACCAACATAGATATATTTTTACCACTTTGCTTTATTTTACTCATTACCAATGCACCTGTAGATAATTCTGCAGCCATGCCCTGTACTGCCCAAAACATAGAACGAAAAGGATTTTGGTTAATCCATCTATGTTTAACTGTAACTACACATCGGTTTTGGTCTATAGATCGTGTACGTACCCCACATAAATATGCCGATGGTAATTTAAACATTAAAAATGTATTGAGTTTAGCTGGGTTTATTTTCATAATTATGTTGTAATAAATATTAGATATACAAATGGTTAAGAGCGCTAGGTTTAAAGTTGTTTAACTTTAAATGATATAATCGAAAAATCGAAATGCACACGTTTTTAAAACCAAATGCACGCTATTTCTGGAATTAAACTTTAAATAATTACTTTTACAATCAAATCTACTAATTATATTTCAATCGTATTTAAAGTGTATTTAAACTCTATTTAATAACCTCATGGTAGACTTAAACTTATTCAAAAAAACTTTAAAAGCCGAAGCCATATCATGCTATGAGAACTTTAAACACAGCTACGATAATTCTCCTTTTATAGCTAAAGATAAAATTATTGATGACCTTATCACGTTTGAAATTAAACAAAACTTAGGCAAAAAAGCGCTTAAAGCTGTTTTAGATAACAAAACTACGAAAGAACAATTAGAAGTCTTAGACCATACTATTAATCACTACAAAAAGAGAACTATTAAAGCGGCATTAGAATACACTAAACATTCAGATCAAACCTAACCGATTTACCTTTCAGTAGTTGCTTAGTTGCCTTTAAATTGTTTTCATATATATGCACATTACCGAGGTTTAAAGTTATTGATTTTAACGGTAAATCTATCTTCTGACTTATCAGATACAAGTGATAAATATCCGCTGGCAAACCTAAGTTAGCATCACTAGATCTTTGGTAGGCACTTACTACCAACTTACCATTATCCACCTGAAATTGTATTAAGCTCAAACACGGCTGCTGGTTGCTTTCAGCATCTGTCGCACCCAAAAACAACACATAATTTTTACTGTTGCGCTTCTCCTTATTAATCCTTTTTATTAACGCTGGTAACTTCTCAAAATAAGTAGGGTAACTATTTACGAGTATAGGGCCACAGTAATCCCACCACGTTATACCAGCCTCGCGATAAGCTTCAGTAGACCGTTCGCCCTTCTGGAACAGCTCCAATTCCTTTTTAAGCTTTATTCTCGCGATACCGTGCCCTTCAAAAATTGCTAACAGATCCGACGGCTTTAAATGGAGCTTCTGGTTTAATAAATACGTAATTTTTCCTTTGTTGTTCTGCTGAGTCTTACCTCGTGTAAGAATGTTACTCAACGTTTTGTGATACTTGTTCATTTTTTGATTGATTTGATGATTGATAAACTCTATATTTGCCCCTCTCACGGTAAAACACAACAAAGCCCAAAGACTCTGGAAAGACATATTGTCCCCCAGTAGCCTTTGGGCTCGTGTTTAAAATACCGTGAGAAGTTTTTAAAGCTGGGGGACTCTTATTTATCCCCCGACAATCGGTGATTAGTCGATTATCGTGTAGTTTTCATCGAGGGCTTTCCTCGTTCTGTCCATGTCGCGTTGGGCTTGGCCTTTGGTTTTTGCCGCGCCTTTTACCTCTGCTTTCGGCCTTTCAGAATTATCCAGAATAGCAAGATAGAACACATACTCGCTGCCTGCTTCTAGATTGCTTGCAGGAACATTATAACTGCTGTTCTTATCAACGCTTATAATAGCGCGGTCGCCAATGATATGCGAGACTGTCGCCACTTTTTTGTGTAATGTTGTTTTTTGGGCAAAACTGGCTACACTTACCAATAATGCCATAACTACTAATAGTCTTTTCATAGGATTTGGGGTTTTAAAATATTAATATTCTCGTATTGATGCACTTTGGTTCTGGCTGCTATTACAGCGTTGTACATCGCGTTATAACAATGGTTTTCGTCTAGTTTATCTAATAACTTCACTAAAAATTTACCGTATTTATTTAAGCTGTCAAGCTCTACGTTCCAGCCTAGTACTTCGCTAATGGTATCGTCTTTATCTCCAAACGCGTAGCGGATGTCCGTGTCTCGCAAAAACAACCAGTTAAAGAAACCACCAAACACGGCGTTACCTAACTGGTCGTAACTGGCTGCTATCTCTATAAAGAAACTGGAAGTTCCTGCCAAAATATCTCGTGCCTTACGCTTTTCGTTAGTAATGCTTACTACTACTTTCCAAATAAAAGCTAGCGGCGTTACTACTGCAAAAAGCACCAAACTAACAGCTATTAAAATGACTCCTAAAAGGAGATTTCCTATATTGGTAAAGAATTCTTTCATGTTTTTTAAATTTCAAATGGATAATCGTGTTCATCGTATAGATCTATAATACCTGCTCGTAATTTTGCTTCTAATTGGTTGTACAAATCCGTTCCTACGTTTTCTGTTCCCAACTCTACCAACATCATGTAACATTTTGTCCATTTTCCAAAGCAAATGGTATCTCCTAAAGGCTCTAACAACAATTCTAGTGCGTTATAATCGGCCAGCTCTAATTCTGCGCCTAGTTGGGCGCGCAAAGACGCCGTCATTAATCTGAACTCTTCCTTACCGCGCTGCTCACGCAATATTTGTAAGTCTACCTGCTCTTGTATTAAACGCTGTTGCTCTTGTAATGCCTTATCTTCTAATTCTTGGGTAGTAAGAGGTAAAACTTCCCTTGTACCTATATCGTTAACTTCATCATAGATTATACCACCCAATTTATGGGTCGATGTACTGTATTCTGGTGCGACAAATTGTCTATACCCATCTTCAAACCATTGTGTTGAATTGGATTGTGAATTATAGTTTATGTTTGTGCCTTTTACTTTTGGTATAGAGACCAAGGTATAAGGTGTTTCGTTTATGTTTATATATTTATCCATTATAAGTTGTAATAAGTTATTATATTCGATTCTAAATCAGATAACTGAGCTTCTATGTCAGTCAGGAATACGATTCCTTCTGTAAATCTACCAGTTGCTTTACCATTATTAGATGTAACGCTTAATACTTGAATTCTACTAGATGTATTTAAATTTATAGAAGTTATACTATCACTCGTTTCTGTTAACAGATCTCCATTGACCTTACCTATAAATCCGCTATTCCCTTGTATATGATATACAGTATCTAGTTTATAATTAGTCCCCTCATAAATAGAAGTATTAAATACTGTTGCTCCATTAAACGTCCTTATACCGTGATTGGTATTATTCTCGTTTGTTAATGATTGTATACGTCTTACTCCACTACCAGATTGACCGTCAAACGGAGCTATACCAAATATTGCATTATCTGCTGAATCTGCTATGGTATTAGCACCTACTACTAGTAAAAATAAATTCATATCTCCGCCTGCAATTGAAAATCCTGATGTTGCAAAATTATTACCTGAGTTTACGGTTTCTACAATATAAGGATAACCAGCAGACGTTACATTTACCACACCATCAGTTGCAATATTACCACCAAAACCAACTGCGTTTAAATGTCTACCATTACCACTTGCATCATAGATGACATCAACTGTGGCATAATCTGATCCTAGCCAATTTTCAATGTGGGGGATATCCAATTCATTATTACTATCCCATTGACATAAGAGTGTATCATTAGTTACCCCATTTCTTATTGTCATAGGATTTGCGTGTGTTGCGCTTAATCTTCTTGCTATAGAATAAGCAGTTGCAGGCGAATAGTTGTCTAGTAAATAACTACCCCCATAAACATTAAAAAAATTTGCTTTCTTTTTCATGTTATCCCGCTTGTGTTATTGTTGTCCATACCGTGCCGTCGTACAGGCGTTCTACCGTTATTAAATTAAGTACCGTGCCATCGTAAGATCCTGTTAGGTTGTTTGTCCAAGTGACTGGTAATGTTAAACCATAATCGCCAGTTGCGTATATAGTTAACACTTTACTGGTGTTTGTAGGCAAGTTCCAATCTTCTGTAATGGTAAAGTTTTGCGAAAGGGTTAATATTATAGTCTCTGTCCATAACCAATCTACTTCGTGCGCCACCCCAACAGACACGTTTAAACAGCGGTCGTGCATGGTAGCTCGCACCGTACTGGCTTTTAAATACCCTTCGCTTGCATGGTTACCCCAACCAAAAGCAGACTCCCAATTACTTATTTGTGTTTCTGTAATCGCTTTTACATAGCTTGGTACAGTAGGGTCGGTTTCATTTCCAGATCCTTCTCCTGATCCAAACCCTTGAGCATTAACCCATTCTTGAGTAGCTAGGGTTCCAGAGCTATTTGGTATATATAGCAATATAGCAGCCATTACTTGAGAGTAATCCAGTTCCACTATGTTAAAACTATTTGTTGATTCTAGCCCTATTCTTCTGTTATCACTACCTAAGCTAATTACATCACCTAGAATTCGTGTTTCATTGCTATTAACAAAAACAGTCCCGCTATTAACATTAAAATCATTGCTAGATAGAATATGTGTTCTAACAGTCTCTATTTTAAAGAAAGCCCCTGTAATTGAATGACCTAAGTGTCTTCCTATTTTTATACCTCCATAATTCGAGCCTGAAGTTCCTATAAACAATTCAACGCCTGATGACGAATCGTTTATAATATTGTATCCAGGCAACTCACCTTCTTGCAAAGCCGCATTCCAAGTATCTATATCCTCTTCAGTTATACCTTTAACCCACATTGGTACTGTTGGGTCGGTTTCCTCAACTTCTCCGTTTATTTCTGGCTTATTTCTTATAAAATCCGCTGCTTGGTCGTCGTCCTGTTCCCAGTCAGATTGCACTTGGGGATTTAGCCCCTCCAACTTCTGCTTTTCTTCTGTAGTATAGTTGTTTTCTGTCAAACCCCAACCCTCTACCTTATCTACTTTTTGGTTGAGATAGGTGTCTAAATTTTGTACATCTGTTGTTGGTATCGGTTCGTCTTTATGACGATAGCTATCCCAAACCGCCCAAAATTGGGCTTGGGTCGGCTTCAAGCCAGTACGGAACCAGTTTTTTATTGTGCTTAAAGGTGTTGCCATAATTGTATTTTTTTTATCATCCTGAGCGGAGTCGAAGGGTTAGTTTCCTGTATAAATTATATATGCTAGCGTGTAGTACGGTGGACGGTTTTCGTGAGCTGCGCCACCACCTTCACCACTAATGGTATGGTTGTGGTTACCACTACTAGAGGTTGTTTTTGTTTCGTTAACTGTTGTTCCTGGTTGTAAGTCGGTACCACCACCACCAGAACTAGAACCTGTCTTAAAGGTCATGGTATGCGTGTGGCTGCCTGCATGGTTTGTAAAACCGCCGTGGTTGTGGTTTGGCATTTCGTTTACCGTAAGGGTATGCGTTTTTTCTCCGCCTGTTTTACCTATGGCATTATAATCGGTGTCTGTTGAATGGTAGCCTACTATAAAACGCCCACGTAAATCGGGAGTGCCATTGGTACCGTCGCATAGTTGCCAGCCTGTAGGAATGCTGGCCACAGAACCGCTGTATAATTGTGGGTTGGTGTTTGGCGGTAGGATGCGACTCGCTAAATCCAACAAGGTACCAGCACGTTTAAAATCGCTCCAATTTATAGCGCCAGTTCCTGAAGCAAAGGTTACATAGCGCGTATATAATACTTCTTTAGCCTGCCCGTTTTCAAACTGTTTGCTACTTACTTCCTGTATTACCCGAACTGTAGATTGAACAGCTCCACCACGAAACTCGAATACTTCGCCATTTAAATAAACTACACCGTTAGCAACGGTACTACCATTTACTTCGCAGCCTTTTATAATAGCCTTATCACCAGCAATGGCACCCAAAGCATTAAACAACCCGTATGCGGTTTGCATAGCATCTAGAGTATCTGTCTCTAAAGGAAACCCTCCTGTTTGTAAAAAATTCTGTTTATTCATTACCCTAATGTTTCTATAATTAAATAGCGTTTTCCGCCCAATCTGTAAAAATCTATCATTGCCCGCACCTCGTAACCGTGATTGGCTACAATAGACTTAGGCACGTACACCAAAAAATCTGCACCACCAGCAAACTCTAACGACTGATACAACCAGAGTTTCCCTAAATATTTTGTTTGGTTTTCTCCTGGTGTATAGATATATGTTTTTGCGGCCGAACCTCCTGTACCATCTATATAAATGCGTCTATCAGATGGATCAAACTCATCGTTCAAGGCACCACGCATATAACAAACTTGCCATGTATGTTCTAACTGATATAAATGTTCTTGCCGCATGGCATACCAATCGTCGTACAGCTTACGCAATGGCGCTACCAAAGCTTCAACCAAAGCCCCTAAAACGGGTTTCCGTAAAAAGGTTGGTAACAGGTTGTAAGCCAATAACTGAATGCTAAGTTTATCCCACATAAGCAATATTATCGAAGTTTACCACTTTAAAATATCCGCTTTCCGGAATACGTTTTACATCTACAGACACCGGACTACCATAATCGTTCAACATTGGGTCTATCCATGCCGTTTCTATGTTTACTGCAACAGGCGTAATTACACCCGCTGCGTTATTTTTTATGTAGTTTAGAAAGTCGAAGGTGTTAAACTCACCATCAAAAGGCAGGAGCTTCATATAATCTGTAATGGCATTTTGCACAGGATATTCCCCTGTTTTAATTTCCATTCCATTAGCATTTAAAACTAACGGATCGTAGTATATTTTTAAGTTTAAATACAGTAAATCGGGCAGATAATTTATAATGGTTATTTGCACGCCTGCGGGTCTAAATTCCTCTACATACGCATTAAACGCAATACGCTGTTCGTCTGTAATTGGTGCTAGTTCTTGGTTGGTTTCGCCTGCAATTTTCAGCACAACACGGCTTACATCTACACTCTCGTTTACCGCGGCATATTTTACAACCTTACTAGCCTCTATTTGGTCGGCTGTGGCATTGGTATTATCAAAATAATCTTTGTCGGTTACCAAATCGAAACCGAACTGAAAGTTTAACGACATTGTTCTATACCAAGGTAAACGCGCGTTTTTCTGTTCAAACAAACTGGTATTTACTTCTTTTTCGTGCTGGTCGAATAGCAGCTCCAACACATAAATAATATTCGTTATCAGATCGAACAAAATATTCTCTAGACTCACTAAAGAAAATTGTTCGGCAAACGTTTTAGAAACGTCTAAACCATAAGCCTCTACAACATAGGTATTACTTATAAAAGCTTCTGTAATCGTATTTTTTATGTCCTGTTTATTTCTCATCCTACAATAAAATTATCTTCAATAGCCATAAATCCTATACCGTCATTATCGGTTATATCTCCGCCTGTAGCCCCCGTAAACAAGGTAGCAGGCTCAGCAGCATTAAAAAATCTTACTACCGTTTGCTTGGTTACCCCAGAAGCTTTTAAACTACCGCCAACGGTTAACACATCTGTAATACCTACATTGTTTAATATGGCCATAGCCAAAACGTTATCTATACTACCCGTAAGTTGTACCGTTTTATCTAAAAACGATTGCCCTGGTTTAACCATGTTCTTACTCATAATACGCTTCTATTTGCACCTTATTTATGTTGTACAGTTCTAGTTTTTTAATCTTTAGGCCGTCTCTCGAAAACTGGTCGCGAATCTTGTGGCGGTACTCCAACAACTCATCGTCTAACAAATTATCGTTAAAGCCAATGCCCAAAGTGGGCTGTTCTTTAAAATCGTTGGGCTGACCTATTAACAAAAAGGCTTTGTTTTGCTCTAAAGTGTGCCCTACCACCAAACCAGTAGTTATTTTGATATCGGCATCGCGTTTTACCTGGACCTTTAAATCCAACACATCGCCTTGATCTGTATTATCTATAACCTGTATGCCTATATCTTTACCCACTATTTTAAAAGTGTTTTAAATTTTATTTCAAATTGTTCTACGGCCAATAATGTTTCTGGTGTAAGCGCCGTACTCGGCCCAGAAGGTGTAACCACTTTAAACTGTTTTAACAAGTCGGTTAAATCCTGAAACAACTCGTTAATGGAACACGAGCCGTTTTCAATTCCAATTTTATTATCGCTACTGTCAACTAATACTTTTAAATCGCCTTGTACGAGTTCAATCTTTTCAACTTCATCTACTTTTATGATGGTTAAATTGTCCAGCTTTCCGCTAAGACTCAACAACAAAACCATAGTATTGACCTTTGGTGTTACCAGGACAAAGCTTTCGTTTTCGTTACTGGTTGCTTTTAGCTTTACATCGCTTAGCTGCAAGCCGCCTTTTAGCTCAACTGTACACACGTCGCCAGCCACGTTTAACACCTTTGCCGGAATAGGTAAATTGGGGTTTGCCCCCACTATTTCGCGCAATAATCTTTTTATTTCTGTTACGTCTGGCATTAGCTTAATTTTATTCCTGGTGTTATGGTGCGCTTACCGCCCGCCGCGCTTAAACTTGTGGTTACACTTTTCACGTAATACCACGCTGTTTTTTCGGGATAATCTTCATCTTTTATTCTTGCGGAATAGGTTGGCTTACATACTGGAACCAACCATGTGTCGAAACTACCTTCGTAACCTGCCGAGCTATGTTTTATTAATTCGGCATCTGCTACACGTTGCATAGAAGCTTCATCCATTGCACCAACCTTTAAGGTCATTTTATCACCTCCAGTTGTACCTGCCGAAACCTGTTTAACATTCCCTTTTACATCGGTACTTTCTACTATTACTTCTACTTTAGCATCTAACTTATTGTTATACTCTAAACTGGAATTTTCAATGTTTTTTTGCATGGTATAAAACACCTCACCGCCTTTTTGTATGTATGGCGGGTGAATGTGCAACACCTTATTAACCGTATCAAAATAGATATTGGCTTTGGTTTCGTCTTGAAGCTTTTTAAGCACATCGTAACCCGTTGCCTGGTGTATGATGAATTTTTCGTAATTCACATCAAAATTGCATTCCACTTTATACGATGCATCAATATGATCTATTACATATTGTGCAATACTTGTAACGCTTGTAGGTTTAAGCTCAACGTCTGGAACACCCACACGAAACAAAAACAAAGCATCTTCACACAGTATTTTTAAAGAACTATCGCTATTTGTAATATCCTGAATAAAACCGACAAATTCAGTTTCTAACTGGTTATCGTAACCCATTTTAATAAGTACCTCGGTACCACGACCTATTTTATTTTCAAAATTTATAGGGTCGTTCATAACTGCTTCGGGCAATACAATAGTGGCGGTATCTGCCAAATTATCTACACTAGAGATTATTTCGCATTCTGCCAATAATGCCAACTGATAGCGTCTGCCTTCGGTATTCTTAAATTCTATGTACCAATCTATGTTTAGCACGCGGTTGTCTTCTTTTTTTTGATCTGGAGTTATACACTTTAGGGGCTTCAATTTTGAAACATCGTAATCCTAAAATTGGGTCGTAAATAAATTCAATCATCAATCGCTTATGTCTAGTAATAATTTGTAATCAAAATCGCTGTACGCCTTAATCTCGTAAGCCTGTACATTTTCGCCTTTGGTGAACGGATAACTAAATTCTTCTATAACAATTTGGTTAATGCCTAGAAGCTGCAAAGGCTCGCAAAACACCTTTAAACTTCTAGGAGCAATCATAAAATCGCGTAAACGTTCAAAATCTTCAATGGGAAAACAATCGGAAACATCGCCAGTTAACAAACTGCCTATTAACACACCTGTAATAGTAATTTCATAATCGCCCTGCGTCCAACGCTCTTTAATACTACCTCCTAAAATCTGACCCTCTGGGGTTTTAGATTTTGCTACATGGCGTCTTACTATGGTGTTCTTACCCTTAATGTTTAACATAGGTTCGTAAGGCAATAGATACTTTACTCCGTCGTCGCCCACAAAGTAAAACGGGAAAAACTGGTCGCTTTCTGCTGTGGGGTTATCGGCTTGCCACAAGGCTCCATCTACATTATAATTTGATGGTTCCACTCGGCTCTGGTTTGTAAAGCCTAAAAACGGTATAGGTGGCAAAACGTGTTTGCTCAACTCGTTTTGAACCACTTGTAAACGTTGGGTAGGCTTTACCCCTACCAAACTCGAAAACAATAAGCCTCTTTTATCTAATTCCATTAACTTCCTGCTGTTGTGGCCATCGCTAAAGTTCTTACCAAAGCATCTACACTTTGATCTTGCATTTGCTTGGCACTGTCTTTAAAATCGTCGCCTTTTATGTTTAATATCCCTATAAGATTTTCTAAACTTATGGTGATGTAATTGTGTTTTGTGCCACCTGTAACGGTTGCCGTATTGGTTTTTTTATTGGTATTGGTGTTATTTGTATTTAAACCGGTATTAACTTGCCCTTGTGTCCCTGGTGTTTTTGGAGGTGCAATACCTAAACGACTCATTACATCGTTTTTAATATCGCCCAACGATTTATCGTTTACAGACAAACTATTAAAACCAGCTACAAAAGCACCAGCAGACTCTTGGCCTTGCTCGATTAAGCGTTTTCTAGTGTTTTCTATAGCTTTTAAGCGATCGTTACTTTCTCTTTGTATTTGAGCTAAACCAGCTTGCGCCCCGTCTTCATCCCAAAGGCCTTTAAGTTTATACCAGGCAACTTTTATCGCATCAATCCCCGAAAGAATAAGATGTTCCCCACTTAACCATTCTAGTTTAACAAAACTCATATAAGCGCCCCAAAGCGATTTAATACCGCTAACCGTATTGTTCCAAGCTTCACCCCAACCATCTATTTTATATATTAAATACCCGATAAGGCCTATAAGCGCAACCACGCCCGCAATTATCCATGTTACAGGATTAGCCAACATAGCGGCATTAAGTTGCCACCATGATGCCGTTTGCATGTTATTAGCTAGAGTTAACAAACCTGTCCAGGTTGTTTGCACCATGGTTGCTATTTTCATTACCGTCATAGCTGTCGCCATACTTAGTATTAAACCTGTAGCCATAAGGATAATGGGATTGCCTTCTTTAAACTGATCTACTAAATAAGCCATGCCAGAACCCACTGCATCTAAACCGTTAATACCTAAATCTAACAAGGCACTAGCAACAGGTTGTATCACTCCAAAAAGTGCTAAGAACTTTTCTTCTAGGCTATCCATAAGCGTACTAAAACGACCGCCTAATGTTCGGCTCATTTTATCGGCCATACCGTTAAACTGGCCACCTTCAGAAGTTGCAGATATGAAGGCCTTTTCTACCATTTCGGCAGAAATAGCCCCTTTGGACATATCCTCTTTTAGATCGCCTATACTTTTGCCTGTTTGCTTAGAAATTTCGTTTAAGGGATTAAACCCTGCATTAATCATTTGAAGTAGATCCTGTCCGGTTAGCTTGCCCGTACTACTCATTTGCGAATAGGCCAAAGCTAACGAACGCATTTTGTTGGCGTCGCCCATGGCAACGTCTCCAATAGCCTTTAAGCTTGGCATAATCTTTTCTTGAGCAATTCCAAAACCCAGCATGGTTTTAGTAGCATCGCCCAAGCCTAGTTTTTTGTATGGTGTTTTCTTAGCGTATTCACTAATTTCCTGCATCATATCTTTGGCAGCGTCTTCGCCTCCTAAAAGCACTTCAAAAGACGTTTGTTGCATTTCTTGTTCTATACCAACACGCAACGACTTACCAACGGCAAGGCCGCCCATTACTAGCGGATTGGTCAACAAACCTGACATTGGTATCTGGCTAAACGCATCTTGAAACCAGCGTTTAGTACGACTACCATTAATGTTCTCGAACTTGTTTATTTCTGAAGTAAGGCGTTTTATTTCGGTATTGTATTTTCGAATGCCTTGAATGTTGGACTGCGGAATCCAGTCGCGTTCACTTTTTAAATGTTCAAGCTTTCTTTGTAACGCTCCAACAGAATTGCCCGTACCTTTCATAATACGGTCTACTTCTTTGGTCTGGGTTTCTAACTTTGCGAATATGTTTAATGCAGCATCAGAGTTCACACCAATTTTTTGTAAATTAGCACTCATCTGATCCTTTAAACTTAATGTATATTCTAATAAATTAGCCATACCGTGGTTGTAACGATTATAATACTTCTGGGTTTGTTATTAACTTTTAAGCGTTGGTCTACTAAGCTTTTTAGCACCTTGCTTATGCCTGTATTTCCTTTTGTTATTGCATTTAGTATAAAAAGCGAAAGGCCAATATTAGCTTTCGCCTTAGCGTTTATCTGGAGTCTGGTTTACCTTATTTTTGGTATTGCTTGTTTTCTTCTAACCTAATCCATCGTAACTCCACTACACGCATTGCCCATTCTTGTTCTGTAAGCGTGTAAGGATCTATGTTTAGATAATACCTTAATGATATATTTGTTTGACGTAGCCAACTGGTCCATTCAAACATGAGCTTACACCACTCCTTTTCTGAAACGTTATTGGGTTTTCGAGCAGTTTCGGGAGCAGGTACATCTTGCACCCACTCCAAAGAACTGCCCGCTAAAGCTTTTCCAGGCCTGCGGAAACAGTCTCTACGGTTTCCATCATTTTTGAAGCTGCTGCGGTAAGCTTAGTTTCGTTTGCCGTAACATCGTCACCACCTAAAAAACACGTTTTAAAAAGTGTTGTATTGTAGGTTATAAATTTGCCTGCCTGCAATAATGGTTGTACTGCTTCAATCTCTTTAATTCTAGGAGAACGTACATAACACACTTCTCCTGTCTCTAAAGGAATACGCCAAATACAATCGCCATACTGTGCTTTCCAAGCGTCAATCTGTTCTTGCGTCACCTCTACCATTATGCTTGATTTTTAAGTTTTAAGAATACAAACGGTAAGGTTATTTCCATAAACTTATCGCCTTGTTTTAGCTCCTTAGCGGCTTCGGTAAAACGAATACCTAGGGCTCGATCTGTTTGTATTGGGTCTCCCGCACTTGGGTTGCCATAAGCGAATAAGCCGTCTAGACTTAAACTTAAAATACTGCCATTTCCCGCACGTACTAAAGCTTCGTAATCGCTTTGCAACATTGCTATTTCTCCATCGAAAGCAACATTCCCGCTTTGAATGGAATGCGGATAACGTCCTTTAGCATATAACGGCTCACGCTCTATTTTTTCGGTATACTTCACCGCTCTTATCCCGGTGATGTCCTGACCGCCTAATATTAAAGTGAGGTCTGCCCACTCGTATTGTCTTGAATTGAATGCCATATCTGGTTTTAGTTAAGTTCTACATCGTACCCTAATAATATATCTACCCAACGGGCATAGCCTTTTGGCCTTACCTTTAACACCATTGAAATGGTATTGTTTGCAGACACATTAGCTTCAAGGTCGAAAGCGGCTTGAACGCCTAAATCGTTGTTGTCTGATTTGTCTCTGGACAATTCGCCCCGCTCGGTCATTTGGGTGAAAATTTCGCTTTCTATTCGCCCTTCTACATCTTTTGCGTAAATAGGATCTATAGTACCATCGTTGGTTAAATCGAAATCGTTAAGTATTTCGTAACTGGCAACATCGTGAGCTACCCTGAAGGCCTTATCTATGGTTCTGCGACGGCTTATATAATGGTAATCATCGTCAACATCGGTCGCTAACGGTCCATCTGTAATATAATAACCCGCTTTTGCAATGTGAGTTCTGAAAGTAATATAGCCCTTATCGTGAAGGCTTTCTACATCGTAAGCCTCTACAACATCGTCTACAATAAAAGCCGTTAATGTTTCTAGGGCCCCATTTTTTACCTTGCCCGGACTTTCTTGCACTTGGGTTCTGGCCAATCTACCAGCAAGTAAACTTGTAGATGCTCCTAAGGTGGCAACATCGCCAGTTCTAGGCTCGGTAGCTCCAACAAAAACACCAACACGGTTATTGCTTTCTGTTGACAAATCGGCTAAATCGGTATGCGTACCATTAAACGCATAAGCCTCTAAAATGGTGAAAAATGGCGCGTATTTATTAGCTGTGTAATTTTCTGCTAACGTTTGCGCCTTAGTTCTAGCCTCTGCTACATCTGCATCTAAACCATCTTCTATTGTTGGGGCATACGTACCGTCTGGAGAAAATGCCGTGAAAAGAGCGCTTAATTTTCCGTTAGCAGCATCCAACAACGCTTCTACTGGTGCTTTTCCTGTTCCTGCGTCTGGAGTAAACCAGTCGCTAACCTTATCGGTTTTAGCAAAACCCATTAACCAAAGCTCGGTACCTTCGCCAGCTTCGGCAAAAAACTCGCTTAACCAACGGTGCAAGGCATAATTATTTACATCGGGTACAATACCCAGTTTAGCGACATCGGTCATGCCCTTAACAACGTAAGCCGTGTTAAGCACAAAAGTATCTGCAACAGCGACTGCCGAGGCCAACAAACCGAAAACACCATCGGCAGAAGGTACTACTGTACCGATATTGCCATTGCTAAATTTTATATTTATTCCTGGTAACATATTCTGTTATTTAAATTACTCCTTGTCTTGGTTTGGCTCAGTTGCAGCATCTTTTTTATCTGCATCATTAGCCTTAGAAGCTTGCAAAGCTTTTATTCTTTCTTCGCCTGCTGCCTTTACCGTTTTTGCAGTTTCGCCCACTAATGCAGATTCTACTTCATCTACAGTTTGCATAGCGTTAATAGCATCTACCCGTAATTGCGCTTTTTGCATTGGTGTAAGCTCTTCGTTTGCATTGGCATTGGCTACCGTTTTAGCTTGTGGAGTAGATACCTCGATTGGTTTAGGCGATGGATTAACAACCTCTTCGATTTTTTTATCTTTCAAGCCGTCTGCATGCATCTTGGCGTGATGATGTTTATAAAATTCTTTTCCGTCTGACGTTTTAAAATAGCGTTCTAAACTCGGTTGTTTCTCGAATACTTGATCTTTGCTCATGATATGTAATTTTAGGTTTTGTTACTGGTTCTTATTTTTACCGCCAAACAAGCGACGGAAAAACCCCTTTTTTGGTTCAGGTACTGGGGTGCTGTCCTGTAAATGTTGATTAACCTCGATAGCTTCAATTGCATTATTGCTATCAGGTTTAATAATAATATTGATCGGCTCGCTCTTACTGGCTTTAATCTTGCTAAACTCGTTAGTTACCTTGTTATTAATAGCCGTGGTGTTTTTCTGTATGGCCTGTTCTATTAAAGCCTTCTGGTTGTCCAGCATTTTTTCAGCCGTAGTAACAGATACTTTGTACCCGATGACCACACCTACTAAAATTCCTAACAAAAGGATTAATATGTTTTCGGCGGTGTTTTTCCAGTTCATAATCCAATGTTTTTATCGTTAACTCCTATATGTTGTAACCAGCTTGGAACATGAAAGCTCGGACAATCTTTTGCGGCAATTTGGTTATGCCCAATTACTTTAATATCTGGATGGCGTAAAACCATGAATTTAACATAGGTTTCAAGGGCTTTTAATTGGGCTTTCGTTCTGGTGTCTTTTGCTGGTAATCCTGCTTTGTTTTCGCAACCTCCCGCATATACCACATGACGCGCTTTGCTGTTATAACCTTTAGCGCCATTAGTTAGCTCCCAAGGATCTACTTGATCGTCCTGGTTAAATTCCTGAAGGTTTACCAAAGTACCATCCAATTGTATTAAATCGGAATACCCTACACGCGACCAACCACGGCCAACTAAATGCCATTGCTCAATATCGGCTTTGGTAACTTCGCGCCCTTCTGGGGTAGCTGTACAATGAATAACTAGATATTTAAGCTTCATCTTCTGTTTTATTTACTCGTAACCTTATTTTTACCCAATCGCTAGCATAACTAATAATAGTTTGAAACTCGTTAAGGATATCATTAGAAAATACCCCTGCTAAAGCGCAAGCAACAAACACGACTTCCTCTGGAGCTTGTAAATAATTGTTCAATAGAATACCTACCGACAAGCCCATAAATGACGAAACAACCAAAGTGCTTATAAATTTCTTTAAGGTCATTTTGTTTCTAAATCGGTGTATAATCGCACCTATTAAACCGCCTAGGGCAAATAGTCCGAATTTTTCTGCTAGTTCTAGTATTAACTCTCTCATGTCTAAAAAGAAAAGGCTACCGCTACAATGGCAGTAGCCTTTTAGTTAATTAATGGCAAATATTTGGGTTATATTATGGCTCCTATTTTCTTTGCTTGGTAAGGTGTAGCAACAAAGTAATGGCGGTAGTTCAACATATTAGCCTGAGTGGTTGGGCTGTCTGCCGCCTTAGAGAAATACTGTTTTGTAATACCTGTTTTCTTTGCAATTCCTGAAGGGGCAAAAATTACAGAGGCTTCTGTATCTCCTGCTACAGCCGCAGCACCGTAAGCCTTTTTAACACCGGTATTATCGTATAACGGATGTATACCTTCCTCAAACTTATGAAGTTGGAATCCAGCGATAACAGGGGCTGGAGTTCCCTCTTTATAGTTTACTAATTGATCTCCAAAGTTCTTACGGTCTAATAACAGATCGTTCCAGTGGTTATTATTCAATACTACACGAGCACCTTTCCAAGGACATCTACGTCTGGCTTCAACTAAGTCTTCGTAAACTAAACGTAAACGACCATCAGCATCAGCTAAATCATCCGCACCTCCTGTAGCTTGAATCACTGGAGTATCGGCTGTATTTCCTGCTGGCGCGATAGAGTGTAAAGATTTATTAAACTTAGCATCTAAAATAGAACTAGTATGCGATTTGGTGATAGCATCAATCTTATCGTAAGAAGCCCCCATTGCGTCATCATCTTTTAAAGATGTTGCTTTAGTCTGGAACTTATCCAAGGTAATTTCAATGGTACCATCTTCGTACTCTTGTACTTCAATTGGATATGTATTGTTGTTAATTAAAACATCTACATCAAAATCTGTAGCCGCTACATAGATCTTTTGTTTTTCGGTTACTGTACCACCGTTTATTGTGGTTACATCTACTGGTATTTCGGTAATACCTTCTAACCATGTAGCAACAATGGCCTTTTTCAGGTTATCTATAACCCTACCGTTCCATATTTCGGGAAAATTTGCTGGCATATCTTATTGTTTTGGGGTGAATAATTGTTTGTAAGCCTCGGTGTTTTCTGCTTTAAAAGCTAATTGCTGTTCAAGGCTTAACTTCATAAAGTCCTCTACCGTCTTAACTTCGCCAGATCCCGATTCGCCTCCTGTAACCTGTGCTGCTAAACTTGCTTTACCAGGAATAGCCGCAAGCGTACTATCTAACAGGCTTTCATTAGCAATACCTAGGTTTACAAATTCCTCGATTTTATCGGCGTTAATTTTACCTGCCTTATGGGCTAACTGCACTTTGGTTTTAATGCCTTCTAACGCTTTAACTTCCTCAGCTTGCTTTAAGGCATTGTACTTTAACTCAGCTGCGTTTTTCTCAGCTTGCAGCTTCACGACACATTCACTTACCGCGTCGGCGTCGTGCTCTAATTGTGTTGCTGCAAAGCCTAATGCTAAAGCCGCAGCAGATGTTAATGTGATTTTCATATCTGTATTTAAATTATTAAGGGTTGGGGGGATAACTTCGGGATTGGTTACCGGTTGCACCGCTAAACACAAGTTTTGCACTTCCTGTTCGGTTAATGGTGTATCGCTATCGTCTACATAAAGCCTAATCGCATTGGCGTTACTTGGTACCGCAACTATAGACACTTCGTAGAGTTCGCATTTTTCTAACACCAATTCACCCGCTACAAATTTTAAATCGTCGCGGTTAAAACGCACACCCATAGAGCAGCTCTTTATAAAACCACGATTTACTTTTCCCGCAATTACAGCTGCGGACTCATCATCGCTATCAAATACCGGTAATCCTGATAAAATACCCTTATCCGCCTTAAAGTCTTCCCACATACCTATAACCGCTCTTGTGCTATTAATATGAGAATCCAGCATGATCGGGTTTTTAGTGAACCTCGTTAGGTCAATACCGCTTGTAGGGATAAAGAATCCGTAGCTGTTTTTTTGGGCTTCGTCGTTAAAGACAAATCTTGTTTTTGGCATAAATGCGCTTTGATTGTTATGACTAATTCAGGTGACAAATATTAGCCATACCAAAAGCCTTTACAAATAGTTACAAATACACTTAACACTAGTGTTTATAAGGCTTACAAGGCTGAAAACCTGCTTTACAGCTTTTTTATTTAGGGGTTGGTTTTTGTCAATTTTGCTTAAAATCGAGCACATGGGATTAAAGAAAACAGAGGCTAAAGAGTATGCCAAAATGCTCTATATCGATACTTCACAGAAACTCACCATTAAAGAAATATCCGAACGCGTTGGCGTACGCCCCGGAACCGTTAGCAAATGGATTAACGACGAAGAATGGGATAAGCTGCGAAAGTCTTTAATGGTAACCAGACAAAAAATGATTGCCGATTTGTACGATCAATTAGAGTGGTTAAACGATGACATTAAAAGTCGTGACATTAAAGTAGCCGAAGCCAAAGAAGCCAATACCATTGCTGTAATTACATCATCTATAAAACGTCTGGAGACCGAAACCTCTATAGCCGAAGTTTACGAAGTTGCTACCTCTTTCCTTGACTTTGTAAAACCTATGGACTTCGATTTATACAAAAAGCTTATCCCTGTTTTCGACGCTTTTATTAACGCTAAACTTAAATAATGAGTAAAGCCGAAGACAAAAAGTATTATGAACTCTGGCAGCAATACCGCGAAAACACATCGAGGGCTACTCCTATTGATTTAAACGAGACGCCCGCGGAGAAAAAGAAGCGTATTGACGATTTAGAGGCTAATCCTGAGAAATGGTTTAAATACTATTTTCCGAACTATTACACCAGTGATCCGGCACCGTTTCACATAAAAGCCACCAAAAGGGTTTTAGAGAATCCTGAATGGTACGAAGTGAGATCTTGGTCTCGTGAGCTTGCTAAGTCGGCAAGAACCATGATGGAGATTTTATACTTAACCGTAACTGGGAAGAAGAAAACCGTGTTAATGGTTTCGGCTACTAAGGATGATGCTGAACGTTTATTGTTACCTTACAAGGTTAACTTAGAAACAAACCATAGACTTATAAACGACTATGGTACACAGCAAAGTTTAGGCAAATGGGAATCTGGAGACTTTAAAACCAAAAAAGGAGTTTCTTTTAGAGCTATTGGAGCAGGCCAATCACCTCGTGGTACCAGAAACGAAGCTAGCAGACCAGACGTTATCTTAATTGATGATATCGACACCGATGAAGAGTGTAGAAATAAGGAACGTATTAAAAACAAATACGAGTGGATTTCCAGCGCATTATACGCATGTAGATCTATTAGCGAGTCTTTACTTTGGATTGCTAACGGTAACATTATAGCTAAGTATTGTTGTATTACCGAAATGGCCAAGGTCGCCGACAAACATGAAATTATTAACATTCGTGACAAGGATGGTAAAAGTACATGGCCATCTAAAAATACCGAAGAGTTTATTGATCGCACCTTATCAAAACAACCTTGGAGTGCACAACAAAAGGAATACTACAATAACCCAGTTAAAAAGGGAGATGTATTTAAGGAGATTACATTTGGCAAGTGTCCGCCATTAAAGTATTGTGACCAGGTTGAAATTTATGCCGATCCGTCCACCTCAAACAAAGACAGAGGAGCTAACAAACAAGCTTCTTATAAATCGGTTGGTGTTATAGGGCGAAAAGGACGAAAGTTTTATATATATAAAGTTTGGCTTTTACAAACCAGTAATTCAAAATTTATTACTTGGATGTATGAAGCCTATCTATATTGTAAAGATAAAGGTGTCGATACCTTACGAGTATCTATTGAAAACAATTCCCTTCAGGCCCCACATTATGAACAAGTATTACTACCGTTGATTTATCAAATGGCAGACACCTATGGGTTTACATTACCCGTTACTGAAGACAAACGCAATAAACCCGATAAGTTTTTTAGGATAGAAGGCACCTTAGAGCCTTTAAACCGTTTAGGCAACCTGATTTTTAACATCGCTGAAAAGCAAGATCCACACATGGTGCGTATGGAAGACCAAATGTTAGGCGTAAGCTCAACAGCGAGTGTAATGGATGGTCCCGATATGGCAGAAGGGGGCGTTTGGAAACTCCAAAACAGACAAATGAGAAAACAAACCACCTATGCTTACGGGCAAAGGGAATCAAGACACTATTAATTATGTTTATAAACGAAGCAGATTTAGAAAGCGGGATTTATGGTTACCAGATAGACCAGATTACCGAAGGCGACAACAACATTGTAAGTATTGCTATGGCTGCCGCCGAAGAGGAAGTACGCAGCTACCTAAATGGCAATAACCGTATAGAGAATTTCGACGGGCGTTTGCGTTACGATGTCGATGCCATTTTAAGCGCCGAAGATGGCGACCGCAATCCCTTAATCGTTAAACATGCTGTTACCATTGCCAAATGGTGGATTGTCGAGTTATGTAATGCCGATATTATTTACGAGCAAGCTAAAGAGCGCTACGACCGTAGTATTACATGGCTTACCGATTTACGCGACGGCACGGTAAACCTTAGCACCTTACCCCAATTAAGCCAAGAAGATTTAGACGCCGATGAGCGCCAACCTTTTAGTTATGGATCACGCCCAAAATTTAACCACGAGTAATATGCAGAATGCACGTATAGGGAAAACCACCCAAGCCACTTTAGCCAATGTTAAAACCAACGCTAAACAACCAAACATAGCCACTACTATAGTTCCTAAGGCTGTAGCTCGTATTCGTCAGGATATAAAAAGCTGGAACAAAGCTTTGCAATTAACAAAGATAGAAGACAATCCTAAATGGTATTTGTTCCACCAACTTTTAGACGAAATTGGTCTAGATGCCCTATTAACCTCACAACATAAAAACCGATTACTAAAAGCGGTTAAAGAGCCTATTTTACTGAAGAAAAAAGGCAGCAACGATATTGACCAGGTACAAACCGATTTTATAAATAACGCTACGTTTACCAATGCCATAAATACGCACATATTAAACAGCAAATACAAAAGGCATTCTTTAATAGAATTTTCGTTTAATGATGACGGAAACCTAAAAGTAAACCTTATACCCCGTACCAATGTAGATCCAACCTTTGGAGCTGTTTATCCCGATTATACTGAAGACAAAAAAATACTATATCGCGAGTCTTCAGAATATGGCACTTGGCTTTTAGAGTTTGGCGAAGACGATACCGATTACGGCTTATTTAACAACGCTGTGCCCCACGTATTATTTAAACGCTTTGCACAAAGCTGTTGGAGCGAGCTTTGCGAGATTTACGGTATTCCGCCAAGGTATATGAAAACAAACACCCAAGATCCAACCATGGTACGTCGTGCCGAAAAGATGATGACCGACATGGGTGCTGCGGCTTGGTTTATTATTGATGAGTCGGAAAGCTTCGAATTTGCTAAAGGCGTTTCCACCTCTGGCGATGTGTACAAAAACCTGATTAACTTATGTAACAACGAAATCTCGTTACTTCTTAGCGGAGCTGTTATCGGTCAAGACACGCAAAACGGTAGCCGTAGCAAAGACGAAAGCGCCCAAGATATGCTACAAACGCTTATAGATAGCGACCTGCAATATTTAGAGCAACAATGGAACACTAAAGTAATACCCGCTTTAGTAAAACTAGGTGTGTTAAAAGGTGACTTGGTTTATGAGTACGAGCAAACCGAAGATTTAGAACAACTTTGGAAAATGACAAACGAAGCCTCTCAAAACTACGAGATAGACACCGAGTGGATTACCGAGAAATTCGGCATAAAAGTATTAGGTAAAAAGGAAACCCCAAACCAAAATAACTTAAACTTAGGTTTCGATTTTTTCGACTAAGCCCCAAAGCTTATTTTGGGGCATTGCATACCCGTTTAGATTTTCTGTACGATTGCCAGTGCGACACATGCAAGCACCAAACCGAAGTTTTAAATCTTGCTGCAAACCCTTTTAAAAATCTTTTAAAAGCTGCCGAAAACGCCTATAAAGCCCTGCATAAAAAAGGCAGTTACCACCCAAACGATTTAAACGAGGTGGAAGCGTACCAGGATCTTATTTTTGAAACCAATGGTATTCTATCCAGAGCGTTTAAAGATAATGATATGTCGCCTAAAATGTTGGAAAGCCTAGAAAACGACGTGTTTTTGTTTTCGGGGTTAAAAACACATGCCCAGCTGTTTGAAGCGTCCAGACTATTACTCACCGAGGATAAAACCGTGAAAAGCTTTGCAACCTTCAGTAAAGACGTTGCAAGTATAAAAAGCAATTACAACGAAAATTATCTAGAGGCTGAATACGATTTTGCAGTTGGTAGCGTGCAAATGGCAGAACGTTGGGATAATTTTAGCGATAGTAATCGGTATTACTTACAATACCGCACGGCAGCGGACGACAAAGTAAGAGACAGCCACGAAGCGTTACACGGTATTACCTTACCCAAGGACGATCCGTTTTGGGATAAGTATCTGCCTACTCTAGGTTGGCGGTGTCGCTGTACGGCTGTTCAGGTTCTAAAAGAATTAGCAGAGATATCCGACTCTAAAGAAGCTCTAAAACGTGGCGAAAAAGCCACGACCCAAGTAGGCAAGAACGGTAAAAACAAACTGGAGATATTTAGGTTTAATGCAGGAAAACAAAAAGTGGTGTTTCCGCCCGATCATCCGTATAACAAAGTTGTGGGCGCAAAAAAAGCCAAAGCAGCTACCCAAAAGCTAAATATAAAGGAGCTTAAAACTACAGCAGATGTAAACCAGCACTTTGCGGATTTTGCAAAGCAACATCCACATTATTTCGCTAAGGGTTTTAAACATATAAAAACAACTACTAAAAGAGGCGTTAACGGATACACCTACATGGAAGGCGATGTGTATTTAAAAAAGCCAATTATGGACCAGGTAAGAGAAGGCATTAACCATATTAAAAAAGGATTAAAAACTACACTAGAGCAAGAAACAGCCTTATCTACCATGCACCACGAAATACTACACAACAGCAACAAAGTGGGCAATGTACGTATGACTACATTACAGGTAAGGTACATGGAACTGGCTAACGAGTTTATTAGCAGAAAACGCCTTCCTGACTTTTTAAAGAACCTTGGCGGAAACTTAGAAAACAAAGTATTAATGAACAATCGTACTAATACGGGGTACAATACCATGGTTAGAAACTACGATGCGTTAATTGACTTTGTAAAGGGGGATAGAACCAAAATTATTAATGCTGTAGAAAAACACTTAATTAATGAGAACTACCAGATACAAGCCGAAGGATTAATAAATGCTATTGCAGACAACACCCCTTATAAGCTTAATAAAAATAATGTAAGATCTTTAATTTCTTACGGATTAAGAAGTTCCGAAGAACACTATAAAACTTACTTAAATGCGAATAAAGAATTACTCAAAACCAAAAGACGATAACTCGCTTTTGTATGCGTTCTGGATGGCGCTTTTAAGTTTTATATTTTCGGTAAGATCTGCGAAGTCTAAAAGATCTTTAATACGGGTTTCAATACTGGCTATTTGGATGTATTCGTCTTTAGTAAACTCAATACCAAATTCCTCACGAATGATTTTAACATCATCTGTAAGGTCAAAAATAGTAGTAGTTCTTAAATCGCGTTTTAATACGTCCATAATCACAAATATACAAATTTTAAAACATGTATAAGGATTTTTTAAATAACATCACCAAAGACGTTAAAGTACAGCTTAGCCAAGAGTTTGACCGTAACTTTGAGCGTAAGGCGTTCTTTGATAGAGAGTGGCCACAAACCAAGCTTAAAAACTCGCTGGGTTCCATGATGTTGCGAACAGGTCGCGGACGTAGAAGTATTAAAAGTAAATCTGTAACCGGACAAATTACCTGGTCCAGTAATTTACCTTACATGAGTTTGCATAATGAAGGCGGTGAGCTAATTGTTACCGAAAAAATGAAACGCTTTTTTTGGGCAATGTATTATAAAGCTGCTGGCGGTGTACTATACAATGTTAAAAGCAAACGGGCGGCCAACACCCAACGCAACCGAAGGTTACAAGACGAAGCCGCCCAATGGAAAGCCTTAGCCTTGCAAAAAGTGGGTGCAAAAATGACGGTCGACCAACGCCAGTTTATTGGTTGGCATCCGCAGGTAGATTTACATATACGCAAAATAGTAGATATAAACCTTAAAGAGGTAGAACAACATATTAAAAACAATTTAAAACCATGACCCTTCGACTTCGCTCAGGGTGACAAAAACAAAATTTTATGATTGAGCCAGTAATTAAAAGCATTCAGGATAAAATAGCGAGTTTAAACACGATAAAATACGTTGATGAAGATTGGGGGCAATTGGATTACTACAGCCCTAATTTTCCTGTACAATGGCCTTGTGTATTGATAGACATAACTAACGGGCAGTTTGAGAATATCGGCATCGACAAAACAGCTACGCCCAAAAACCGCCAAACGGCAAACACCTTGGTAAGCTTAACCATTGCTAACCTAAAACTAACCAATAGTAGCGGTCGCGCCCCACAATTACAAAAAGACACAGCCTTTAATATTTGGGAACTACAAGAAGACATTCATAAATTATTACAGGGTTGGCGACCTACCACCAACACAGGAACCCTAACCCGCACAGGATTTACGCGTGTAAAACGCGACGACGGTGTCCAGGAATATACGGTGGTTTATAGTATGGGTATGACGAATGTTTAACACCACTCACCACGTTCAAGCATGACGTGTTGTTTGACAAACTTTGAGTAGTGTTAAAACATGCGCATTTGGCTATCTTCTATAGCCTGAATGTCTTTAAGCTGTTTAACTACAGGTGTGCCCAGGATCTCGTAAAGGGTAGTTCTGGAAATGGCAAATTTCGGGTATATGTATTTGCGCCAAATTACGGTAGTAGGTATATCGTCGTTCTTAACCTCGTTGTAATAGTCGAGAACTTTTTGGTAACGTAGTAATTTGTTTTTCTGGATGCCGAGCTGTTGGGACTGACGCTTTGTCATAATACAAACATAACCAAAATATTAACATGGGGCAATAAAAAAAGGCTCTTAAAGAGCCTCTAATGATGAAGTGTTCTTGATGTTACTCGCGAATTCCATCAAACAAACTTAACTAATTTTTACCAATAAAAAAACCACTCGCTTAGGAGTGGTTTCTAAATGTTGAATATTATAACGTTTCTACTTTCCTTTTTAACTTTTCGATGTATTTGGGGATATCGGTTTTAAAGTACCTAGGATTTGACAATTCATCCCAAATAAGAGCTCTATCAAAGTCACTGGAGTGTTCCCCAACATACAAGACATAACAATCTGGATAAGTTTTTATCCACATTTTCGCTAAACTCAAAAGCCTCTCGACATCTCTTGTAGCCTTATCCCTTATTTGTTTGTTTTTACCTTTTGTCATGTAAAAATAGGCTTCAGAAAAATCACTATAAGTTTTATTCAATTGATTAATTATATCTTGTAATTGCTCTTTTTTCATTTTTATTCTTTAGTAATTGAATTTATCCTAAACAGACCAATTATAAATCGTCCAAACACCGCCAGAGTGTTGCATTCTCACTTTTAAACCTGTATCGCGGTTATTTACCTCTCTGTACTTGAAATTTTGTTTAACCAGGTCGTTTGTCGCACTTGGTATAAATTCCTGTTGCCAAATAGGTAATATTTTATCTAAAGCTCCAGTTACGCTTTCAAACTTGTACTGATTGTTATAAGTTGAAAACATTACACGCATGCATTTAGAACACCCAAGTTCCTCTTGATCCTTTAAGGTTTCGTCGGACAGCCCTTTTTCTATGAAATAAAACACCGCCGTTTGCTTGCTTTGTTTTGCTTTGTAAAACTGGTAACCGCTATTGGCATTAACTAACTGTTCGGCATAAGTACGTGCCGTAAGACTATCGGTTAGGCTTATATTTTGCAAAATGGTATTATAACTGCTTTCGGGCAGACTGTAACCATCTTGAGCAAAAACATAAAGGTTGCTTAGTATTAAAAATAAGGTTAGTAGGTTTTTCATATAAAAGGTATATTTACTGACATTAAAAATAACTTTTTTATTTGATTAAAAACAAAAACACAACTCTAATATCAACAAAATGACTGAAAAAAGAAACTTAGAAGTTTTAAATTTTTATATATCACCAAAAGGAAAAAGGAAAGAGAAAATTTTGTTATCTGATTTTTTAGGAGAAGATTTTTTAAATGTTTTATTTAATGACTTTGTACCCTTTTTAGACAGATACCCTCGAGACGAAAACAACAAAAGAGTTTTCAAATTATTTAAAGAAGGGGATGACGCCAGTTATTTTAGCATTGATTCTACATACAGATCTATAACTGGAATTGTAGAAACGGGAAAATATGGTAAAGAAGAAAACGTAGTAGATTCAAATAAACCTAATGATAAACCTGTCTTTAAAATCAATAAAAATCACGCTGTTCAAAAACCTTTCTTTTTCTTAGTATGTGTGTCAAACAAAAAAACAGACAACTTGTTAATTCTAGAAAGAGATGGTGTTTTAGGCATCAAACAAGTTTTTACAAAATTTTTAAAAGATTTCATTTCCACCAGATACCCTGATTACAGGTTACATGTGTATAATTTCATAGATACAGAAATTATTAAAAATTATATAACAAAAGGTGATTACAAATCGATTACCTTATCAAGAAACTCATTGCCCCACGATGTCGCAGAAAGATATAACTTAAACCACTTCGAGTCCAGAGACTTTATTGTTGAATTGAAAATAAAAACCAAAGGAAGTAATTTTATAAATGGTTATTCTAAAAAAAGGATATTAGAAATATTTGCAAATGAGAAAAGTGGTTTCTTTACTTCTGAAGAATTAAAACAGGTTGGATTTGATGACAAGTCAACAATAAAAGTTGACTCACGTTATAATAACTCTAAAAGAGTAATAAATCTTTCTGAGACAATGAAATTTAGACCTTACTACGATATTTTAGTAAACATTAACCCTGCTGGACATTCTGAATTCGATTCAATTGAAACCGAAGCTTTTAATTTAATTGATGAACTTCAATTGGAACTTTATTAAAATGAAATCTAAAATAAACTTATTCGAAATCATCCAGAAACATAATGACACATTAAAAACGTCAAACGGAAAGCTTATACCTAAAGATAAAAACATATTTTTTATCACTCCTTTAATTATAGGTATCGTTATTATAACATGGGCTGGAGCTCCTTCTGAAAAACTACTTAACCTATTTACTTTATGCTTGTCCGTATTTGTTGGACTTTTTTTAAACCTTTTAGTACTACTTCTATCTTTTTCTAAAAGCACCGATCAAACAAAAGATCTTGCAAACAGAAAAGAATTAGTAAAACAAACATTTTACAATGTTAACTACACTATAATTATTTCATTAATTTGCCTTGGTATTTTATTCTTGGCTAATTACGATTTTATTCCTGGAGACTACCAAATAAAACCGATTAATATAAAAGGCTATTGTTCTCCAAAGATCAGTATCAACAAAGTCATATCTAACATATTATATTTTGTTTTTTATACATTATTTACTCACCTTACATTAACCCTACTAATGATTATTAAAAGAATTTACAAATTATTTAATGCCGAGATAGAATAAAAAAAAAAAAAATAGGCTAGCAAAACACTAGCCTATTTTTTTATTAATTCATCAATCGCGACATCACTTCTCTAAACCTCTTTGCATCATCAACAGAAAAGGTTTCTAATCGAGCAATAGCATCTTGCTCTTTATAAAAACCAGACTTTATACTTACAGCAACGCCTTTAAAATCTGTTCTAGTTTCGACCTCATACATTTCGTCCTCATCGTTGTAATCTATAGTTAATAATACTTGTTCGTTATTTTCTAGGTCAATTAATTTTGCAAATTTCTTCATCTTTTAAATAGTGTTTAAAATTATTAATGTTTCAACCCACAATTAGAGCAGTAAAACGCGTCTTTATCTTCTACTACGGGCATGTCGTTTTCGCACTCAAAGCAATGCAACCAATACAATTTGCCGTCTGGGTATCTTAGTTTTTTAGCCTTGGTACTATCTTGGTTAAACCACCTGCGTATTACATAACCTCTTGTTATGCTAATAACCGTGAAAAACAGCGTAATTAACAGGTTTTTACTAGGCGTGGTTGCAATACCTAAAACAGGAAATATTACAAAGGTTGCGGCTAACGAGATGCCAAAACCAACGGCGGTGTTGGTAATGGCTTCAATAAAAAATTGGGTTTTAGTTTGGGTCATGGGGTTTGGTTGTTGGTTGTTGGTTTTTGGGTGTTGGGGATAAGGTTAACTCATAACTCGTATGCTCGGCATCTTTAAGATATTCATCTATTTCTTTGTGCAACACAGAGGACATACCTTTTTTATTGAAATGCCAATTGTAAAAATCATTAAGAAGCTCACGCACATGAGAAACATCTGTAGGCCAACAATCTTCAATGTTATCTGGTTGCTGATGCGCAAATCCCCATTTTGCAAATCGCGCTTTGTCTTTTGGGGTTAATGGATCTAGCATAAGTTCTATCTGATCGATTGCTGAAGCTTCATGATTCATTTGAGCAATTATATAAATGGTTCTTGCTAATTCGTGTTTTGTCATTCTTCTATAGTTGATAATAATTCTTCTAATTCAAACTTTGTATCTTCTAGCAAACCAATATTTATACAAGTTTCTTCTATATCAATTGAAACTGTTTGGCGTTGCAAATCCATACAAAATTTAATTACTCCGCAGGCGGCTAAAACTTGCGCTACTGCATTTCCAAATTCTTGAGTTACTCTTTGTTCTTCTGGTGTCATATTTTAAATAGTGTTTAAAGGTTTTGTAAAATGATTGCTAGCAACACTAGCATGATGATTATAAATGGTAGTGGGTTTGGTTCTGGCGTGCCTCGTAGGTACGGATCGTCTAACCATTCGCTATTGTGCATGGTATTCCTTTTTGACGTGGTGTATTGTAAAATGACAAAAATCTACACCAGTTAACAACCAGTCGTTCTTATCGATTTGCATCCATTTTGCCGCGATAGCCTTACTCCTTTTGTTTTCAATATTTAAAAACACAATGTTTGCTATAACATTGGTTTTAAATTCGGATAAGGCTTTGTTGTCCTGTATTAAAATTCTATCGATGCCTTTTAAGTAGCTTTGTACAGCTTCATGAAGCTTGTTTTTAGTTACCAATTGATGGCCGTTGTGGGTTACATATTTCATTGTATTAGTGTTAAAGATTATATTTTAAATTATTAGCCTTTGGGCTTATTCGGTTTCGCAAATGCCACCACAGGTTTTACAGATGTGTATTACTTTAGGATGATTTAAGTGAAACTCTAGTTTTTTGTAAGTGCCTGCGTTGCAACAGGCACTCTTTTGGGTGCTTTTGGTCATTTTTAAGGCTTTAGGCTTTAAGCAATAGGCTTTAAGCGTCTATACTCTATTTTCTATATTCTAGCGTCTAACATCTAGCATCTACTTATAAAACTTTCTTGAAGTGCTTCTGGTTCTAACAATTTCCTCGTTACTGCGTTCTATATGACGGATGGTATTTTTAACGCGTTCGTCGTAATTGGTGCTAAAATTGGCGTGCTTCTGGGTTTCGCTTTGGCTTATAGATTGCGACACAATTGCCAACTCCCTACGTTTTGCATAGTCTTTTACATGCTTTAAAATGCGAGCTGGAGTAAGGTTTAAAGTATCGGCTTCTTTAATCTCGTAGCAAATGGCCAATATATCTTCTAGTTTTAACTGGCGATACTCGTAATTTGCTAAAAGCTCTTCGGCTATTACGTTGGCCTGTAGTTCTGGTAACACTTTTGCAAAATACATGCTGGTACCTATAAACATATTGCACACGCAACGTTTAACAAGAGCCTCCCCGCCTTCCCGCTTGCTTAATATGCCCAAAGAATTTGTACGGGCGTTTACAGCTCTGGTAAGGTTCATGCCTGCGTAATGTTTTACTACGGCTGTATTGCTATAATTGGACACTGCTGTTAGCTCCAGAAGCGAAGGTGTTATTTTGTTGCTTAATTGCATGGATGATAATGTTTAATTTGGAGTTGATATACTTTAAATCGGTATTGTTTTGGTGAAATTCGGGTAGCGTATTCCATTTAGATAGAATAACCCGCCAAAGCTCTAGGGCTTCGTTATCGTTACCGCCGTGTAGTTTTTGCAGATAGCCTATTATTTGCTTTAAGGCCTTACCGTCTGCCCCTGTAAACTTGGGTTCCAGTTGGGCGTACTCGCTATAAAAGTGTAGCCACTCGTCCAGAAACTTCGTATACAGGCTTTTTTCTTGGGTGATTATGGTGTAATTTACTTTGTTCTCGAAAGCCTTATTGAAGTCGCCAAAATCGTCCTCGTGGCGTGGCACTATACGCCCAATTTGGCGCAACATGGCATTATCTAACTTACCGCGCAGGTGTTCCAGCTTTCTAAACTTTTTATCGCGATAGGTGGCTTTTAAATGGGTGTTGGTTTCTACGATTTCTATGTTGTAATGGTGCGTCATGCTAATGTATTGGGGGTTATAAACATTCTGTATACGATGTTAGCACTTGCCCACAATCGTTACAAAGGGTATTTATGGTTTCGCAGTTTACGGCTATAGTTTGTACAACATCGGTAGTACCGCCTTTGTGCTTGCAGTTAATGGGTACTATTGATTGATGGTCTGGGGCAATATTGTCGTTCCAGTAATTGTTATAGTTAAACGGATCTAAATCATCCAAACTATAACGGTATTTCAGGATAAACAATCCAAAAAGGGCTAGACATACCAGAATAGCCCCTATGGTTAACACAAAGTTTAACATTATTGTACTTGGGTTTGGTTAAAATAAACAGGCTTCTTTTCTTCGAACTTTACTGGCGATATTACTATAAAGGCTCGCGATTTGCCGTTTAAAGGGTACATGTAGTACTTATAGAATCCTGGACTGTTTTTTACGGGTTCCCGTTTTTCTACCATAACACCTGTCACGGTGTTTTCTGTTTTACGGGTTGCTTTTGGGGCTGCACAATGGCATAAGGTTAACAGACTAATTACTACTACTAATTTTTTCATAATTTTGAATTGATTTTTGAATTAAACTTATTTTAAGGTTTACCCGCGTTATTGGCGTAACGCGGTTTTTTTTTAATACTTTTTGGCGACCATCTGTTCTAAGGCCGTTATTACTTTACTTAGCTCTTCGCGCTCCATAACCTGCAAAGGTTTTAACACAGGCGATTGCCCTGATGGGCTGGTACCACGCAACCACTTATCTAGGGCCCCGAGATTTGCGACTTCTTTACCTGTTCTAGGATGCCTTTTACTCCACCCGAACTGAATGCACAGACTTAAAATGTAATTGTGCTGTCCGTTGTTCTTGTCGTAAAACGACCATAAGGTGTATTTTTTAGAGGGTAATGCCTTGGCGTATGCTGTCATGATATACTTTTTAAATGTTTATGAAATGCTTTTTCCTCGGCGGCGTTTAGTTCTACTCTTGCTATCCAGTTGCCGTTATTATCGCGTTCTACAACCTTGTTATTCACGAATAACTGATCGTCGTTAAGTGGGCTTATAATTACTGCCATTACACCGAAAATCTGAAGGTTAATTTTTTAGGCACGCCGTCTACATCTATAAACTTCCAACCGCTTACATACATGCTGTTTTGGGTGCGGATTTGGGCATTGAAAATGATGTCTAAACCATCGTCGAAACGATCGTCGTTAAATTCATCCTTTAACTTGCTTAGTTCGATAATCTTACTTGGGTTAAGCATCCCCGTTTTAGCATTTGGTTTTAAAAAGGTATCAACCGCCTTGGCTAGTTTAAGCGTGTTCTGGTCGTTATTACCATCTGATAGCGATTTAATAAACTCTTTAATCTTGGTAACACCTGCCGCCTCGGTACCGTCGAACTTAATGGTAACATTATGGCCTATGGTAATGCTAGCCGATCCGTCGGGTAAGGTAGATGTGTGGCTGTCTTGCGCTTCGTTGCCGTACACCTGTTCTTTAATGGCTTTTATAGGCTCGAAATCTTTAAACAGGGTTTCTATTAAAATAGCTGTAATATCGTTGTGGTGTATTAACTTATCGATGTTACGGGTTACAAACTCGCTAGATAATTCTTTATACGCCTTACGGTCGTTCTTTACACGCTCTTTTTCGGCTTTTTGGGCGTTGGCTAATTGTTTCATAAGCGCCTCTTTGTCGGCTGCTGATAGTTGGGTGATGTCTAAAGTTGAAGTACTCATTTAATAATTATTTGAAAATGTTAATTGTTCTACTAATTTGCTGCGCTCGTTATATTTTGTGGTGTAATGTGGGTGGTTGCGATTGTTATCCAGCCAAAAATTAAGTTCATCGATCTTGTTTTCGATTTGTTTATGCGTCATAAGCTTTTTTTATTAGTGGTTTAGAGAATAGCTGATAAATACCGTGTACACTTTGCTTATAAAAGTTGAGTGCGGTGTCTGGATCCAGTTGTAAGTGATAGTCTTTAACCTGATCTACAAAGTCCTTTTCGAGTTCGGACAATTGTTTGTACCACCAGTTAAACAATGGTGTACAGGTTAACACCTTTTGTAAAGATTTGCGGTTTTTGGCCTTGGTGCAGCACCAGTTAAAATATAGGTCTAAAACCAATTGATAATACTGGTCTGCGTTAAGCTGTAAGCTTGTTAATACTTGTTTTTTCATGGGTTTGTTGATTAAATGATTATGATGCGCCACGAAGCTTGTCGTAGCCTTCTTGATATATAATGTATTGGCCGCCATTAGGCCCTATGGTTCTACCTTGGCAAACGGCTAGATAGCCGGAAACAAAAATTTTCATTTTAGCATTGTAGCGAATAGACTTTTCAAACTCGGTTCTTGGGTTCTTACCCTCTGCCTGCCCTACTATAATTAAGATGATGTTCTTTTTGGTTATTAGCTTTCGCAAGGCCAAATACTCATCCCAATTGGTTGTAATGTCCTTAATGGAGTCTATAATCACCACCTTAGGCGGGTTGCGCTTATTCAGGTACGCCATAAGTTCTGCATAGGTGTAACTTTGGGTGTGAAAATGCTGTTCTACTTCGTTCATGCTAAAAAGTTCGGTTCTATCAATATATTCTGCATCGTCTGGCTCTTCCTCACATAGATTGTATAGGGTTTTATGTCCTAACATGGCCAGAGCTTTAGCAAGCTGCATTAAAAAACTACTCTTACCGCTGCCCGAATTGCCCCATACAAACCAAACGCCACGATCTTGCGGGTTACCAAAGGCGTCGTAAAAAACACCATCCCACGACAGGCGGTTAACTTTTTGATTTTGGATATTTGCAACGGTAAGAGCTTTTTTAAGTTTAGGTTCTGGAGCTATTGTCAATTCTTATACTGCGTTAAAGAGTTCTACTTGATTTATGTTAAGTACCTTTTTTACCAAGGCCAACGATATAGGCACTTGCAAACGGTCTGCTTCTCGCATACACGGTACGAGTACATCGTGAAGCTCACCGTAGTTTTCGCATTCGGAACGTAAAAACTTTACTAACTCTTTATCTTCAATGTCTTTTAAAAACAGTTTAAAACTCTTATCAATAGAAGGTAAAAAGCGAACACCAAACTTTATACGGCGGTATAATTGCGGTATGCCCTTAGCATCCTTTTTACGCAGCTTATCTATTTGGCTGGTTAATTGCTCGGTGCCTATTAGTACTATACTACAATACTTGTCTAGGTAATCGTAAAACTCTTTTATAGAGCAAAGCGCAGAAACTTTTAAATACTCGCTTTCGTCGAATATTAACTGTGGCTTTTTACCGTAGTTATACAGCATTTTTAACGATGCTGCAATGTCTCTAATCTTGGCGCTTTTATGTTTTGCAGGCGGTACTTTTAAAGCTGCACAAACTTTTTCCAGCAATCCGTTTAAGGTATCTTCACTACCAACTTTTACATGAAATACATCGGCAGGATGTTTTTTGGCATACAGGCTAATGGCGTGAGACTTACCAGAACCAGTAACACCAACTATTAATCTTGTGTAGGCATGTTGGCGCGCCTCTTCTAGAGTGGCAATCATTTGGGTTAATTGTGGCGTAGGGCGGTTAATCCAGTAGCGTTTTTCTGTAGCATAGTCTAACAACTCTGCCAGCTTCATAAAATGCTTATTAGGAATATCTCCTGTGTTTCCTTTACCAGCATCGTAGGTAAACACCCCTTTTAAGATGCTTGTTATATACTCTTTGCGTACCCCTGTGCGGTCGCTAACAATGGTTTGACTTATAGCATGCAGGTTAATATATTCCTGTAGTTTATGGGCGATATCTTGTTTTTGTTCTTGTGTCATGTTGCTATTAAATGCAGGTTTCTAATTCTTGAATGGCTTCGTTAAGGGCTTCAACGCTGTTGGCTATTTTTGCAGTTTGGCTTTCGTATTCTTTACCTTTTTTGCTGTTATACCAAGCGTCTGTTCGTTTAAGGGCTGCTGCATCTCGTTTTTCTGTTTTTTCAATAAGTTCTTCACGTACTTTAAGGAGTTTTTTTAGTTGGGGTTTCATTAGTTTAATCGAGGTAATCGTTAATATTTACTTTATCGGAGTAATACTCCAGTTGTTCGTCTAAAAATGATTTTTGTTGTTTTACGTTGTCTTTGTTAGCTTGTTTTAAAGCCAGTTTCTGAGCCTTTTCTTGCGTTTTTAAACGCTGTTTAGACTTGTGGTTCTTGTGTTGTCCTACACTATCGGTAAGTAAATGTTTAGCTAGGGTATCGTTTAATTCGGGTTGGTCTAAGAACGACTCTAACAAGCGGGCGTTATCCGATCGCTCTTCGATAATCATTTGTTCTACGGATTTATTGAAGTTTCGTACCCGTTTAAGTTCAACATCATCGGCTTCCGTTCTATTAGCCAATGCCATAGGCTGTACATACTTTTGATCTAACATAAAGCGTTCTTTCCCGCAGGATGATACAGCCAAAACCTTAGATAGATCGTTAATATCATACTGAATACTCCAATCTTTATCGGCATGGTGACGGAAATTGATATCGAAACTATCGTAAGCGTATTTCTCACCATGTATGGTTAACAACAAACCTTCTCCACGAAGTTTGTTTGTATATCCTGTGTTGTCCCCAAAAGTTAATAAGTAACTTTCGTGAGCCATTAAAGACTTATTCTTTTCTAAAGTGTTCAGCCAATTTTTAGCATACACTTCTCCCTGCTTATTACGCTCTGCATGGATTATAGATGTTATTTGCTTTATACAGCCTTCTTGATCTGGAAACTGTTTTTTAATCTTGTTTAAGTATTCGCTATTTGGCTGGTTTTTAGAACCGCTATTTGTGTTGTGTCCAGACCAGTTATTTAACAGCTTACAATACTTTTTATTGATTTGATTAAAATAAGGTTCTATCTTTTTGGCCTTCGCATTACCTACAGAAGCAGGAGATATTTTTTTAGTAATTTCTTTATACGTGCTTTTTAAGGTTTTAAAAGCGTAGTTATCCATTTGAAGCTCATAAGGCATATAGAAGTCTCCAAACAACTCACGAGCATGCTGCATAGCATTTTGTAACGCCGACTTGATAAGCTCTGGTGTTTCATGTGTACCAATAGCATAACCAATTGGGTAATTATTAAAAGTATCTAAAACAACTACCACAGTTAAACGGTTATGGTAAGTAGTTACAGAATGCCCCTTATCGTTAATAGTTGTTTTTTGGTAAAGCAGCTCTACATCCCATCCATCGAGCGTCCAATACAGCATTGGTGTATCTGGATTAGTACGGGTGTTTTGCATTAACACATTATTTTTTAACGACTTCACGCCGTTACGGGCTGCATGAGCTATTATGTTCTTTTCTTTTTTACGGTTAGAAACCGTCATTGCTGTAATGGTTTTCCAATCCATTTTTTCCGCCACCGTATTATAAAGCGTACAGATTAACTCATTATCTAAATTGGTATGCTTGTAAATAAGTTCGTCTAAGAATACTTTTTGTTCCTTTTCTGTAACCTTCTTAGCATTACTGTTTTGAAGCTTCCCAGAAATAAGAGTTTTATACGCATTTTGTTTAGATAGATTTAATGCTTTGGCATAAGCTGTGGCTTTACGGCGCAAACCGTCTTTACTAGCAGGTAAGGTGTGCGCTACCTCGCGAAAGGCGTTAACATCGTTACTTAAAGACTGCCATATATCTAACTTGGTATATCCCAAAGCTTTTGCATAGTCTTTACGGTTGTTTTTCATTTCGATAACCGTATTTAAAACAGATGCGTTATAGGTGTACTCTTCTACTAACTTTAAATCAAGTTTTTTCTCGTTACTGTCGCCATAGCGGTGAGCTACATAAAAATCGAAAGCACCACGGTCTGAAACATAATGTTTAGCAAACCAGCTCTTTTTAATTTCATCTTTAGGATTGCCGAATTTTGTAGTAATGGCATCTTTCCAATCTCTTGATAAAGAGGAAAACAATATTAAAGCCCCACCGCCCCAAGATCCATTACGCAATTGCGTTTCTGTACAGTTTTTACTGTCCATGCGATGCTTTAAAGCTCTATAAGAAATAAGCCCTAAAGAGTTTTTATGCGGTTTCTTATCAGTTGTAAGAAACTTGATCTTTACGCCTAACTTATTGTCGTATGTTACAAATGGAGTTTCTTGGTTCATAGTGCTTAGTTTTTCTTACTAAGGATTTGAAGAATAGCCTCTGATCTGTGCGCAAATGGGTGGTTATAGAATTGCTCTACGTTATACTCTTTAATAATCTCCAATATATTAGGTAAATACCCCAATGAGCAGTCGGTAATGAGATACTTAACCTTGTCTGTCTTTAAAATGTCTTTAACAAACAAAAAAGCCTTAGCATCCATTTCCTCTAAAGAATCGTAAACGATATGATGATTTTTTTTATTGGTGATGAGTACAACCAATAAACGTCCTGACTTTGCTACAACAAGATCTAATACAGCAAAACCTTCAGGCAACCCGTTAATAGTTCTTACTAATTGTTTCGACTTGAAAGACTCAATTAGAGCTTCTCTGTTTTCTACAATCTCCTTCATTCCTGTAACAGCATCCTCTTTACCTCTCTTGAAGCGCATACGAGCCGCATGGCTATCTAAATCAAGTAATTGCCCCAACACGATGTAATCGCCTTTTACTATCTTGCTATTTAATTGAGCTTTTAGCTCTAGGATTTCCTCTTCTTTCATATATTTGATTCTGTTCGTTTGTGAGAACAAATATATAAACAAATTGCGGATATTAACAAGAAAAAATACGCATTATGAGTATAAATTTTGACAAATCTTTGATTTTGAATAAAATAAAATCGCATTATAACTTTAAATCTGATGCCGAATTTGCAAGATATTTGGGTATTAAGCCTCAAACATTAGCATCTTGGCATACAAGAAACACTTATGACAGCGAACTATTATACTCAAAATGCGTAGACATCAATCCCGAAATTCTACTTACTGGAGAAGGTGACTTAGTTAAAACAGGACTTCCAGCCGTTAACGAAGAGAATAAGCCTTATACAAATGGCAACATGCCTAAACTAATTACTGTAGACCATCAAGGCGAAGAGAATATTATCCTGGTTCCTGTATCTGCAAGAGCAGGATATTTAAAAGGCTATGGCGACCCTACTTTTATAAGTTCTCTTCCTACATACCGCTTACCCAGACTCACCAACGGTACTTTTAGGATGTTTGAAGTAAAAGGGCAAAGTATGATACCGACGTTACACGATAGATCTATTGTAGTTGGTGAATGGGTTGAACACTGGACCAACATTAAAGACAACCAAGTGTATATCGTGGTTACAGATGAAGGTGTAGTAGTGAAACGAGTACTTAACCGTTTAGAAAAATACGGCAACTTATACTTGAAAAGTGATAATAGATCGGAATACCCGTCTTATACTGTTACCCAAAATGAAATAAAGGAAGTATGGAAGGTAAACCTTGCCATGATTTTCGAGCTTCTGGACCCGTCTACAATCTTTGATAGAGTCAACGATTTAGAGGCAGAAGTCTTTAATTTAAAGGATAAATTCGCAAAAACCACAGCTAAAAACACTAAATAGCTGATTATCAATATTAAATAAATTTATTAAATGTTCTAGGGGTACTCTTAACGCTTTAAATTGTGTCTTTTCCTGTACTTCTACAACATTTCGGGGTAATCCTGATAATGTTTTTTACAGTAAATATTACACCCTACGTTACACCCTACACTTCACCCTATGCACTTTTTTGGATGAATTCAAAAAATCCATTTTCATCAATTATCACGTAATAAAAAAGCATAAAAAAAACCCTCAAACCCCTTATTTAACTAGGGATTGAGGACTAAAGTCACAATAATTTTTAATTCTTGTTTAATTCTTTTTTAAAAAGTCGGTAAAAAGACGGTAAACGCCAGTATTTGGGCAAGTGGTAAAATTGTCTTAAAATACCCTAAAACAGCCAAAAACCCTTATTTTACAAGGCTTTCAAGCTTATTAAGGTTAAAATGTTTTTTGGGCAAAACGTTTTTTGGGGGGTAATGAAACACTAAATGTATTGAAAAAAATCAGTTCGGCATATTGTTAATATTATGTTAAATTACACTACTATGTTTTGCATAATACCTTTTTTTAGACATATATTTGCATAAGAAACTATTATATACTTTTAAAAATGTTAGATAACCACCAAAAAAATATCGCCACTTTTATTCATTTATCTACCTTCTCTAGATTTATTTTTCCTTTAGGAAATTTTATCGCGCCATTGGTATTATGGATTGCCAATAAGGATAAATCTGAATTTATAGATAAACATGGTAAAGAAGCCATCAATTTTCAAATCAGTATTTTATTGTACGCTATTATTTTAGGTATGATAACCGTGCCATTTTTCTTATTTAACATTTTTAGCGGTTTAGACTTTATAGACATTAATCTGTTTGATAATATTCAGATTAACATTGGCAAACCTTCTCCGCTACTCTATATAGGAGGTGCTTTGGGCGGTCTAGCCATTATAGGCTTTATAATAGAATTGGCTTTAATTGTAAGAGCCAGTTTAAAAGCTAAAGACGGGTTAGATTACCAGTACCCATTAACAATACATTTCATCAAATAAAAAAAATCAATCAACCATCATCAATCAATCAAAAAATGAACAGTTTAAAATTAAAATGCATTAAAACATGATTCACGTATTTTTAAATCCAATTACTCAATCAAAGTGTCTTAGCAAGACCTTTAAATACATTACAAAATGAAAATAGAGAACACAAAAGCACAAATGCGAAAAGGTGTTTTAGAATATTGCATTTTATCTGTATTAAAAGATGAAGACGCTTATGTTGCAGAAATTCTAGACACTTTAAAAGACGCCAAAATGCTGGTAGTAGAAGGTACCATTTACCCTTTGCTTACCCGTCTTAAAAATGCCGGACTCCTAAATTACCGTTGGGAAGAATCGACCTCTGGACCACCAAGAAAATATTACGGATTAACCGAAACAGGAAAATTATTTTTAAGTGAATTAAACACCACTTGGAGCGAATTACAACATGCAGTAAACCTAGTAACACGTCAAAAAAACAACAGCAATGAATAAAACAGTCAACATAAATTTAGCAGGTATATTCTTTCATATCGATGAAGATGCTTACCAAAAATTACAACGCTATCTCGAGGCTATTAAACGTTCATTTACAGACTCTCAAGGCCGCTCCGAAATCATTTCGGATATCGAAGCCCGCATTGCCGAACTATTTAACGAGCGCGTGAAACACGATAAGCAGGTAATTAGCAGCAAAGAGGTAGACGAAGTTATTTCTATTATGGGCCAACCCGAAGATTACCTGGTAGACGACGAGATTTTTGAAGACGAACCTGTAGCCGAGAAACGCACAAAATCGTCTAAAAAGTTATACCGAGATACGAGTAACTCTTACATTGCTGGTGTAGCTGCCGGTTTAGGACATTATTTAGGTATAGACGCCATTTGGGTGCGCTTAATTTGGATTTTATTAACCTTAGGGTCTGGCGGAACTTTTATACTTATTTACCTATTGTTTTGGATTTTAGTTCCAGAAGCAGTTACAACTGCCGAAAAACTAACCATGCAAGGCGAAGTAGTTAATATTAGTAATATTGAAAAAAAAATTAAAAAAGGATTTGAAGATGTTTCCGATACCGTTAAAAATGTAGATTACGAAAAATATGGCAATAAGGTTAAGTCTACTTCTAAGTCTTTTTTCGATACCATTGGAGATATCATTATGTTTTTCCTAAAATTATTTGCCAAGTTTATAGGTATACTTTTAGTAATATTTGGAGCGCTATCCATATTTGCATTACTTATTAGCTTATTATCGTTAGGAAGCTCATCCTTTTTCCACCCCTGGTGGATGGATTATCCAGATGCATTAAACACCACGGGATTACCTATCTGGTTGGGATCGTTACTCGTGTTTTTCACCTTTGGTATTCCTTGTTTTTTCATTTTATATTTAGGACTTAAGATACTTATAAACAACTTAAAATCTATTGGTAACATTGCAAAATTCACTTTACTTGGTGTTTGGCTAATCTCTTTAATAGGGCTTATTACCATAGGCATTAAGCAAGCTACAGACCATGCTTTAGAATCTGTAGTTAGTAAAAAAGAAAAATTAATCTATAATACTAACGATACCCTACGTATAAAAATGACCACCAACACAAAGTTTAAACGCCATATAAACCGTGGGGGCGATTTTAAAATTGTGTATAACGATAACGACGAAAAAGTTATTTTATCTAACGATATTCGCCTTACTATTAGATCGACTAAAGACAGTGTGGCTAACATACAAATAGATAAAGAATCTAAAGGCCAAAATTATTTAGTCGCTAAAGATCGTGCCGAAAAAATTCTGTATAACTACAGTTTACAAAACAACGAACTTTTATTGGATAGCTATTTGTTAACCGACTATGCCAATAAATTTAGAGAGCAAGAAGTTGAAGTAATTTTATACCTTCCAGAAGGCAGCTATGTAAATTTAAATAAGAATACCAGATCGTTTTTAAATTACTACAACTCGTCTAATAATTTAATATCTAGTAATGAAGCTAGTTATACCGTGAAAATTTTAAACGATGCTATTGAATGTATAGATTGTCCTGAAATTCTTGAAGAAGATTACGACGACGAGGGTTATATTGATTTAAATATAAACGACGACAATGGTTCTGTAAAAATAAATAGCGAAGGCGTTAAGATAAAAAGCGACGAAGTAGATATTCAAATAGGTAGCGAAGGTGTAAAAGCTAAAAGCGAAGATGTTCATGTAGATATTAACGAAAACGGCATTAACATTTCGTCCGAGACTCACTAATAATCATTCATCAATCAAAAACAATCAATCATCATGGAAACTTTTGTTAAACTTATTGCCACAATAATTATAGATATACTGTGCTAACCAAAAACCATCACTAACGTTAACCTAACTAATCCATTATAAAAAACCGAAGCAAAATTATTGCCTCGGTTTTTTTTATTTAATCTTTTAAAGGTTCTTTCATTACAAAATCTGGGTGCCCCGACTGCCAATAAAAGAATGAAAAAATATTAGAAAAATCGTTTAACCTTTGCGTTAGCGTAGTACGGCCTCCATGTCCTCCATCAAAATTAGTATAAAATAAAACTGGTGAATCCCCTGCATTATCATGTTGCATTTTGGCCGCAAATTTAGCTGGTTGCCAAGCAATTACTCGAGGATCATTCATACCGGCTGTAATCAACATAGCAGGGTAATCTGTACCTTCCTTTAAATGTAAATACGAGTCCATTTCCAATAAACCTTTAAATTCTTTAGGGTCCTTAACAGTTCCAAACTCTGGTGTATTTACTGGACCGTTAGGTGTTTCTTCCATACGTACCGTATTCATACATCCTACCATAGGTGCTGCGGCAGCAAATAAATCTGGTCGCTCTGTAATGGCCCTACCAACAAAAATACCACCAGCACTTCCTCCAAAAATCGAAAGCTTATTTGCAGAAGTGTATCCCTGATCTATTAAATACTCTGCCGTGGCAATACCATCTTTCCATGTGTTAGGCTTGTTTAATTTTTGCCCCGCCTTATGCCAAGCATCTCCAAGCTCACCGCCACCGCGAACATGCGGTACAACCAGAATACCATCGTACAATGTATAAGCAAGCGTTATCGGACTAAAAAACGGCTCGGTAGAAATACCATAAGAACCATAACTGTAAATTACTGCTGGATTTTCTCCATCTAATGTTAAATCCTTTTTGTGAATAATAGACACTGGTACCATTACACCATCATGCGATTTTACCATAACTTCCTTTGCAACTAAATCTTCGAGTTCGGGATATTCTACAGGAGTTGACAAAGGTTGATAGGTAAATGTATCAGATTTTGGGGTATACAAATAACGTTTATCTGGAGAAGTCCATCCCGAAATATTAATCCAAATTTCTCCATATTCTGGACCTCTTGCCCCAATATCGGCTCTTCCTGCTGTAAACGGTAGCTTCAATTGTTTAGCCGTGGTATTGCCTTTTTCTAAAAAATAAACATTAGCCTCTACTCCATTTTTTACTGTAGCATAGTATAAACCATCTTTTGTAAGCTCAAAACCAGTTATTATTTCATCTGGCGATTCTTTAATAACAATCTCCGCATCAGAAAATTGAGGGGCATTTAGAGCGGATTTGACTATTTGATAATTAGGTGCATTATAATACGTTAAATAATATACCTCGTTATCCATTACTTTCATGTTTATCACATTATCGTCTCTAGATATAATGGGTTCCCAATCTTTATTGGTGTTTTCAACAAAAATTCTTTTGTTTTTATCTACAGACTCAACATTCAAAAACTTTTTATCGGCCTCTTTAGAATACATAATAAAAGGATACTCTGAAGCCATCATGCCTAATGGAGAAAAATTTGCTTTAGAAAAATAAGTTTGATCTTTAGACTGTTTAGTACCTACACTATGTACATAATTAGATAAGTACAATTGACGATTTACATCTTTTAAATCGGCCGAATTTATTTTTATATAACAAAATTCATTACCAGAAGGTAACCAAGACACCCCTTCTGCTAGTTCCAAAACTTCTGGATATTGTTCGCCATTTGCTTTAAAAATTAAAACATCGGGGTTTTCCGATCCATTGGCTGCAACGCTAACAGCTATTTTATCACCTTTGATATTTGGAGTTATAGATGAAATAACATACGTCTGCCCTTCTTCTTTCTTGTACTGCGTGGGGTCGAAAAACAATACCTCTTTACCTTCGTAGCCCTTACGTTTGTACATTTTACTTATCTCCTCACCCGGTATGCGCTTTAAATAATAATAGGTATTGTCGTCTGCAATTTCTAAGTATGAAATTGAAACAGATCGTCGCTCCAACAGTTCTTTCATTTTGTTAAACAAGTCCTGTTTACCCGAAATATTATTTAATACAGCTTCGGAATAAGACGCATTGGCTTTCATCCAGGTAATAACCTTATCATCATTTAAATTTTCTAGATACTGATAGGGATCATTTACAGTGACATCAAAATAAGTGTTGGTAACATTTTTTTGAGGAAGAAGTTCAGGTTTAACCGTTTGTTGCGCTTCAGCAATTACGGTTAGCAAAAAAAGCATAGCATAAATCATTTTTTTCATAATGCATCAATTTATGAGTTAGTAATATGCTATTAACCAATAAAATTTCTAAGAGGAAGCCCCAAGATACAAAAAAACCGAAACAAATGCTTCGGTTTCAATGTTTTATAAAATATAATTTAAGATCTAGCCTTCAACCTCTACTTCTTTAGCTGCTAAATAACGCTCTGCATCAAGTGCTGCCATACATCCTGTACCTGCTGCCGTAATGGCTTGTCTGTACACGTGGTCTGCTGCATCTCCCGAAACAAATACACCTTCTATATTGGTTTTTGAAGTTCCTGGCTGATTGATAATGTAACCTGTTTCATCGAGCTCTAAAAAGTCTTTAAACACATCGGTATTTGGTTTATGCCCAATAGCTACAAAAAATCCTGTTGCTGGAATTTCAGTAATTTCGTTTGTTTTGTTGTTTTTCACTTTAACGCCTGTAACCACTTGCCCGTCTCCTACAACTTCTTCGGTTTCAGTGTTAAAAAGAATCTCTATATTCTCGGTTTTTTTAACTCGGTTCTCCATAATTTTAGACGCTCTAAACTCGTCGCGTCTTACCAACATGGTTACTTTTTTACAAAGTTTAGATAGATAATGTGCTTCTTCGCAAGCCGAATCTCCAGCTCCTACAATAACAACTTCTTGATTTCTATAGAAAAATCCGTCGCATACTGCGCAGGCAGAAACACCACCTCCTAATTGTAAATATTTTTGTTCGGAAGGTAAACCTAAATATTTAGCCGATGCACCTGTAGAAATAATTACGGTTTCGCAGTGAATTTCTTGCGTTTCGTTTACCCAAACTTTATGGATATCGCCAGAAAAATCAACTTTAGTTACCCAACCGTCGCGAATATCCGATCCAAAACGTTTGGCTTGTTCCTGCAATTGAATCATCATTTCTGGTCCTGTAATACCATCTGGGTATCCTGGGAAATTTTCAACATCGTTAGTTGTTGTTAATTGTCCACCTGGCTGCATACCTTGGTATAACACTGGAGCCATGTTTGCTCTTGCGGCATAAATAGCGGCTGTATATCCAGCTGGGCCAGATCCTATAATTAAGCATTTTACTTTTTCGATTGTATCAGACATAACTTTATTATAATTTTAATACTAACAAAAGTAGAATTTTTAATACAATCCTTACAGAATTAGTTATTAAAAGTTATTATCATGTTATAATGTCTTTTATTGTTAGAACTATATAGAAATAGTTGCCAATTAAGAACTTTAAAACACGTAATTGACTAAAAAAGCAATGAATGAAAAATAGAAATTCTTTTTTGTAAAGTGAAGCTCCTAAAGTTTATCGCCATAATTTTTTAAACAGAGCAAATGCTCCGTATTTAAAACCAATACTCAAGGCAGATTGCACCCAATTAACAGGTTGAAGGTCTTCCTTAACCTGACCTTTTAAACCTCTCATTTCTTCCCAAGCAATTTTACGCTCTAAATCTAAGCGCTTCAGTTCGTATTCGACTTCTTTAAATGTTTTAAAATCTTTTTTCATAGGTTTAGTCGAAGAAATTATGAGACATTTTTTCTATAAATTTATTGTCTATGCGATGTCTTAGCAGATAAATTATAATCGCCAGAAGTAAAAACAATCCGCCAACAATTAATGTGCCCCATACCATATTGTTTAACCAATACCCTATAGCTATGGCTAAAGAAACGGCAAAAAATAAAAATGCAATAAATAATACCGAACCTATAAGTAAAATTTTACCTAACAGGCTCATAGAAACTGTTACTTGCTGAAATATTTTTAATCTAACATATTGGTGAGACGATTCTAAATACCGCTCACCAATATGTTTAGCTTTATTTGAAGTCTCATTTAAAGATTCAAAAACACTCATATATTATGATTTTTGAAATTTCTTATTCTGAGCTTTTAAATCGGCTAATTTTTTTTCTAAGCTAGAAATAACATCCTCGGCTTTATGGCTTGCACTTTGTACAATACCATCTAATTGCTCGTCTAAAGTTACTTTTTTAGACTCCATACTGCTAGACACTTTATCCTTTAAGTCGGTTGCAGTTTCGCTAAATTTATCTCTAGCCGCAATAGCTTCGTCTGTTAAGCGTTGTCTTGTTTTACTTCCCTTGTCTGGTGCATAAAGTATCCCAAATAAGGCACCTATGGCTGTACCGGCTAATAGCCCCAAAACGGTATTACTACTGTTGCTCATAATGTTACTGTTTAAATGATTAAATATTATTGATTTTTTTCTAGTTCTACATCAAATTTAAGTAATATAAAACCTAATAGCTTCACTAAAATTACAATTTTAAGTTAAACAATTCTAATAATTTCTTAATAAAGACGACTCCTTTATGTTTTTGTGGTATCTACTTAATTATTCCTTTACAAAATCGATTAACTCATTAAAAGTAAAAAATACTTTTAAAAGGTAAAAAGTACTTAAAATCGACATTTTGTAAACTAAAATCTGGCGTAATTTGTAATTAAATCTCAAAGTGAAATCCAGAGTTTACCAGTTTTTTATAATTACTGGCATTAAATCTGTATAAAAATGCTCCGCGTTTTGAGCTTGTTTTATCTTTTTCCTGTAGCTTTTCTAGCACTTTTAACGATAACACTTTCTTTCTAAAGTTACCAGCATCTAACTTTTTTTGATAGATAGCCTCGTACAAGCTTTGCAATTGGGGTATAGTAAATTTTTCTGGCAAAAGTTCAAAACCTATGGGCTGATATTTTGCTTTGCGTTTTAACTTTTCTAAGGCATCGCTTACCATAAGATTATGGTCTAAAGTTAATTGAGGCACTTCGTCTATATTACACCAATAAGCACCGTGTTTTTCAACTAATTCTTTGTCGTGATCATCAATACGGATTAACGCATATTGCGCTATAGATATACAGCGCGCTCCTTGATCTCTATCCACTCGCGTATACGTTTTTAACTGCTCGAAAAACACATGGTCTAAACCTGTAATTTGTTTTAAAACCCGCTTCGCTGCTGTGTTATCATCTTCATCCAATTCTACAAAGCTTCCAATTAACGACCAATCCCCTTTGTCTGGCTCTACACGCCTTTTAAAAATAAGAAGCTTAATATCACCTTTATCAAACCCAAAAACAATACAGTCTGAAGCCACATACATTTTATCGTTCGATGCATAATAATCTATTTGTTGTTTCACCATATTATTTTAAACTAGATGGTTTATTTTGTGTGCACAAACCCACACGAAAAGGATTTATCAAAATAAAAGTTAAAAATAATAAAAGTATAATTTACTTTTATTATTTTTAACTACTTTTTTAAACTATACTTTTTGAGCATATAACTGCATGATAAAATGAAAAATGAATTAATAAACACCATTATCCAATCTTTTAAAAACACGTTTAAAACCAAACCTATAGTCGTATTCTCTCCTGGGCGCATTAATGTAATAGGAGAACACACCGATTATAATGATGGTTTTGTATTTCCTGCGGCAATAGATAAAGGCATTGCTGCCGCCATTGGTAAATCGGAAAATGATTTTTGCACAGCCGTAGCTTACGATTTAAACGAATCTTACGAATTTACACTCGATCACGTAACGCCTTTAAAAAATGGAGGGTGGCGAAATTATGTTATTGGCGTAGTCGCAGAAATTCAGAATTACGGAAAAACTGTACCGCCATTTAATATTGTTTTTGGAGGTAATATCCCTGAAGGCGCAGGTTTATCGTCTTCCGCTGCATTAGAAAACAGCGTCGTATTCAGTTTAAATGCCTTATTCGATTTGGATTTAACTAAATCTGAAATGATTTTAATTTCGCAAAAAGCAGAACATCATTTTGCTGGAGTTAAATGCGGTATCATGGATCAATATGCTAGTATGTTTGGTAAAAAAAATCAGGCGTTACTTTTAGATTGTAGAACTCAAGAAGCAACTCCCTTTACTATTAATTTTAAGGATTATCAATTATTATTAATTAATACAAATGTAAAACATGATTTGTCTGAAGCCGCCTATAACGACAGACGACATGTTTGCGAAGATGTTAGTAAACGCTTAAATGTAAAAGCACTACGCGATGCCACGGCTGCCGATTTACAAAACATTAAAGGAGATATAAGCGAAGAAGACTATCAAAAAGCATTGTTTGTAATTCAGGAAAACAACCGCGCTTTAGAGGCTGTTGAAGCTATGAAAGCTAACGAATTAGAACACTTAGGAGCCTTACTTTACGGGTCGCATGATGGTTTGCAAAACCAATATCATGTAAGTTGCCCTGAACTGGATTTTTTAGTTGATTTCGCTAAAAGTAATCCGAGTTTTATCGGTGCAAGAATGATGGGCGGTGGTTTTGGCGGCTGTACTATTAACATTGTAAAACAATCCGATTTAGAAGATATTAAACACACTTTATTACCTCTTTACAACAAAGCTTTCAGGAAAGACTGTTCGTTTTACGACGTAAATTTATCGGAAGGCACACATTTAATCGAACACTAAAAGCAATACTTATTCCATGACAAATCATATTCAAGATTATTCACACAAACGATTAAACATCCTAACTGGCGAATGGGTGCTAGTTTCTCCCCATAGAGCCAAAAGACCTTGGCAAGGCCAGAATGAAGACGTTGTAGATGATAATAGGCCGAGTCACGATCCATCTTGTTATTTATGTTCTGGGAATACCCGTGCCAATGGCGAAAAAAATCCCGATTATGAAGACGTATTCGTTTTTACCAACGATTTTGCTGCACTTCAAAAAGATTCCGAGGTATTTTCTGTTAACGATGGCTTATTTCAAGCCAAGAGCGAGCAGGGTATCTGCAAGGTAATTTGTTTTAGTCCAGACCATTCCAAAAGTTTAGCAAACATGTCGGTTAATGCCATACATAAAGTAGTGAAAACCTGGCAGCACGAATACAAAACTTTAGGTGCAATGGATTTGATTAACTACGTACAGATTTTCGAAAATAAAGGTGCCATTATGGGCTGTAGCAACCCGCACCCGCACGGACAAATCTGGAGTCAATCTACCTTACCTAACGAAGTTTTAAAAAAAGACACGCAACAACTTCAATACTACAAAACACATAATGCAACGCTTTTATCAGACTATTTAAAACAGGAATTAGAAGCCGGCGAACGTATTATATATCAAAACGATCACTTTGTGGTTGTCGTTCCGTTTTGGGCAATTTGGCCTTTCGAAACTATGATTATTCCTAAGCAAGCTCAAAATAATATTTCACAAATGAGCGAGATTGAAAGCGAAGCTTTTGCCGATGCCATATCTGTAATTACAAAAGCTTACGATGGCTTATTCAATATTTCGTTTCCGTATTCAAGCGGTATTCACCAAGCTCCAACAAGTGCTGGAGACCATTCGCATTGGCATTGGCACATGAGTTTTTATCCGCCTCTTTTAAGAAGTGCAACAGTTAAAAAATTCATGGTAGGTTACGAAATGTTTGGTTCGCCACAACGCGACATCACAGCAGAATCTACTGCTAAAACTTTAAAATCGCTGCTTTAAAACTTATCATTTACAACAAACAATGTCTTTACTATATCTGCAAACAGTATTCAAAAAACCGTTTTATTACTTTTTTTACATCGTAATATACTTAAGTTTTTGTATTGGATCAGCCCAAAATAACAATGCTTCAGTATTTGTAGATAGTAAAGGCATTATGCGTTGGAGCAACTCCAATACAGAAGTAAAAGGTTTTGGTGTTAATTACACCGTACCTTTTGCACACGCTTATAGGTCGGCGCAACGATTGGGTATGAACCCTAAACAAGCCATAGATAATGATTTATATCATTTCTCTAAACTCGAATTCGATTTATATAGGGTGCATGTATGGGATACGGAAATTAGCGATGTTAACGGTCACCTTTTAAATAATGAACATTTAGATGCTTTCGATTATTTGATAGCTCAATTCAAGGCAAAAGGCTTTAATTTTGTAATTACTCCCATAGCCTTTTGGGGCAATGGCTGGCCAGAACCCGATACAGATTCCCCAGGTTTTTCGCATAAATATGGTAAGGCCGACTGTTTAACCAATCCAGAAGCCATAAAAGCCCAAACTCAGTATTTAAAAGAATTCCTTAACCATGTTAACCCCTATACAGGTATTGCTTATAAAGATGAAGGTCGCATTATTGCATTCGAAGTTAGTAACGAGCCTCACCATTCTGGGAAGGCTTCCGATGTAACGCATTTTGTAAAAACCATGGTAAACGCCATAAAGCAAACCGGTACAACAACTCCTGTTTTTTACAATATTAGTCACGGTGTGCATTTTGTAAACGACTATTTTAAAGCGGGTATTCAAGGAGGAACCTTTCAATGGTATCCTACTGGTTTAGGTTACAAACAGGAACTTTTTGGCAACCTGCTACCTAATGTTAACGATTACAACATTCCTTTCAATTCCGAGATACAAAAGCATCATGGTGCAAAACTGGTTTACGAATTCGATGCAGCCGATGTTAGCAAATCTTACATCTACCCTGCCGTGGCAAGAAGTTTTAGAACTGCAGGTATTCAGGTCGCCACACAATTTGCTTACGACCCCACTTTTTTAGCCAATGTAAATACTGAATATAATACGCATTATATGAATCTGGTTTACACACCGCAAAAGGCATTGAGTTTAAAAATTTGTTCTAAGATCTTTCATGAGGTCCCTTTGTATTCAACTTTTGGAGTTTATCCAAATAATACTTCTTTTGGGAACGTGAGTATTGATTATGAAAAAGATTTAGCTGAATACAATAGTAATTCCACGTTCATTTATACCAATACCACAACTACGGTCCCAAAAAACGCATCCGATTTAAATGAAATTTCTGGTTTTGGAAATTCTTCAGTTGTAAACTACTCGGGAACGGGAGCTTACTTTTTAGATAAACTGGATTCTGGTATTTGGCGTTTAGAAGTGCTTCCAGATGCTGTATGGGTTAATGATCCTTTTGGAAAAAATAGTCCCAATAAAACAGTAGCTGTTATCAATTGGAAAACTCAGGACATGCATATTAATTTGCCCAACCTTTCATCAAATTTTAATGTTAAAACCATAAATGCAAATAACACATTTAAAACTACGGTTAGTAATGGGAGTTTTAAAATACGTCCTGGCACATATCTATTACAAAAAAACGATATCAAAAAAACCAAACCACTGCCTGCCCACTTTAAAGGATACAACTTAAATGCATTTTTCGCGCCAGAAACTACCGTAAGCAAAACTTGGTTAAAACACGATCCCGTAATAGAAATAACTGCAGAAACACCTCTAGAACTTTCAGCCCAAATCATATCGCCAGACATTATACAAGCTGTACATATAGAAGGTTATGTAAATCGCACGCGTTTTAAACTGCCAATGTCGCCTAACCAACAATACCTGTACACAACCACGATTCCTGCCGAAAAATTACCTGCTGGTTTTTTAAATTATAGAATAGTAATTACTTTAAACAACAATCAACATATCACCTACCCTTCCGGAACTTCTGGTTTAGCTTCCGATTGGGATGTTGTGGATGTCCCAAACTATACAACAAAAGTGGTTCCTAAAACGTATCCCATACACTTATTTGACGCTTTAAGAGACAGTGAAAATTTAGTGATTCCTTGGCGAAACACATTACAACTATTACCAACAGATGGCTTTAATGAAGCCGAATACACTATTCGTCTGGACTCTCTTTTTAAAACGGATTCCGAAAATTTAAATGCTAAACCTATTTACGATTTCTCTTTTAAACATAATATTTTAGGTAAAATTGAAGGTCGTAAAACCGACCTGAAATCTAAAAAACAAATACTTATAAAAGCGCGTTCGTTAAATACAAGTAGCACAAAGCTTCAACTTGCAATGGTTACTACATCTGGAGCCGCCTACGGACAAACAATTACCTTGACACCGGAATTAAAAGACTATAGCATACAGTTATCCGAATTAAAACCTGTAAAAACAGTAACCCTACCTAGACCTTACCCTAGTTTTTTACCGTATTATTTAGAGCACAATATTACTAATGATTTTGATATAGAAGACGTAGAAAGTTTACAGTTTTCTATAGGTCCAGAATTATCGCGTAAAGAACAATTAATGCCGCAAGCTATTGGCATCGTAAATGTTAGGTTAGACTAAATAACACTTTAGGTTTTTTGCTTTCTCTTTTTAGCTGCAGGAAACAATACATTGTTCAAAATTAAACGATACCCTGGAGATGTAGGATGTAGTTCTAATTCGGTTTTGGGATCGCCTACTTTATGTGTATAATCTTCTGGATCGTGCCCACCGTAAAAGGTAAAAAAACCTTTTCCTTTTATACCATGTATGTATTTCGCCTCTCCGTTACTTTTGTTTTCACCCAAAACGAGTACATTCGATTTTATTTCATCTCTTGTAAAAGCTGTAGTTTGCCCCATAAAGCCTTTTACTAAAGCGGTGTGATTTTGACAAAGCATTGTGGGTACAGGATCCCATTTAGCCGAGAAATCCATTAATGTAAAATAATCGGCTTCTTTAAAAATGCGTCGCTTGCGCGTCATGTCTATCGATGAAAATTCATAAATTCTCGGATCGCGTTCTAAAGTAAAATTGGTAAATGCAAAAGTCTTGTTGTAATCTATTTTATTCTGGTAATTAGCATCGCTGGCATCTCCATCAAACATCGGCTCGCAAATATCTATACCTTCGGCCGACAAAGCAATATCGAACGAATCTGTAGCGCTACACATGGCAAACATAAATCCGCCACCCACAACATAATCTCTAATTTTTAAGGCTACGGCTAACTTCTCTTCAGACACCTTACTGTATCCTAAAGTATTAGCCAAAACCTCTGCGTCTTTTTTATCTTCAATATACCACGCGGCTGTTTTAAAATTATGATAAAACTTTCCAAATTGTCCTGTAAAATCTTCATGATGCAAATGCAACCAATCGTACAACACTAAAGCATCGCTTAGCACGGCTTCGTCGTAAACCGTATCGTACGGAATTTCGGCATAGGTTAAAACCATGGTAACAGCATCATCCCAAGGTAATTTTTCCTCTGGCGTATACACTGCAATTTTTGGTGCTTTTTCTAAAACTACAGCTTCCATATTCTGACTCGGACTTTCTATATGCTTTAAAATACTTTCTGTTTTATCGTTAGACAAAACCTCGAAAGATACACCTCGGATTTGACATTCTTTTTGAATTTCGGCTGTATCTGGCAACAAAAAAGAACCGCCTCTATAATTCAACAACCATTTTACTTTTAATTGTTTACTAAGTGTCCAGTACGTTAAACCGTAAGCTTTTAAATGATTCTTTTGACCTTCGGCATCCATAGGTATTAAAATATAAGATGCGAATGCCGAGTAAGAACACAAAACTAAAAAAAATAAAATGAGTGTTTTTTTCATTATATAAAAATTCGGACCGAATGGGAAAGGTACTTAAATTTTGTAGTGCGTTAAAATGGTTTAAGGAAAATTTAAACAAAAAAGCCTAAACAAATATTGTTTTGCTTAGGCTTTGTATAAGGTTTAATTCTGTATTTAAAACGGTACATCGTTATCGTCGTCGTCATTCATAGCGCTACCAAAGGCATCGGTTGGCGAAGGAAAATGCCCACCTCCACCAGAAGCAAACGGATTATCATCGGTTGGATTACTATTCATTTTACTGTGAAATTCGTAAGGCGAATCGAAATCGTCCAGGTTATCAAACTTACCTAAATGTCCTAAGAATTTCAATCGAATATTTTCTAAACCACCATTTCTGTGTTTCGCAATAATAAACTCGGCTTGGCCTTCGGTTGGTGAACGCTCATCATCATCCCATTCTTCAATTTTATAATATTCCGGACGATAAATAAACGATACAATATCGGCATCCTGCTCGATAGCTCCAGATTCACGAAGGTCTGATAATAAAGGACGCTTACTACCTCCACGCGTTTCAACCGCACGCGATAGCTGAGATAAAGCAATTACAGGTACCATAAGCTCTTTGGCCAAGGCTTTAAGGTTACGAGAAATCATGGAAATTTCCTGCTCTCGGTTTCCGCCGTGACTCGAACCTCCTGTCATTAACTGCAAATAATCGATCATGATTAATTTTATACCGTATTGCGATGACAAACGTCTGGCTTTAGCACGTAAATCAAATATCGATAACGAAGGAGTATCATCTATATACAAAGGCGCTTTTTCTAAGCCTTTTACCTTTACATTAAGTTGCTCCCATTCGTGTTTTTCCAGTTTTCCTGTTCTTAATTTTTCTGAAGACAAACCTGTTTCCGAAGAAATAAGTCGTGTGATTAACTGTACAGAAGCCATCTCTAACGAGAAAAATGCCACAGGAATGTTTTGGTCTACTGCAATATTTCTGGCCATAGACAGCGTTAAGGCCGTTTTTCCCATACCTGGTCGCGCTGCCACGATAATTAAATCTGATGGTTGCCAACCCGAAGTTAATTTATCTAACTTATCAAAACCTGTAGGAATACCACTCAGTCCTTCTTTATTAGAAATTTCTTCGATTTTCTTTTTGGCTTGAATAACCAAATCTTGGGCAGATTCGCTCGATTTTTTAATATTTCCTTGAGTAACTTCGTACAGTTTACTTTCGGCTTTATCTAATAAATCGAATACATCTTGGGTTTCGTCGTAAGCTTCTTCAATAATTTCTGATGAAATTTTTATTAAACTACGCTGAATAAATTTTTGAAGAATAATACGGGCATGAAACTCGATATGTGCCGAAGATGATACTTTTTGAGTTAAAGAAATTAAATAAAAGTCGCCCCCCGCCAAATCTAGCTTAGCATTCTTTTTTAATTGACTCGAAACGGTTAATAAGTCTATAGGTTCGCTATTTTCGAACAGCTGAAAAATCGCTTCAAAAATATATCTGTGCGAATCTTTATAGAACGCATCGGGACTTAAAATATCGATTACTTCGTCTACACCTTTCTTATCCACCATCATCGCACCAAGCACAACTTCCTCTAAATCAGTAGCTTGCGGAGGTATTTTACCACGTTCTAAATTGATTAAAGTGCTTTTATCCACCTTGTAGCCTTGTAATTGATTAGGTTGTTTCATAACTGCGAAAATAGGCAAAAAGCCTTTACATTAAGAAAAAAATGATGGGTTGATGTTAACGATTCTTCAACATTCTAACTGTTAATAACTTACATTTATTGTTAATAACCAAAAAAAAATCTGAAGCGTTTCAACTTCAGATTCTTTAAAAGTCCGTGAATAAATAGTTTAGTCTTTATAGACACCCATATTTTCGTATTTGTCCATACGTTTGTTCACTAAATCTTTTGGTGATAAGTTTTTAAGCTCATCAAACGCTTTTAAAATTGATGCTTTTACGGTTTCGAAAGTTTTTGGTCTATCGCTATGGGCACCCCCTATAGGTTCTTTAATAATTTCGTCTACCAATTTTTGTTTTTTCATATCGGAAGCTGTAAGCTTTAAGGCTTCGGCAGCTTGTTCTTTATACTCCCAGCTACGCCATAAAATAGACGAACAAGATTCTGGAGAAATTACAGAATACCAGGTGTTTTCCAACATTAATACACGATCGCCTACACCAATCCCTAAAGCACCTCCAGAAGCACCTTCACCAATAATTATGGTAATAATAGGCACTTTTAAACGTGTCATTTCTAAAATATTTCTTGCAATCGCTTCGCCTTGTCCGCGTTCTTCGGCTTCCAATCCAGGGTAAGCACCAGGAGTATCTACTAATGTAACCACAGGAATTCCAAATTTCTCGGCCGATTTCATTAAGCGTAAGGCTTTTCTATATCCTTCAGGATTAGACATACCAAAATTACGCAATTGTCTTGTTTTGGTATTAAACCCTTTTTGTTGCCCGATAAACATAAAACTTTGGTCGTCTATCTTTCCTAAACCACCAATCATAGCTTTGTCGTCCTTTACATTACGATCGCCATGTAACTCTAAAAAAGTATCGCCACATAAAGCTTTAATATAATCTAAAGTATATGGTCTATTAGGATGGCGAGACATTTGTACACGCTGCCAAGGAGTTAAATTTTTGTATATATCTTTTTTAGTTGCTATAAGCTTTTTTTCGATCTGCTTACAGGTTTCGGTAACATCTACCTCACTCTCCTTGCCTATAATTTGGCATTTATCTAATTGCTCTTCGAGCTCTTTAATAGGAAGTTCAAATTCTAAATACTCCATACCAATTACGGTTTGTTTTTTTGTTAGCCTACAAATATAAAAACTTTAATGTTGTAATCTTGTTAAGATGGTTTACTTTTTAAGCTTTTCCAATTTTTTAATAATCCGTTTAGTAATACTGCAGCTATAATGATAGTTGCGCCGTAATAAAAATTCACAGACATTATTTCGTTTTCTGGAAATAAGATTAAGGCCAATATAATACCATATATAGGCTCTAGATTATATGTTAGTACAACGGTATAAGGACTAATATACTGCATAACCTTTACCGAAGCAATAAAAGCGTATGCCGTACAAATAGATGCCAATAAAAATAAATACCACAAATCTGAAGAACTTATTTGAAAGAATTCGCGATTAAAACCAGTGCCAAAAACACCTATAAATACGGTAATAAACAACACGCCACTAATAAACTCGTAAAACGAAATAACCGAAGGTTTGTATTGCTCAACAAATTTTCCATTTAATACAGCAAATAAAGCCGATAAGAATGCCGAAACTACTCCTAAAACAATACCTTTTATATAGTGCAACTCGCTTTTAGTTATTAAAAACACGCCAAAAATTACAATAAGACCAAATACAATTTCGTACCAAATAATTTTACGCTTATAAATTAATGGTTCTAAAAACGACGCAAAAAAAGCGCCTGAAGAAAACATAGCCAAAGTAATGGAAATATTAGATACTTTTATGGCTCCAAAAAATGTAATCCAATGCAACGCTATAATGATACCTGCTAACGATAATTTTACTATAACCTTATTTGGGACTTTAAGTTTAATACGTTTAAAGGCGATGTAAACATATATAAACACCGTTGCCATTAACATACGGTACCACACAAGCGGAATCGCTTCTATAGATATCAACTCCCCTAATATTGCCGTAAACCCTGCAATAAAAACTAGCAGATGTAAATGGGCATAATTTTTAAGTTTAGCGTTTGGCATGGTATAACAAGTAAGCAGCTAACACTCCAAAAATAATATTCGGAAACCACACAGCAACCAAAGGAGAAAAATCGGATTGCTCTGCCATAACCCCAAATATTTTATCGAAAAACACAAACACCATGGCTATACAAATACCAAACGCCAAGTTTACCCCCATACCGCCGCGGCGTTTTATAGACGAAACCGCCACAGCAATGATGGTTAAAATATAAACCGAAACAGGTAAGCTCCATTTTCGATATTTTACCAACTCGTAACGCCCAATATTAGATGAACCTCTTTGCTTTTCCTTTTCTATAAATCGATTTAAATCGCCATAGGTTAAAGTTTCGGCAATATATTCTAAAGGTGTTAGATCGTCTAAATCAAAACTAAAGACTGTATCTTTACGTCTTTCCGATTCTAAAATATCGTTGTCCTTACCTATTGTGCGCTTTACGTAATCTATCATGCGATATACCGAATCTTTTTCGATATAGCGTATGTTTCTTGCACTCATTTTATATTCTAAACGATTATCGACTATATGTTCTAGGGTAAAGTTCTGCCCCATTTTATTTTTAGCATCAAAACTACTTACATAAATAAAGTCATGGTCTGTAATTTGTCGGTATACACTTCCTGTTTCTTGAGCCTTTTTATTCTTCTTAAAATATTTGTAGTCAAAATCGTTAAATCCTTTGCTCGCTTCTGGTGCAAGATACATCCCTAACAATAATGCCAAACCTGCAACAATGGTTGCCCCAATCATATAGGGTCTTAAAAATCTAGAAAATGATACTCCAGAACTCAAAAACGCAACAACCTCGGTATTGTTAGCCAATTTTGAAGTGAAGAAAATAACCGAAAGAAATAAAAATAAAGGAAATAATAAATGTGCAAAATAAATGGTAAAATCTAAATAAAACATGGCGACCTCTGGAAAAGGCACTTCGTTTTCAAGAATTTTCCCAATTTTTTCGGCTAAATTTACTGTTATCCCAATAGGGATAAACAGCAATAACATCATTAAAAATGTTATTAAATAGCGTTTTAATATGTACCAGTCTAATATTTTCAAGACTACAGTCTATTATCCATTTGTTTTACCATCTTGTCTTTCCAAGCTTTAAAATCACCTGCTAAGATATGTTTTCTGGCCTCGCGAACCAACCATAAATAAAATCCTAAGTTATGAATGGTAGCTATTTGTTTTCCCAACAATTCGTTTACCGAAAACAAGTGTTTTAAATAGGATTTAGAATATTCGGTATCTACAAAGGTAATGCCCATTTCGTCTATCGGCGAAAAATCGGCTTCCCATTTTTTATTTTTAATATTAATGGTGCCGTAGGCTGTAAATAACATCCCGTTTCTGGCGTTTCTGGTAGGCATTACACAATCGAACATATCTACACCCAAAGCAATATTTTCGAGAATATTAATAGGTGTACCTACGCCCATTAAATATCTAGGCTTATCCTCTGGCAAAATGTTCGTTACAATTTCTGTCATTTCGTACATTTCTTCGGCAGGTTCTCCAACCGACAATCCGCCTATGGCATTTCCTTCTGCACCAACATTTGCAATGTATTCGGCAGACTGTTTTCGCAAATCTTTATAAGTACTTCCTTGAACAATAGGAAAAAACGTCTGACTGTAATTGTATTTAAACGGTGTTTTATCTAAATGGGTTAAACAACGCTCTAACCAACGATGCGTCATGTGCATAGAGCGTTTCGCGTAATTGTAATCGCAAGGGTAAGGCGTACATTCATCAAAAGCCATAATAATATCTGCTCCTATACTACGCTGTATTTCCATAACATTTTCTGGAGTAAATACATGATAACTTCCATCGATATGCGATTTAAACTTTACGCCTTCTTCTTTGATTTTTCTGTTAGACGATAACGAGTAGACTTGATACCCTCCAGAATCGGTTAAAATATTTCTATCCCAATTCATAAATTTATGTAAGCCGCCCGCTTGTTCTAAAATAGGCGTCTGTGGCCGTAAATATAAATGATAGGTATTCCCTAAAATAATATCGGGGTTAATCTCCTCTTTTAATTCGCGTTGGTGTACTCCTTTTACCGAAGCCACAGTGCCTACAGGCATAAAAATAGGTGTTTCAATAACACCGTGATCTGTAGTAATCTTTCCTGCTCTTGCTTTACTTTGTGGGTCTTGCGCTTTTAAATCGAATGTCATAGGTAAAAAATCATGAGTGGGCAAAGATAAATAACTCAGCTTTATATCAATTGTTATTTAAGAAAAATATATAGGTTTTGCTTTACGATAACGATTGCTTAATTAACGTAAATATTAGTTTGCTAAACGCATATAAAGCCTTATTTTTATCGCTTTAAAAATCAAGTTATATAACATGGCTAACACAAACGAATTACAAGATTTAACAACGCAAGTTCGTAGAGATATTCTACGTATGGTACACAAAGTAAATTCTGGACACCCAGGAGGTTCTTTAGGTTGTGCCGAATTTTTAGTAGCCCTTTACAACGAAATAATGGACAGAAAAGAAGGCTTTGATATGGATGGTCTTAACGAAGACCTATTCTTCTTATCTAACGGCCATATTTCGCCTGTATTTTACAGCGTATTGGCGCATGCTGGTTATTTCCCTATTGAAGAATTGAGCACCTTTAGATTAATCGACTCTAGGTTACAAGGGCATCCAACTACCCACGAAGGCTTACCAGGCGTTCGCATAGCCTCTGGATCGTTAGGTCAAGGGTTATCGGTAGCTTTAGGAGCTGCTCAAACCAAAAAATTAAACGGCGACACGCATTTAGTATACTCATTACACGGAGATGGTGAATTGCAAGAAGGACAAAACTGGGAAGCCATAATGTATGCTTCTGCTAAAAAAGTAGATAATATTATCGCAACAGTTGATTTAAACGGACAACAAATTGATGGGGCAACAGACCACGTACTTCCAATGGGTAGTCTTCGCGCTAAGTTTGAAGCCTTTGGTTGGGATGTTATAGATATAGAACAAGGCAACGATATTGAAGCTATTTTAAAAGGCATGGCCGAAGCTAAGGCCTTAACTGGAAAAGGGAAACCTGTATGTGTGCTTTTAAAAACCGTTATGGGCCATGGTGTAGACTTTATGATGCACACACACGAATGGCACGGTAAAGCTCCAAACGACGAACAATTAGAAAGTGCTTTAGCACAAAACCCAGAAACCTTAGGCGATTATTAATAGCAACACAGAACACATGAAAACATACACATATACAGAAAAAAAAGATACAAGAAGTGGTTTTGGAGCTGGTTTAGCAGAATTAGGACGCACAAACCCGAATGTAGTAGCGCTTTGTGCCGATTTAACGCCTTCGTTAAAAATGGGAGAATTCATTAAAGAAAACCCAGACCGCTTTTTTCAAATAGGTATTGCAGAAGCCAATATGATGGGCATTGCCGCAGGTATGACTATTGGTGGTAAAATTCCGTTTACAGGTACTTTCGCAAACTTTTCTACAGGACGTGTTTACGACCAAATTCGTCAATCTATTGCGTATTCAGATAAAAACGTGAAAATTTGTGCTTCGCATGCTGGATTAACTTTAGGCGAAGATGGTGCTACACACCAAATATTAGAAGACATCGGGTTAATGAAAATGCTTCCGGGCATGACCGTAATCAATCCTTGCGATTTTAATCAAACAAAAGCGGCAACTATAGCCATAGCAGAACATCACGGCCCTGTTTACTTACGTTTCGGTCGTCCGTCTGTGCCTATTTTTACACCAGCAGATCAAAAATTCGAAATTGGTAAAGCCATACATTTAACCGAAGGTACAGATGTTACTATTGTTGCTACTGGACATTTAGTTTGGGAAGCTCTGGAAGCTTCAAAAGCTTTATACGAACAAGGTATTTCGGCAGAAGTCATTAACATTCACACTATAAAACCTTTAGATACTAAAGCAATTTTAGACTCTGTTTCTAAAACAGGATGTATTGTAACGGCAGAAGAACACAACTATCTTGGTGGTTTAGGGGAAAGTGTTGCAAGAGAATTAGCTATCCACAAACCAACACCACAAGAATTTGTAGCTACACAAGATACTTTTGGAGAATCTGGTACACCAGCACAATTAATGGATAAGTACGGATTAAACGCCGAAGCTATTGTTAACGCTGCCCAAAAAGTTATAAAAAGAAAATAATATTAACTTTTCGTCGTTTTATTGAGAACAATCATAAAACGAAACGCATGAAAAAGTTAATAGTATTTCTAGGACTTTGTTTTGGTACTTTAAGTACCATAATAGCACAATCGGAAGCCGGATACGGAATAAAAGGTGGTTTAAATTATAATACCAACGGCGATTATTTCGAATCTATTTCCAACACCGTAAAACACCCAGACGGAAACATTGGTTTTCATCTGGGTGTTTTTGGTAAGTTTGGCGACCGCTTGTATTTTAAACCCGAATTGGTGTACACCAATACCAGTAGCGATTACGATGGCGACACTTTTAAACTTCAGAAATTAGACTTGCCCGCCTTGGTAGGCATCCGTGTTATTGGTCCGCTAAGTGTCTTTGCCGGCCCAGCATTTCAATATATTTTAGATTCGGATTACGATGGTATTGCTGTAGATGATTTTGACAAAGACATTTCTATGGGCTTTAACTTCGGTATCGGGTTCAATTTAAATAAACTTGGCATCGATTTAAGGTACGAACGTGGTTTTAGTAAAAATGAAGCCTCTTTTATTAACGATAATAATTTAGACTTAGGCGCAACAATAGATGCTCGCCCTAGTCAGTTAATACTAAGTGCTTCATTAATTTTATAATCATCCGAACGCTACAACAAACAAAAAAGCCACGAGTTTTAATAAACTTGTGGCTTTTTTAGTATTATCATGTAAAATGCTTAATCCTGATTAGAAGCTGTTTCTTCTTTATCTAAATATTTAGGAATTCCATTTTTACCAATATCGTTTGTAGGATCGCCATCGCCATCTATATCCTCATAAACAGTAAGTACAGCATCGCCATCATCATCAACATCTAAAACATCTGGAATACCGTCGCCATCGGTATCATCATCATAAACATCACCATTATTATTTAAATCTTCTAAATAAGAAGGTACCGAATCGTTATCATGATCTAAAACAGTAACCCCAGGCGTATGAATTCTAAAAATTAAATTAGAATATGCTGGAATATTGGTTTGCGGTGCCGAAAAATATCCCAAGCCAGATGGTATAAAAATAGCCCCTATACCTTGCTCATGATAGCTTACCGTACCATCGCCATTTTCGGAATTACTTGTTGCTGTTTTAAATTCTAAAACACCTTCTTTAAAACCAGTTACAACTCCAAAATCGCTTCCTATAGTAGTTAAACTTAAAGCCGCAGGTGTAATGGCGCTATCAAATAAAGTCCCATCGGTTAAATTTCCTTTATACTGTACATGAACGCGATCTGTAAAATGAATCTCGTCGCCTAAGCCCTCTCTTAACTTCAAGTAATACAAATCGTAAATAAGACCTTCTACATCTACGTCTTCTACTTGTTTCATTAACAATTCTGGTCGTTGGCTTAAAGGTATTTTATCGCTATTTTCGCCTGCAATGGTATCAAAAACAATCTGAAAATTATCGTTTTCAATACTATACGGATTTTCAAAATCGAATTCGTCGTAATTATAAAAATGGGTATCTAAGTAAGCTTCTATCTCGGCTATGTTTTCTTCGTAAACTTCTGTTCTATCTCTAGAAGGTACAACAACAACATCATCATCGTCGTCATTTTTACAAGAAAGCGCAACCGCTAGTAATAAAATAGTTAAAGTAACTGTTCTTAATTTCATTATTGCTTATTTTTGGGGCGCAAGATACGATTAAAAAAAGAATTTTGCACAATAACCGAAATGATGATTTTTATAAAAACACCATGCGAATAGATAAATATTTATGGGCTGTTAGATACTATAAAACCAGAAGTTTAGCGACAACAGCATGTAAAAAAGGGCATATAAAAGTTAACGGAGCTACGGTAAAACCAAGTAGAGAGGTTTATCCGCAGGACCAAATAGAAGTTAGAAAAGACCAAATAAATTACAGTTTAAAGATAAACGACTTGCCTCCAAATCGCGTAGGTGCCAAATTAGTAGACATTTACAGAGTAGACACAACGCCCAAAGATGCTTTTGAAGCTCAAGAACTGCTTAAATACGCCAAAGATTATTACCGCAAAAAAGGCACTGGCAGACCTACTAAAAAAGACAGACGCGATATTGAAGACTATAAAGACGACAACGACGACTTTGATGTAGATTTGGACTAACAGCTCTGTAATAATTTAAAAAAGAGTTTACAGATAAAGCAACTCTTTTTTATCTTTGAATAACGAAAAAAACATTCATGGCTACGACTAAACAAATTATATTAACACACGAAGAAATTAATCATAAAATAAAACGTATTGCTTACCAGATATACGAAACGAACGTTTATGAAAAAGAGGTCGTGCTTGCGGGAATTGATAGTAACGGATACATTCTTGCCAAAAAATTAAAAACTGTTTTAAGCAAAATCTCACCAATCACACCAGTACTTTGCAAAGTCTCTATTAATAAAAAAGATCCTAGAACAGGTATAAAAACATCGCTTGATATTGAAGATTATAAAAACAAATCTATAGTATTGATAGACGATGTTTTAAATTCTGGAACCACGTTAATATATGGTGTTAAATTCTTTTTAGATGTGCCATTAAAACAATTTAAAACAGCCGTTTTAGTGAACCGAAACCATAAAAAATACCCTGTAAAAGCTGATTTTAAAGGCATTTCGCTTTCCACTTCCTTAAACGAGCACGTTCATGTTAATTTAGACGGCAAAACGCTAGAAGCGTACTTAGACTAAATGAGACATCACTTGGTCTAATATGGCTATTTCGGTGGTCTGATTAACATCTATTACAACATCGGCTTCATTATAAAAAGAGGTACGCTCAAATAAATGCTTACCAATAAATTCTGTAAGGTCTTCTTCGGTTTCAATTCGACTCAAAATAGGTCGTTTAGCACGTTCATGCATTAAACGTAGCACCAATTCTTTAATAGAAGCTTTTAAATAAAACGATGTGGTATTAGGTTGCTCTTGTATTAATGTCATATTATTGGCATAACACGGTGTACCGCCGCCCAAAGCTAAAACCACTTTAGTAGACGTTTTTAATAGCGCCTTTAAATACTCGTGCTCTTTCTTTCTAAAATAGATTTCGCCTTTGGTTTTGAAGATTTCCGATATGGGTTGTTGCTCTTTTTCTTCAATATAATCGTCTAGATCTATAAACGGATATTCTAAAGCTGTTGCCAATTTTCGTCCTAAAGTAGACTTCCCCGAACCCATATATCCTAATAAAATGATATTCATTACAGCTGTTTTTAATTGATACTGAAAACCATACATTTTGGTGCCACAAAAAAACGAAAAAAAATTCAAAAACAGGCTTGTAATTCTAAATAAAGGTCATATATTTGCACCCGCAAACAGCAACAAACAAATAATGACCTGGTAGCTCAGTTGGTAGAGCATCTCCCTTTTAAGGAGAGGGTCCTGGGTTCGAGCCCCAGCCCGGTCACAAAAAAAGTTAAGCCCTTTCGCTTAACTTTTTTTATTTTTATACTCTTTAAAAGCGCACGTGGCGGAATTGGTAGACGCGTTAGGTTGAGGGCCTAATGATCGCTTAGATCGTGGAAGTTCGAGTCTTCTCGTGCGCACATTATCACATTTTCAAAATATCCTGAAATTGAGTTTTATATTTACAATCTGTTGTACTTAAGACTGTAATACCAATAATAAATTTCTGTATAACTTAGTAAATTCTAAAAAATTTAAAATTCTTATTTTAAGTCTATAATTTCCTTGTATTATTGAAGAAAGGTAGTATATTTGCACCCGCAAACAGCGTCAATCAAATAATGACCTGGTAGCTCAGTTGGTAGAGCATCTCCCTTTTAAGGAGAGGGTCCTGGGTTCGAGCCCCAGCCCGGTCACAGAAAAAAGCTAAGCCTAATCGCTTAGCTTTTTTATTTCCCTTTTATTGTGCCAATAAGCGCTCTAATTCTGCTCTTACAGTATCACTATCCCAATTGGCTGCGCCAGTTTTATCAATTACTATAGTCCCGTCTTTATCAATTAAAAGTGTTCGGGGAATACTTGTCGTTTCCAACATTTTGGGAACAACAGTTAAGGAATGAAAAACAGGTATGTTTATATTATTTTTAGTTAAATACGATGTTACTTTATCGGTGTCTTCATTCGTAATAAAAATAAACTCAACCCGCTGTTTATAATCCTCATATAACGCACTCAAACTTGGTAATTCTGCAATACAAGCCGGACACCAAGTCGCCCAAAAATTAACCAAAACTACTCGACCTCGAGTTTCGTTGAAATTATAAATCTTATTATCTAAATTTTTCAGTTTCCAATTATAATCTGTTAATCGCTTTTGCTTCGCTTCATCAATTACAGACGGACTAAATTGAGCCAATCCTTTTTGTAAAAACACCTGAATGGGTTTTCTGGTTTGTGGTATTATTAGCAGGCTTATAATAACCAGAAATAACAAATTACTATACTGCGATTTTTTTAATTTCACGTGTATTCGTTTATGATATTCAGCAAATATACATTCAAAAAAAAGCTCTTAAAGTAAGTTATGTTACTTAAGAGCTTTTTTATTTTTCTATAAAAGAACTACTAACTAAGCGTTTTGCTTTTTAATCAGGTTTAAAGCAGAACCTTCCTTATACCAAGCAATTTGCGCATCGTTATACGAATGGTTTAACTTAATGGTATCTTTTGTTCCATCAGCATGTACAACTTCTAAGGTTAATTGCTTATCTGGAGCAAACGCATCTAAATCTAGAAAATTGAAGGTATCGTCTTCCTGAATTAAATCGTAATCATTTTCATTATCGAAAGTTAAACCTAACATCCCTTGTTTTTTAAGATTTGTTTCATGAATACGTGCAAACGATTTTACAATTACTGCTGCAACGCCCAAATGTCTTGGCTCCATTGCGGCATGTTCACGCGAAGATCCTTCTCCATAGTTATGATCGCCAACTACAATAGATTTTATACCTGCTGCTTTATATGCACGAGCCGTATCTGGCACGCCACCGTAATCGCCTGTTAATTGATTTTTAACAAAATTTGTTTTTTGGTTATACGCATTTACCGCACCTATTAAACAGTTATTGGAAATATTATCGAGATGGCCACGGAAGCGCAACCAAGGTCCCGCCATAGAAATGTGGTCGGTTGTACATTTACCAAAAGCTTTAATTAAAAGTTTTGCTCCTTTAACCTCATCTCCAATAGGCTCGAAAGGGGTTAACAACTGCAAACGTTCGGAATCTGGAGCTACGATTACTTCGACATCGCTACCGTCTGCTTTCGGCTCTAAATAGCCATTATCTTTTACCTCAAACCCTTTAGGCGGTAACTCCCACCCTGTTGGCTCGTCGAACATCACCTCTTCCCCATCTTCATTAATGAGCTTATCCGTCATCGGATTAAAATCTAAGCGCCCAGCAATAGCAATAGCAGCTGTTAATTCTGGCGATGCTACAAAAGCATGTGTATTTGGATTACCATCAGCACGCTTAGCAAAGTTTCTGTTGAACGAATGCACAATACTGTTTTTAGGCGCATTTTTAGGATCGCTATATCTAGCCCATTGCCCAATACAAGGTCCACAGGCATTGGTGAATATTTTAGCATCTAACTTTTCGAAAATTTCCAAAATACCATCGCGCTCGGTAGTATATCTAACTTTTTCTGATCCTGGATTAATTCCGAATTCGGCCTTTGTTTTTAAATTTTTATCTAAAGCCTGTTGTGCGATTGATGATGCACGAGACAAATCTTCGTAAGACGAATTGGTACACGACCCAATTAACCCCCACTCTACTTTTAAAGGCCAGTCGTTGGCTTTAGCTTTTTCGGTCATTTCGGAACCTGCTGGTGTGGATAAATCTGGTGTAAAAGGTCCGTTTAGTAACGGATTTAATTCTGATAGATTTATTTCTATAACCTGATCGAAATACTGCTCTGGATTAGCATAAACTTCGGGATCGGCGGTAAGATAATCTTTAACGGCATTAGCTGCATCGGCCACATCGGCACGTTCTGTAGCTCTTAAATAACGCTCCATAGACTCGTCGTAACCGAAGGTAGACGTTGTCGCTCCTATTTCGGCTCCCATATTACAAATGGTTCCTTTTCCTGTACAAGACATGGCTGTAGCACCCTCGCCAAAATATTCTACAATTGCACCAGTACCACCTTTTACGGTAAGTATTTCAGCAACTTTTAAAATCACATCTTTTGGAGCAGTCCACCCAGACAATTTCCCGGTTAACTTTACACCGATTAATTTAGGAAATTTCAATTCCCAAGCCATTCCTGCCATCACATCTACAGCATCGGCACCACCAACACCTATAGCTACCATACCCAATCCGCCTGCGTTAACGGTATGCGAGTCGGTTCCTATCATCATTCCGCCTGGAAAGGCATAATTTTCTAAAACCACTTGGTGAATAATTCCCGCGCCTGGTTTCCAGAACCCAATACCGTATTTATTAGATACCGATTCTAAAAAATTGAACACTTCGCTACTTACATCGTTAGCGTGTTTCAAATCTTTTTCTGCACCATCTTTTGCTTGAATTAAATGGTCGCAATGCACGGTGGTTGGCACTGCAACTTTGTGTTTCCCGGCTTGCATAAACTGCAACAAAGCCATTTGTGCCGTTGCATCCTGACAGGCAATACGGTCTGGTGCAAAATCGACATAGTCTTTTCCTCTTACAAAGGCTTTAGTAGGAGTTCCATCCCAAAGGTGAGCGTATAAAATCTTTTCGGATAATGTTAATGGTTTACCTTCAATCTCACGTGCTTTATCCACACGTTCAGCGATTTGACTGTAAACCTTCTTAATCATATCAATATCAAATGCCATAAACTTTTTCTTTTTAGTATGTTTAATTCCTTTAAATTTATTAAAAAAATAACGATAGGCAGGGCTAATTAACTTAATATTAAAATTTGCGAATGCTATTTAGATTCAATTTAATCTATACTACTAAAACCGCAGATAAGAGCCAATAGATTATAAAACAACAAAAGCCCGAAATTTAAATTTCGGGCTTTTGGGTTATTCAGATTAAAACTCTGAAATTCTTTTTTTATAGCGTTACTGCTGCTGTGCTTAATTGCTTTTGAGACGGTTTGAATCGTGTTAACACAATTCCATCTACCGCAGCTTCGTATTCTTCCATTGTAGGTGTTCTTCCTAAAATAGTAGATAATACTACAACTGGTGTTGATGATAATAACGATTCTCCTTTTTTCTCGCCAGAATCTTTCACCACACGACCTTGGAATAAACGTGTAGAAGTTGCCATAACCGTATCGCCTGGTTCTGCCTTTTCTTGGTTACCCATACATAGGTTACAACCCGGACGCTCTAAATACAGCATGTTTTCGTATTTGGTACGAGCTGCGGCTTTAGGAGCATTATCGTCGAATTCGAATCCGGAATATTTTTGTAATACTTCCCAATCGCCTTCGGCTTTTAATTCGTCTACAATATTGTATGTTGGAGGCGCTACCACTAACGGTGCTTTAAATTCTACTTTACCTTGCTGTGCTTCGATATTTTTAAGCATTTGCGCTAAAATCTTCATATCACCTTTGTGAACCATACAAGACCCAACGAATCCTAAATCTACTTGTTTAGTTCCACCGTAGTACGATAAAGGACGAATAGTATCGTGTGTGTAACGTCTTGAAGGATCTTCGTTATTTACATCTGGATCGGCAATCATTGGTTCTGCGATTTCATCTAAATCGATAACCACTTCTGCATAATAATTCGCGTTTGCGTCTGGTTTTAACGTTGGTTTTTCACCAGATTTAATATCAGCGATACGTGTATTAGCTTTGTTTACCAACCCTTGTAAAACTTGCTTCTCGTTATCCATACCTTTTTTAATCATGATTTGGATACGATCTCTAGCAATTTCTAACGATTCAATTAAGGTTTCATCTTCCGAAATACAGATAGATGCTTTTGCTTTCATTTCGGCAGTCCAATCTGTAAATGTAAAGGCTTGATCGGATGTTAAAGTACCAATATGCACTTCGATAACGCGACCTTGGAATACGTTTTCACCACCAAACTGTTTCAACATTTGTTGTTGTGTAGCATGCACGACATCACGGAAATCCATGAAACTTCTCATGTTACCTTTAAACGTAACTTTTACAGATTCAGGAATTGGCATAGTCGCTTCACCCGTTGCTAAAGCTAAGGCCACAGTACCAGAATCGGCACCAAAAGCCACACCTTTAGACATACGTGTGTGCGAATCTCCACCAATAATGATATCCCAATCGTCCACAGTAATGTCGTTTAATACCTTGTGAATAACATCGGTCATGGCATGGTAGTGTCCTTTAGGATCGCGACCAGTGATTAATCCGAAATCGTTCATAAACTTCATTAACTTCGGAATATTGGCTTTCGACTTATCATCCCAAACCGAAGCAGTATGACAACCCGATTGGTAACCCGCATCAACAATTGGAGAAATAACCGTAGCAGCCATCATTTCCAACTCTTGAGAAGTCATTAAACCTGTCGTATCTTGAGATCCTACAATGTTAACCTCAACACGAACGTTAGAACCTGCATGAAGCGTTTTACCTGGCGTTGTGCCAACCGCGTTTTTATTGAAGATTTTCTCTACCGCTGTTAAGCCTTGACCTTCAACAGAAATTTCTTTTGAAGCAGCATAAACCTGTGGAGGCTCAATGCCTAACACTTTAGCTGCAAATGTTTGTAATTTTTTACCAAAAACAACTGCGTAAGAACCTCCAGCCTTGATGAACTCTACTTTCTGAGGTGTTAAGGCTGCAGAAATATCTTTTAATTCTTTATCGCCGTTGTATAATTTTTTCTCTTTTGTATTGATGGTAAGTACGGTGCCTGTTTCAACAGAATATACTTGTTCTAAAACTGGCTCGCCATCTTTATCGTAAACGGTGTTTCCATCGGCATCCTTTTTAGTTACCCAGTTTTTTAAATCGATACCAATACCACCTGTTACCCCAACTGTTGTTAAGAAAATAGGTGCAATACCATTAGTACCTGCAATTACTGGCGCAATATTGATGAATGGCACATACGGACTAGAAGAAACCCCTGTCCAAAGTGCAACGTTGTTTACACCAGACATACGTGATGATCCAACTCCCATAGTACCTTTCTCGGCAATTAACATCACACGCTTATCTGGGTGTTGCTCTTTTAAGGCCAACACTTCTTGTTGCATGTCTTTGTTGTGCTCGAAAATACACTGACCGTGCAACTCACGATCTGAACGCGAATGCGCATCGGCGCCTGGTGATAATAAATCTGTTGAAATATCGCCTACACCAGCAATGTATGTTACTACTTGTATTTCTTCTTCAACTTCTGGAAGTTTAGTGAAGAATTCTGCTTTCGCATAACTTTCAATAATATCTTTTGCAATGGCGCTTCCGTTTTTATAGGCCGTTTCTAAGCGCGCAGTATCGGCTTCGTACAAGAATACTTGCGTTTTTAAAACTTTAGCTGCTTCTTCTGCAATGGCTTCATCATCACCCAAGGCTAAATCTAAAAGCACTTCTATAGAAGGCCCACCTTTCATGTGCGATAATTGTTCGAAGGCAAAGGCTGGAGAAATTTCTTCAACCACCGATTCACCAAGAATGATTTCCTTTAAAAATTTTGCTTTTTCACCTGCAGCACTTGTAGTACCAGGTAAGGTGTTATAAATAAAGAAATTTAGAGAATCTTTGCGATGTTGGTTATTTACATCTTTAATTTGGGCAATGATTTCGCTTAACAATGCAGCATCATCAATAGGTTTAGGGTGAAGTCCTTGCGCTTTGCGTTCTTCGATCTCCTTGATGTAATCGTTGTACATGTTCATAATAGAAGTCTTTTCAATTTTATGGCTTACCACTCAGTAACACATTATCTGCAATCTGAGTAGCCAGCTTACAGACATTTTGGTTAGACAAAAGCCGTTTAAATATAGTTTTTTAGCAATTAGTTTTTTTAAAAGCTTGGCAAAATTACGAATTTAAACACTAATTAAAAAATACTCAACGATATGCAAGTATTAATGAATAATTTTTAGAGTATTTTCTGTTTTTAATTAAAAAACAAAATTTAAAGTCAAAAATTTATCGAATAAATAATAATTTAACAACTTAACACCTCGAAAATTTGAATGTCGTAACAAAAAATTAATTAGAATGATTCTAAAATAGACTTTTTATAATATCTTCTATAGCGATGCCTTCAGCTTCAGCTTTATAATTTTTTATCATTCGATGTCTTAAAATACCGAAAGAAACGGCTTGTACATCTTCGATATCTGGAGAAAATTTTCCACGTAATACGGCATGTGTTTTTGCTGCGAGCACTAAGTTTTGAGATGCTCTTGGTCCCGCTCCCCAATCTACGTATTGTTTTACAAAATCTGCCGCACGATTAGAGTTAGGGCGTGTTTTGGCAACCAAAGCCACAGCATATTCTACCACATTATCGGCAACAGGAATACGGCGAATTAGTTGTTGAAAACCTATAATCTCTTCGGCATTAAAAAGCGGTTTAACCGTTATTTTAGCATCGCTTGTTGTAGATTTCACAACACTTACTTCCTCTTCAAAACTAGGATAATCTAAATAGATGGCAAACATAAAACGGTCCAACTGTGCTTCTGGTAGCGGATAAGTACCTTCTTGCTCTATCGGGTTTTGGGTAGCCAATACAAAATAAGGCTGTTGTAACTTGTAGTGTTGCCCAGCAACAGTAACAGAACGTTCTTGCATGGCCTCTAGGAGTGCTGCCTGCGTTTTTGGTGGCGTTCTATTAATTTCGTCTGCCAATATAATATTAGAAAAAATAGGCCCTTTTATGAACTTAAAATGGCGTGTTTCGTCTAGAATTTCGCTTCCTAAAATATCGCTAGGCATTAAGTCTGGAGTAAACTGAATACGCTTAAAATCGAGACCTAGAGCTTGCGAAATGGTATTCACCATTAAGGTTTTGGCTAGTCCTGGCACACCAACTAACAAGGCATGTCCGCCAGAAAAAATAGAGATTAGAATTTGCTCGATCACCTGATCTTGGCCAATAATAACCTTAGCTACTTCGGTTTTTAGGGTTTTATATTTTTGTACAAACTGTTCTACAGCGGCAACGTCCGACATATTTATTTTTTTAACCAGTTACTAGAAAAATCGCACTCTCTGTAATCTTTACTTATTTTAATATAAGTATCCATTATTTTTTCGGCTTGCCATTTCTCTATCGCTTTTAATTGTTTTTCGTTTAACGCCAGCTCTTTTATTTTTAAATAGTCTTGTGCATAGTTTGCCTCGTGCTCGTCTATACGATCTGTAACAGTTAATATTTTAAATTTCACTTTACCATTACGCTCTTGGTCGGTTAATACCAAGCTAACCTCGTTATCTTTAAGATTTTGTATTTGCCCGTATAATTCCGGATCCATTTTAGTTAGCTCGAAATTATAATCTTGTGTTGCTGGATTAATTAACTGCCCGCCGTCGTTTTTAGTTTCCTTTTCCTCGCTAGACTCTTTAGCGGCTTCAGCAAAAGTAATATCGCCATCAACAATATGTTGTCTTATTTCTTCTAACTGTTCTTTTGCTTTAGTAACTTCTTCATCGGATACTTTTGGCATTAAAAGAATATGACGTACATCGTATTCCTGACCTCTAATTTTTTCTAAATAAATAATATGATAACCAAATTCGGTTTCGAAAGGCTCAGAAATTTCGCCTTCTTGTAACGAAAACGCCACTTGCCTAAACTCCTTTACCATTTTAGGTTGCTTTCTGTTTAAGGTGTACAAACCACCATTTCTTACTGAAGCCTTATCGTCTGTATACAACACCACTTTAGATCGGAAACTTGCACCATTCTCTAAAACATCGGCACGAATTTCGTTTAAGCGATCGATTACCTTTTGCTTTTCTGCTTCGGTAATTTTAGGTTCTATAACAATTTGCGCTACTTTTAATTCGGTTCCAAAAGTAGGGCGTTCGTCTTCTGGAATAGCGTTAAAATATTCGCGAACTTCTTCTGGAGTAACCTCGACATCTTCAATAATGCTTCTTTGCATTTCTGAAGCTAGCTTTTGGCTTTTGTTAATTTCGTACATCTCGTCTCTAAAACTCTTTTCATCTTCTTTATTATAGAGTTTTAGTAAGGCATCCATAGAACCATTTGTTTGTTCTAAAAACGCTTGAATTTGCTGATCTACAAACGAACGGATTTCTATTTCGGACACCACAATACTATCTTGAACAGCGTGGTGGGCATACAATTTGTCTTCTAACAGTTTACCAAACAACTCGCAACGTGTAAATTCGGAGGTATTAATACCCTGAGCTTCGAGCTGTAAAAATGTTTTATCTACATCGGAATCTAAAACAATATACTCGCCTATTACTGCCGCTACACCGTCAATTTTTTTTGCGGCACCAGAAATTACAGTATCTTTTACAACTTCTTCTTTAATTTGATCTGGGATAATTTCTTGTGCAAATACACTGTTTACACTAATAAAAAGGCTTAAAATAAAAGCGGGTTTAAGGTTAATTATAGATTTCAAATTGTTTGTTCTTAATTGCATCTTTTGTAATATCTTTTTCTAAATCTCGAATGAGTTCTAATTTTCTTTTATTAACCACTATTTGGTCTATGGTAGGTTTTACATACTCTAACGGTGCTGTGCTACCACGCAATAATACGTCGTTAATATGCATCAAATATACTCCTAATGAATCTTTGAGTTGTATAAAATTAGATTTTTTTAACAGTTGGTCTTTATTTTCGGCAGAAACCACAGGAATTTTATGAAGCACCTGACTCACTTTAATCCAAATAGAATCGTTTAAAGCATACGATTTAAACTGAATAGAGATAGAATCTAAAGCTCTTTTATCGTTCGCGTTAAAACGTTGAAACTGTTCTTTAATCTCTTTAAAATCTAACCTGTTTTCGTCTAAATTAATATACCGAAACTTAACGAGGTCTTCATTTAGTTTAAATGCTTCTACATTATCGCTATAGTAACTTTCGGCTTCGGCCAAACTTACGGTATCGTTTAAACTTCTGGACACTAAAGCTTCTAAATACGCTTTAGAATACAAATCTCTTTTATATTGCTCTACCAATCTCTGGAAATTGGCCAATTTCTCTTCGTTTAAATTTCGTTTTGCACCAGCAACCAACAATTGCTGTGTTGCCCAACTATTAATAAAGTTTTGCACCAATAGAATACTGTCTTCTTTTGTAGTACCTGCGGTTACCAAATCTTTAAGATCTTCGGTGTATAAATAGCTTTCGTGCACTCTGGCTATTGGAATACGCGTGTCTTCCGACTTAAAAAACGTACACGAATAGCTTAGCAAAACGAGGCATAATATTAAAAATCTCCCTTTCAATTACTGATTGTTATTTATTTCGTTTCTCACTTTGGTTAAAACATCTTCATGCACATCTACGGTGTATTTTGCATGAAGGTCTTGCAACCATTGTTCTTCTTTTTCGGTCTGGAAATCACTAATAACCTGACCTTTGGCTTCGTCGAAAGATTTGGGAGTTTCTGGAAGGACTTCTTTAACGTTGGCTACCACATAACCTCCGTTATACTCGTAAATTTTAGAGCGTCCTTTTTTAAACGGAAACGATTCTGGAAGTCCAGCATGGTTGGCTTCCATAATTCCTGTTGTAAACATAACATGAACCTCGTCGTTAACATTTACTTTTTGTTTAATGTCTTCTAAAGGTACATTCTTTTTTAATAATTTAGATACTGTTTTAATATCTTTTCGATCTGCAGACGATGCCACAATAGCATCTATACGCTCTTGCCACATGTAATTGTTTTTATGCGTATTGTAGTAAGCTTGCACAGCAACCGAATCGGTATTGGCAACATTCCAGATTTGACCTTCCATTAAATCGAATAACAATAATCCGTCTCGATATTCTGAAACGATATGCGCAAATTCTTCACTTTCGTTCTCCAGATTATCTTCTTGATATTGTAAAACTTCTTGTTCTAAAAAGGTTTTATAATTGGTAGTTACTATAGTTTTAAAATCAACTTTATCTGAATTAAAACGCTGCTGTTGCTGTTCTAAATAATGTCCGAAATCTTTATAAAACAACTCCATTTTATCTATAGTAACCAAAGCTGTCTCTCCCTTAAAATTTGCTGGAAGCTGCCATGTATTGCTGTAATAATTTTTATTTAAAAGCTTAACAAAATACGACAACGCCGACAACGACTCATCTACATGATAACGTTTTACCAACTCGTGATAACGGGTATCGTCTATTAACTGCGAACGACTGTCTTGTTTAACACGATCTTCCAATTCGGGCTTGTAGTCTACAAATAAAGGCAGCATTTTTTTATCTAAAAGTTTTACAATATGCCACCCGTAATTGGTTTGAAAAGGTTTAGAGATATCGCCAACGGCTTTTAAAGCAAAGGCTTGATCTTCGAATTCCAGAGACGATAGTTGTCCGCCACTAAACGGATCTAAACGACCACCACGACTGGCCGTACTTTTATCGTCTGAAAATTGTTTGGCCAAAGCTTCAAAACTTTCGCCTTGGTTTATTTTTTTATAAATATCGTTTATTCTGGCTTCTGGATTTACCAAAGTGTCTCCTGCGGCATTGTTTCGCACCATTATGTGTGCTACGGTAACCTCTCCTCTAGATTCGCGCTTATCTTTTACCTGTACCACATGGTAACCAAATCGGGTTCTAAAAGGCTGCGACACATTACCAACTTCGGTATTAAAAGCTGCTGTTTCGAACGGATACACCATTCTAAAGGCAGAAAACCACCCTAAATCTTCGGCGAAAACCGTTTTACCATCGTGTAATTCTTTTTGTACATTTTCAAAACCATCGTCTATAAGCTGCTTTCTTAATTTTACAATTTTAATATAAGCCTCTAAGGTATCTTTTGCACTCGCATTTTCATCTACGCGAACTAACACATGTTGGGCTTTTACATCGTATTGCAACCTACTGTAAGCCTCCTCTATAAGTTCGTCTGTAACTTTAGTATCGGTTAAATAGTTTTTTGCCAATTGCTTTCTGTACGTGCTTAATTCGCGTTGGTACGATGGTTTTTCATTTAACTTTAAAGCTTTAGCTTCTTCTATTTTTAGTTTATAATTGATGAACAGCTCTAAATAAGCATCGACATCTTTTTGCGATTCGTCTTTTACCAAATCTAGATTCTTATTATAAACTCTTAAAAATTCCGATGCGTATACAGGTGTTTCATTAACCGTAAAAAGTACATCTTCTGAAGTAATTTGTGAACTGGCTATCGAAGAACATAAGAGCCAAAACACTAAAAAAACAGATTTCAATTTCATTATTTATTATTTAACATGAGCAAAAATAGTAATATAAAGCTATATTACAAGTCGCTTTAACAAACGCTATACCGTTTAATTTAGTATTTTAAAGCTTTTTATTTTTTAATGGCCCTACTCGATAACTAAAAGCGAAAAACGTCATCTATATTTTTTCTATTTTTGCAAAAATAAAACCTATGTGCGATTTAAAATTAATTTGGGATTTTAGGGGCCCACACGCCTTAAAAACAGCCGAACACCACGAACTTCATTTAAAGGAGTATATAGTAAGCCATAATTTAGACATTAGCATCACCGGATTTACCGCCATAAACGACATGCACGCCATAGCATTTTTAGTGGTAAACGAGTTAAACATGAAACCTCTTAGAGACGCTTTAAAACCCCATAGAGGTCAAGTATACACGCCTTAATTGCACAAAAATTAAGTGCTTTTTCCTATTAAAATAATGGGTTTTAAACTACATTTGCCGTTCTAAAAATAACATCCTTTTTAATTTAAGGCAACTATGTTAAACGACAGACGCACCACCAATATTTTATTGCTGATAATAGTAATTCCGTTAGTGTTTTATTTACTAAAAACATTATCGTTTATTTTTATTCCGCTTATCTTTTCCATGTTTATTGCCTTGCTCTTTTTACCGATTATGCGATGGTTAACAAAAAGACACATCCCAAAAACGATAAGCATTATTATTATTGTGCTGATTATTTTTGGATTCTTTAAAATAGGCGGTGAATTGGTTAAATTATCGAGTCGTGAAATTTTATCGACTAGCGATGCCTTTTTATTGAAGGCCCACGAAAAAATAAACGCCTTAATTAGTAATGTCGAGACCTTTTTTGGGATAGATATCTTTAAAGAAAACACGAGCATATCTACCCAAATATTCAGCAAAGAGACATTACTTGAAAATTTTGGCCCAACATTAAATTACATTCAAAAATCGTTAACCATGGTGCTTATGACTGCATTTTTTGTGGTGCTATGGCTGGCAGAATCTATTAACGTACACAAAGTACTTAACAATACCATTTTAAAACAAAAACACACTTCGGTTAAAACCTTTATGAAAATCGAAAAGGATTTAATCAAATTCATTAAAGTTAAATTTCTGGTTAGCCTATTAACCGGAATTGGCACAGGCTTGGCTTGTTATGCATTCGATGTAAGCTTTCCTATATTTTGGGGACTGTTTGCGTTTATCATCAATTTCATACAAATGGTAGGTTCGTTTATAACAGTAATTTTACTATCTATTTTCGCCTTTGTAGAAATTGAAACAACTAGTACCTTAATTTTCTTTACACTAAGTATTACTGGTGTTCAGGTACTTTTTGGTGCCATTCTGGAACCTGTATTTATGGGGAAATCGTTTTCAATAAACATTATCACCGTTTTGGTAATGCTCATGTTATGGGGCTTTATTTGGGGCGTTCCCGGCCTTATAATGGCTATACCGATAACGGTTTTTATTAAAATAATTTTAGAACAGTTTAAAAGCACCAAACTTTTGGCAAGCTTACTCTCTAGAGGCTAATTGTTGCTTGGAGGCATAGTACCAAACACACGATCCCAAAAACGGTTAGACACGCCAAATGCTTTATCTGGATATTTGTAATGATGTAAACTATGGTGTAACCATAATTTTTTAAATCGTTTTGGTGGTCGCTTTATATGGGTGGCGCGGTGTACAAAAGAATACATTAAATACCCGCTAAAGAACCCTGGAAAAAAACCAAACACCAGGTTAGAGATACCCAATACCCAAAAGATAATATAAAAGACCCCAAACAATACGCTTGCCATTAACAACCCAGGAACCGGAGGCATTAACAAACGATCTTTATCTCTTGGATATTCATGATGCGACCCATGCATGATAAAATGGAAACGTTGTGACCACTCGGCATCGGTAACCCAATGAAACACATAACGGTGTAGCATATACTCGGCAAATGTCCAAAACAGAACCCCAAACACAAATAAGCCCAAACACATTAACGGACTTAAACCACGGATACCAATAGCTAAATAAATTAGGCCAACTATGGTTAAACCGTAGATAATGATATTTGAAGTGGGATTGGTTTTAGTAAGACTTTCTAAAAACGGATTTTTAAAAATTTGGGCTTGTCCGTGCGAATATTCAGTTGAAACTTTTTGCTTCATTATTTCGATTTTAAGAATTAAAAATACAAAATATTAGTTACTTTAAAAATGAAGTGTTCATTTTTAGCGTGAATTTCATCTAAATTTAACGCAAAAAAAACATTTCAACAGGAAAGTTAATCGCCAACCCGTTGAAATGTTTTTCTATCTATTTATAAATTTTTATCTCGAATAGTTAGGAGATTCTTTTGTAATGGTAACATCGTGCGGATGACTTTCGTTAATACCACTTGCTGTAATTTTAACAAAGCGTCCTGTTTCTTTTAAAGTAGCAATATCTTTAGCACCACAATATCCCATACCTGCACGTAAACCACCTATAAATTGATGAATGCTTTCAAATAAATCGCCTTTATAATCTACACGACCTACAATACCTTCTGGAACAAGTTTTTTAATATCGTCTTCTACATCTTGAAAATAACGGTCTTTACTGCCTTGCTTCATCGCTTCAACAGAGCCCATACCTCTATACGATTTGTATTTTCTTCCTTCGTAAATAATTGTTTCGCCTGGAGATTCTTTAGTTCCTGCTAGCAAAGAGCCTAACATTACGGTATCGGCACCTGCCGCAATCGCTTTTGGAATATCACCAGTATAACGAATACCTCCATCTGCAATTACAGGCACTCCCGTACCTTTAATGGCCGCAGCGACTTCTAATACCGCAGAGAACTGAGGAAACCCTACTCCTGCAACAACACGTGTTGTACAAATAGATCCTGGTCCTATACCTACTTTAACAGCATCTGCTCCTGCTTCTACTAAATATTTGGCGGCTTCGGCAGTTGCAATATTCCCTACCACAACATCTAAATCGGGAAATTTCGCTTTTACTTCTTTAAGCACATTTACCACTCCTTTTGTGTGTCCGTGAGCTGTATCTATAATTATCGCATCTATCCCCGCATTGTATAATGCCTCTGCACGTTCTACAGCATCTCCTGTAACACCAATAGCAGCTGCAACACGCAAACGACCAAAACTATCTTTATTTGCTATGGGTTTTTGCGTTAATTTAGTAATATCTCTAAAAGTAATTAAACCTACCAATTTGTAATCGGCATCGACTACAGGTAATTTTTCAATTTTATTTTCTTGTAATATCACCTCAGCATCTTTTAAAGACGTACCTTCTGCTGCGGTAACCAAGTTTTCGCTAGTCATGATTTCAACAATCGGACGATTGTTTTCATGCTCGAATCTTAAATCTCTATTAGTTACAATACCTTTTAATTTTCCTTGATCATCAACTACAGGAATACCGCCTATACTATGCTCGCGCATGTTATTTTTAGCATCCAAAACAGTCGCTGTTAACGGTAATGTAACTGGGTCTATAATCATACCGCTTTCTGCACGTTTTACTTTACGTACTTCTTGAGCCTGTTGTACAATTGTCATGTTTTTATGAAGCACTCCAATACCGCCTTCCCTAGCAATAGCAATAGCCATAGCGCTTTCTGTAACGGTATCCATAGCCGCAGAAATAATAGGAATGTTAATGGTAATGTTTTTTGTGAATTTCGTTTGAATATTTACCTCGCGTGGTAAAATTTCTGAGAATGCTGGAACTAAAAGAACGTCATCGTAAGTTAGTCCTTCTCCTACAATTTTGTTGTTGTGTGCTGTCATGATGCAATTAAGATATAATTGCATGCAAATATACAATTTAAATTAGGAAAATATTCACTCCTTTAGTGTTTTATTAACGTGATGTTTTCGAAACTAAAAAAACAAACACTTGCCTTACTTTAATATATTTACTATAAATCTAATTTTTCTAAAAAGCCACTAAATAAATTTCAATTTTACTGAAGGCTTCATCAATTTTAACTTCAATCAATGCGATACCCTTAAAGCCCTTTTATTGTATTTGGAAAGGGTAAAATCCACTCCTCATGTAAAAGTGACTTCTGTTCTCTATACACATCTATTTTTGGATTACTAAACTGTAAAAAAGGTCTTCCGTTTACAGACACCTTACTAAACACAAACACCTGTACATGCTTATGCCCTTGATTGGCAAAATAATCGCCCAAATACTGTGCATATTGCAGCATTAAATTGGGGTGCACACTAACCTGTTCTTCTTGAAATGGTGCTAAAAATTGTGAATTATCAACTTCAAAAACCGACTCGCCTTCTAATTCAGAAACTGTAAACACCGTACGTCCTGTCTTGTCTATAAGTTCAGAACGCCAGGCACAAGACAATCCTTTTTCTGTCCAATACCATTCCCCCGAATAACTTAAATAGCGTAAAGGCCAAACAAGTTGCACCAGAAAAAACAACCCTAAAACAACCTTAGGAAGCTCTATTTGAAACTCGTAATGTTTAGTCATTTTTAAAGCTGTAGGCAATTTTAACCCGTATTGTATAGGCGATAATAATTGACGTACAATTCTAATTATTGCATGATGCCACGCAGACGAAAAGAAAATTAAGGTACTTATTACTAGAATGAATGGAAACAACTGTACCGGAAACAATACCAAAAAACACCAATAAAATCCTAATAATAAAATAAAGGACAAATACCTAAACCGACTATACAACAACAAAACCGGAAGCAAAAAACACCAAAGGGTTATCAACCAACTTAAACCTAATGCTAAGCCAGAACTCAATACAATAGTTTGTATCCATGCTACCGAATAGGTATTGGCAGACAACCAAATATTAACTGGCTGACCATGCAGCAACCAATCTGTATTTAAAGTTCCTAAACCTTTAAACACAAATACTATAGCGACTAGCAACTTTAGGCTATCTACACACCATTTTGGTATGGTTTTATAACTACGCCTAGACCATAAAGAATCGACAGAAAAAGCTGCGTTTGCAGGCAAAAACAGCATTAAAAAGCTTATAACACTAATCAAATAATACGTATCGGAATACACGGTCATTTCCATTAGACTTAAATACGTAAAGCTCAACAGAAAAAGTACAATGGCCCATCTGTATTTATAACCTATCATAATACCAAAGGCAGACAGGCTACAAATACTAAACAATGTATAAACAATCCAGCTTGCGGGAACAAACCAATCTAAACCATAAAACGGGAAATGCACTTTGGGCAACAACCAATACGTGTTAATATTCCCTTTACTCCAAAACACCATTAAACTTACAAACACCACTAAACCAAAAGACAACCTAAACCCTGCCAAAGGCGCTGGATTTACGGTACTGTTAATATATTTAGTCCATGTGGTTCCCATAGTATTTAAAACTTTAGCACCCCAAAAAAACAGATATCCATTCACTTTTAATGTAACACAAGCGTTTTTGGAATTTCTATTTATTAAGATACTGCAATATTTGTTGTAAGTAAACTACAACGGTGTTAAATTATTACAGTAGATGCCCTCTTAAAACTATAAAAAGAAGCATCGGTTACAGTGTAAGGCTAATTATAAAGACAAAAGTAAAGATGAGAATGCGTTTACCAAATTTATACCGCGAAAATTTTAAGTTTCAAACGCTAGGCTTTAGAATTTTAAACAAGTTTAATGATAAACCGAAAATAGTTTTGTAGCCTCGTTATGCGCACTTTCAAAACTTAAGGCATTTAGCGCATTGTCTTGTTTGGCTGTAAAATACGATAATAACTTCTCGGTAGGCATGTTTCCAACAAGTTCATCTTTAGCCATCGGACAGCCTCCGAACCCTTGAATTGCCCCATCAAAACGCTTACATCCTGCCTTATAAGCAGCATCCACCTTTTCGAACCAAGCTTGTGGTGCAGTATGCAAATGGGCTCCAAATTCAATCTGCGGATATTGTGGTATTAAATTCGAAAATAAATACGAAATATTTTCAGGGTTAGAAGTGCCTACAGTATCGCTTAACGACAAAATTTTCACGCCCATACTACTCAATTGCTCCGTCCAATAGGCAACAATATCCACATCCCACGGGTCGCCATAAGGATTACCAAACCCCATCGAAATATAAACCACAACCTCTTTGTTGTGTGCATCGGCTAAATTTAAAATATGCTGCAAAGTCTCTACAGATTGCGCGATAGTTTTATGGGTATTACGCATCTGAAAATTTTCAGAAATCGAAAACGGATAACCTAAATAATCTATCGCTTGATGCTGACACGCGTCTTCGGCACCACGAACATTTGCAATTATAGCTAACAATTTACTACTTGTTTTAGATAAGTCTAAACGAGCAAGTACTTCGGCTGTATCTACCATTTGCGGAATAGCTTTTGGCGACACAAAACTTCCAAAATCTATAGTATCAAAACCTACGCGTAAAAGCGATTGAATGTACTGCACCTTACGCTCGGTGGGTATAAATGCTTTAATGCCTTGCATGGCATCTCGCGGACATTCGATTACTTTAACTCCTTTGGTCATGAATACTTAAAATTTATAGGATAAAAATACTATTATTTTTCTGAAAGCAGAATGAAAACTGCAATCGATACAAACACAACAATTTGCAACCATTTTAAGACCACCCCCACACCTTGATGCTGTTTTAAATACGTTGATATGCTGCCCGCCAAAAAGGCAATACCTGAAAAAATAATAAAAGACACCCCCATAAACACCAACCCTAAGATGTAAAACTGTAGTACGGTGCTTAACTGCGAACTGAATAAAAACCCTGGAAAAAAAGCGAGAAAGAAAATGGATACTTTTGGATTTAAAACATTCATTATAAACCCTTGCTTAAACAATTGCATTAAACTTTTTTGAGGCACCGTATCTCTAGACAATAAAACGTCCGCAGGACTTTTAAAAACCTTATATGCTAAAAACAACAAATATCCAGCTCCAAATAATTTAATACCGAAAAAAAGCAAGTCGGATTGTTTAATAACTGCCGAAATACCAAAAGCCACTAAAGTGGTATGCACCAAACATCCTGTAATTAACCCTGCTACTGTTGCTAAACCAGAGGTTTTACCATGGGTTAAACTCTGCATGAGCACATAAATATTGTCTGGCCCTGGCGCTATGGCTAAAGCCGCTGTAGCTAAGGCAAACGATATTAAAACATCTACATTCAATGTTTTATTTTCGTTTTAAAATAGCCTTATTAATTTGCTTGATTAACGATGGGCCTTCATAAATAAATCCGGTATAAATTTGTACCAAAGTAGCACCTGCATCTAACTTTTCCAGAGCATCTTTGGCAGAATGAATGCCACCCACACCAATTATAGGAAAGGCCTTATTGCTTTTTTCGCTTAAGTACCGAATCACTTTTGTGCTTTTATCCTTTATTGGTTGGCCGCTTAAACCGCCATTACCAATAGCTTCCAATGTTTGGGTTGGTGTTTTTAAATCACTTCTATCTACAGACGTGTTAGAGGCTATAACGCCGTCTAACTGGGTTTCGTTAACCAACTCTATAATTTCATCTAATTGTACCGTATTTAAATCTGGTGCAATTTTTAATAAAATCGGTTTCTGAATTTTGAACGAATTATTGGCTGTTTTAACCGTTTGAATCAATTCCAACAAATAATCTTTATCATTTAATTTGGCATGGCTCCCCACATTAGGGCAACTTACATTCAATACAAAATAATCGACATACGGATGCAAAGCGTTAAAGCAAGCTAAATAATCTGCTGTATAATTTTCTGGGGCGGTCTGAGTATTTTTACCAATATTCCCGCCTATTAAAAGTTTCTTCTTATTCTTTTTTAATTGGCTGATTGCAGCCTCTACACCTTCATTATTAAACCCCATACGGTTTATCAAGCCCTGATCTTCTAACAGTCTAAAAATTCTCTTTTTAGGGTTTCCCTCCTGTCCTACTGGAGTTACTGTACCGATTTCTATAAATCCGAAACCAAAATTAGCCAGCTCATTATACAGCACAGCATTCTTATCGAATCCAGCTGCTAATCCAACCGGGTTTTTAAACGTTAAACCAAAAACTTTGGTGTGTAAGCGCTTATCTTCAATAGTAAATAAGGCTCTAAACAAACTGGGTATTAATGGAATTTTAGATAAAAAACGAACCATGGAAAACGTAAAATGGTGTACACGTTCTGGATCGCATTTAAAAAACAATGGGCGTATTAGTAATTTATACATCTAGCGATTATTTGTGCAAAAATACTTTTAATTAAAAAATCATCCAATTCAAAAAGCATAAATAATTTTTAATAGTACTTTTGTGTAAAATCTTACCCCGCATGATAAACAAACAACACCTTATAAATCGTTTCATTAGCTACGTAACCGTCGATACCGAATCGGACCCGGAAAGCAACACAACCCCAAGCACAAAAAAACAATGGGATTTAGCCAATGCGTTAGTAGAAGAATTAAAAACTATTGGCCTAACAGATGTGACTATAGACGAGAATGCCTACATTATGGCAACGCTACCAAGTAATGTAGAACACGAGGTGCCAACCATAGGATTTATTTCGCATTTCGATACCTCTCCAGATTTTACAGGTGCCAATGTAAAACCGCAGATTATAGAGCACTATAACGGAAAAGATATCATTTTAAACGCCGATGAAAATATCATTTTATCGCCAGATTATTTCGAAGACTTACTGCAATATAAAGGCCAAACCTTAATCACTACCGATGGCACGACCCTGTTAGGGGCTGACGATAAAGCCGGAATTACTGAAATTGTTTCGGCCATGGAATATTTAATACAACACCCAGAAATTAAACACGGTAACATTCGTATAGGCTTTACACCTGACGAAGAAATTGGTCGCGGTGCCCATAAATTCGATGTTAAAAAATTTGGCGCCGACTGGGCTTACACCATGGATGGCAGCGAAATTGGCGAATTGGAATACGAGAATTTTAATGCCGCTGGAGCAAAAGTTAAAGTAAAAGGAAAAATTGTACACCCAGGCTACGCCAAAGGTAAAATGGTAAACTCGATGTATATCGCTACAGAATTTATCAACTCCTTACCGCGTTTAGAAACGCCAGAACATACCGATGGCTACCAAGGATTCTTCCATCTAACTGATATAAAAGGTGATGTTGAAGAAACCACACTACAATACATTATTCGCGACCACGATAAAAATCATTTTGAAGCCCGCAAAGAAGTCATGCAAAAGCTAACCGACGAGCTTAATGCACAATACGAACGAGAAGTTGTTAGCATAGACATTAAAGACCAATATTACAATATGAAAGAAAAGGTAGAACCTGTAATGCATATTGTGGAAGTAGCCGAAAAAGCCATGAAAGCCGTGGGTATTACCCCAAACATTAAAGCCATTCGCGGTGGTACGGATGGTTCGCAATTGAGTTATATGGGATTGCCTTGCCCTAATATTTTTGCTGGCGGACACAACTTCCATGGGCGTTACGAATACGTACCAGTAGAAAGTATGATAAAAGCAACCGAAGTAATTTGCAAAATAGCCGAACTAGTGGCCCAAAAATAACAGCCTATACATATAAGCTTTAAAATACGTATCTTTAAACCCCTATTAACAATTACTAAATGAAAAAATTCGATTCGGTTGAAGCGTATATTGAAGGCCACGATACTTGGACGGAGGCTTTAACGCTACTACGCTCTATTTTTATTTCTACTGAACTCGAAGAAGCCTTTAAATGGAGCGCTCCTGTATACAACATAAACGGAAAAAACGTCGTGGGTCTGGGTGCTTTTAAACATCATTTTGGCATTTGGTTTTTTAATGGTGTCTTTTTAAAAGACGAGCATCAACTTTTAGAGCAGGCGCAAGACAAAACCAAAGGCCTAAGACAAATGCGGTTTTCATCGCTTTCAGACATCAATAAAGAAGCCGTATTGGCTTACACCAAAGAAGCGATTGAAAATCAAAAACTCGGTAAGGAAATAAAACCCGAAAAAAAAGGAACTTCAGTAGCACTTCCTAAACTGTTAAGCGACGTATTAAAAACACAATCCGAATTAAACGCACAATTTAAAGCGTTGTCGCCTTACAAACAACGCGAATATGCCGAATACATTTCTTCTGCAAAACGCGACGCTACAAAACAAAGTCGATTAGAAAAAATAACGCCTATGATTTTAAAAGGTGTAGGCCTAAACGACAAATACAAAAACTGTTAATTTTTTGCATGCTTTTATCGTAGCAAAGATTTTGCGCCACTTAAAAGCTATATTTTTTTAGATAATGACCGATAATATTTTTAAAGACCGATTTAGTAAGAAAAACAATAACGAACTTGAAGCCATTGCGCTTAACGAAGAGATTTATACAGACGAAGCACGTCTTACAGCCGTAGACATTCTAATATCGAGAGCGCACACTAACGATACGTTATTGCAAATCCATAAAACCCTAAGCAGTCAACAAGAAAAAAACAAGACTATAGCACAAGAAAACAACTCTAAACCGTTTAGCACGACACAGACTGATCAATTACCTGTGTTACATTCTAAACGCCTTATACTCATGTTTTCGCTATTTTTTTCAACCATATTTGGTGGTGCTTTACTCATGTATAACTTTAAACAAACAGGACATAGCAAAGCAAGGTCGTTGGTATTGTTGTTCTGTATATTATATGCTTTTGTTCCTGTGGCGTTAATGTCGATATTTAATATTGGCACTAATATTTCTATTGTTATAAATGTTTTGGGAGGTTTCATTTTAACCGAATATTTTTGGAACAGCTACTTAGGCAAAACATTTAAATACCATAAAAAAGATTGGGTAAAACCTACACTTATTGCTTTGGCTATTGCGTTACCTTTAGCACTTTTTGTGCTTTATAGCGGCGGCCTTATGCCAATGTAATTACAATAAATACACCATCAAAAAAGCCACGATTTCTAAACAATATCGTGGCTTTTTTATTTTTTACTTTTGCGGACTTAAAACAAAACGGTACTGATACGTTTTATTGGCATAGTACAAATACGGGGCATGGGGTTTGGCTCCCCAACTCGTATCGCCACCAACGCCCATCATAACATGGTCTATATGCAGTTCTACAAAATTACCTTCCTTTAAATCTGCCGTTGTTCGTAATTGCTTTTTGGTTCCTGGGTCTAAATCCGATGTGCTATAATGCAAGACATTGCTTTCTATTGGAGTGCCTAAAGCTTGTACTTTTAGTCCCAAGCCAGAATGATTTTGCAAACTCATCCAACGGACATCTGTTCTATGGCCATTTTCTTGAGGCCTGCTATATGCAAAATAAGCATCGGCTACGGTCGTTTGGTACATACCTACAAAAGCAGCTGTACGTCTGTCATTATAATTTTCCCAAGGGCCACGACCGTAATACGCCAAATTATTCACTGCTTTTGGCAGTTGAACCCGCATACCTATTCTTGGAATTTCGGGTAAATCTTTTTTTTGCGCATTGAAATGATAATCAACAAGCACCGCGCCATCTCCTGAAATGGTATAATTTAATTTAATTTCGCCCATAACATCCGGAACTTCAAGCAAGGTTTCAACCAGAATTTCCGATGCAGAAATAGCCTTAGCTTTGATAGTCTTTAATTTAAGATGCTCGCCAGCGGTTTTCCAAACTTTACAACGATTTGGCATGTCGTTTCCAAAATCATTATCAGTTGGGGCGCGCCAAAAATCAGGTACTAATGGTGCTGTAATTAACTCATAACCGTTAAGAATATATGAATTTAAAGCGCCTGTAGATTTCAAAAAATCCACTGTAAAATCATTACCAGAAATTGAATATCCTGTCGCCGATTCCGACAATTGAATTGGAGCATCAGCTGACTTTGATTTCCATTCTAAATCGACAGTATGTAATTGAAATTGTTCTGATGCAAGCTGAGTTCCAAAAGGAATTAAAGGCGAACTAACAGTGTTTTGAAGTGCATACAGATTTAAAAAATATTCTTTGTCGTCATCTAATGGCATCAGCGCAATTTTAAAATCTTTAGCCGATTGCGGCGCAACATCAGTAGGCGTAAACATACCGTTTTGTTTAACAACACCATCGGCAACCAACTCCCAACGCACAACATAATCGTTTAAATCTTTAAAAAAGTGATCGTTATAAACAGTTACTGTTTCTGGTGATGTCTGCGAATGCTTAAAAATAATATTCTGATATACTTTTTTAATTTCGTAAAGACCAGGATGCGGTGTTAAATCGGGATCGACAATACCATTTAAACAAAAATTTTCGTCGTGATGCATCCCTTCTGGCTCAAAATGACCGCCATACGCCCAATAGCGCTTGCCGTTGTCATCATATTTCGCTAAACCTTGATCCATCCAATCCCAAATAAAACCACCTTGTACTTGTCTGTTGGCACGAACCATGTCCCAATATTCTTTAAAATTTCCACTACTATTCCCCATAGCATGTGCATATTCGCACCAAATAAAAGGACGCTCACTATCGCTTCCAACCCAAGTGTTTTGCACAAAGTCTATAGAAGCATACATATCGGCACGAATATCGGTGTGTCGTTCTTTAACATCGGTTAATTTTTCGGCACGCTCGTAATGCACAGGTCGGGAATCGTCTAAAGCCTTTACGGCTTGATAGCCTGCTAAAAAATTAGGACCAGTACCAGCCTCGTTACCCATACTCCAAACAATAATAGACGGGTGATTTTTATCGCGTATTACCATATTGCTAATACGTGCTACATGAGCCGCTTTCCATTCGGGTTTGTTTGCCAAAGTATGCTCTGGCTGGTAGCCCATACCGTGCGATTCTATATTAGCCTCGTCGTAAACATACAAGCCGTATTCGTCGCACAAACTATACCACAATGGATCGTTAGGATAATGCGATGTTCTAACCGCATTAATATTAAATTGTTTCATGGTTTTAATATCGGCAATCATACTTTCCTTATTAACCACATGTCCAAAATAGGGGTCGTGCTCGTGCCTGTTTACACCTTTTAATAAAATAGGTTGACCATTCACCAATAATTGACCGTTTTTAATTTCTGAAGTCCTAAATCCAATTTTTGTAGCGATGCTTTCTAAACCGGTTCCGCTTGCAGTTTTTAAACTCAGTACCAACTGGTAAAGGTTTGGCGTTTCGGCCGACCAGGTTTTCACTTTAGGAATTTCAGCTTGAAACTTAATAAACTCAGCATTTTTTTTAATTTTAAAGGATGTATCTTCATGCAATACGTCTTGTCCCAAATCATCTAAAAGCTGATAAGACAATATATAACTACCTTTAGTTTTGGCACTGGTATTCAAAACTTCAACATCTAAATTGAATATCCCTGTGCTATACGTCGCATCTAAAGTTCCCTTTGCAAAAAAATCTCTAATATGCACTTTTGGACGCGCAAATAATAACACATCGCGCTGAATGCCAGACAACCTCCAAAAATCCTGATCTTCCAAATAACTGCCATCGGTAAACTTAAAAACTTGTACAGCCAATGTGTTTTTGCCTGCCTTTATATACGGCGATATATTAAATTCTGCTGGCAATTTAGAGTCTTGACTATACCCAACTTCCTTTCCGTTTACCCAAATATAAAATCCAGATTTTACAGCTCCTAATTGAATATACACTTCCCTATCTTGCCACGAATCTGGAACGGAAAAATTGGTAATATAAGACCCAACCCCATTTTGTTGATCGTTTATAAACGGTGGATTTTTTTCGAACGGATACTCCATGTTAGAATAATTAGGAACCCCATGCCCATATAATTCCCAATTGCCCGGCACAGGAATTTCTCCCCAACTACTGGCATCAAAATCAGATTTAAAAAATGTTGTACTACGCTTTGAAGCCGATTCTGAATATTGAAATTTCCACATCCCGTCTAAAACCTGCATATAATCTTCCTCTTGAATATTACCCTGCAATGCTCGTTCTACAGAAGAATACGGGTACAAAGTGGCATGCGCAGGCGCTCTATTAATTTGAAACACCTCTGGATTTTCCCAATCGTTTTGTGCAAAAATGGGTTGAATTAAAAAAAGAAGAAAGACACTATAAATAAACTGTTTCATGAATTGTTCTGAATTTAAGGAACTAAATATACAAGTTTCACGCCTTATAAAACGATTAAAGCACTGTATTTAATTGGTCTTTTTAAGTAATTTATTTTAGTATTCATTAACTAGATTTAATTTGGAATATCTAAAAATGTAAAGCTTAAGATTTTATATTTGTACTATGGAAATATACAATCCCAAAGAATGGTTTAAAGCGGTTTTTTTTATTCACCGTTCCGATACCTTAAGAAAACTTTATCCATACTTAATTTTAACCGCAGTCCTTTCGGCGGGCATCGCCTATTTAGAGTTGGAGTATTTCAATTTATCGGCAAAAAGTTGGGTAAAAAACATAACTATTGTTCACAATCTTTTAGGTTTTGCGCTGTCTTTATTATTGGTTTTCAGAACAAATACTGCTTACGACCGCTGGTGGGAAGCTCGAAAACAATGGGGCTCACTTACCAATGTTAGTCGGAATCTGGCCTTAAAATTCAATGCGCTTTTAGATGAAGACGATAAAGCCTTAAGGCATTTTTACAGAAAGGCCATTCCCATGTATTTGCAAAGTTTATTTGCCTTTTTACGATCGGATTATACTACCTTCATGCTAGATGAAAACGAACACCCCGAATTAGGCGATGCGTTTAGCAAGAAAAAACACGGTCCCAACCAAGTGGCTTCATTAATTTTTAAGAAAACAAACATACTGTACAAAGAACAAAAAATTTCTGGAGAACAATTACTGGTTGTGAACAACGAATTAGAAGGCCTAACCAATATTTGCGGTGCTTGCGAACGGATTAAAAACACCCCTATACCCCATTCTTACAGTGCATTCATTAAAAAATTTATTGCTGTTTATGTCGCAACCCTACCAATAGGCTACGTGTTTTCTTTAGGGTATTTTGTAATTCTTGCCGTTCCTTTTATTTTATATGTTCTGGCTTCTTTAGAACTTATTGCCGAAGCTATCGAAGATCCATTTGGCACAGATTATGACGATTTACCTATCGAAAAAATGGCAGAAAACATGAAAAAACATGTACACGAAGTTTTACATCCGTAAAGTTATGTTCTTTCAAATTTAAGCTTTATAAAACAGTAAATTACTAATATTAGACAATTGTTCGGGCGACGTTATTTCTTGCTCGCCAGAATCAATACAGAAACATACAAAGCCTTTCGATTTAAAAAACTCGAAAACTGTTGCTTGGGTTTTTGGCCTTACTTCTATAAAAAATATACAATGCGTTAACTGCTTCGTAAGTCCAGACAGAACATCGGCTTCAAAACCCTCAATATCTATTTTTATAAAATTAGGCGCACCAAAAGTTGCAATAGCCGAATCTAAGGTATTAATAACAACCTGCTCAGTAATTCCTGTATACGAATCTTCAACATACTCCAATTTAAAAGACCCTTTGCGACCACCTGTTTCTGTATCTCTATAAAATTCCTGAACCGTTTCTGTAGCGCCTAAACCATAATTTTCGCAAATCACATTCGCACACTTGTTAACCTGCACATTAAACTGAAGAAAAGCATAGTTCTTAGAATCTGGTTCGAAAGCAACAATTTTACCTTCCTTACCCACGAGTTCGCTAAACGGCAAAGCGTATTGCCCTATATTGGCGCCGATATCAAATATAACATCACCTCTTTTAATATATCGCCTAATGGCTTGTAACAAATGCCCTTCGTAGTTCGCTTCCTTCTGAAATAAAAAATTTAAATGTTGTGCTTTTTCATAATATATCACACTGTTAAACCCTTTAATTGTCTTGCTTACAACAGTATTCTTATATAATTTTTTAACCAGCTTAGAAATGGTGGTATAAATAAAAGTCTTCATAAATAACAAAGTAAATACAATATGTACAATCTCAATTTTAAGGTCATGGAATGCATAGTGTTAAACTAGAAAAGAAGAATATGTATCACCTAAAATTTCAATTCCCAACACGAGCTAATCAACACGACATTAATATTTAGATTTTGGCGACACCGGATTCAACCAAGCATCGTTTTCATTCTGTTTGGTGTTTTTAGCATCCATTTTTTTATGTTGCGATACATAGCGTTCGCGAGCTTGTTTTAATTCTGATTTAAATGTACTCGCATTAAAACTTCCAGAATTTGCTCCTGAAACTTGCGATTCCAAAGCATTAAAATTGGATTGTAAAACATCGCTACCATACGCCGAAATAAACGCCGCCATACTCGGGATTTCTGGATTTAATTTAATCAGCCATACTTTTAAACGCCCTAAGGTTTTATAGGCATTAGACTGTCCTAAAGCCTGCTCCAACTGCTTAAACGCATAGGCTTCCGAGGCATGATACACCTGATTATGATGCTTTATTTTTCGAATTCCCCAAGGCACCAATTTATACAACAAATACAAGGCAATAAGGCATAACAACAACAATTCCACAAAGCGTTGCACCGTTAGTCCGAATATCAAAAACGGTTTATCTTCTTCTGGAACAGCTGTGATTTCGGCTTCCAATTGTTTTTTAATGCCGGCCAACATGTTTAAATCTGGATTGGGCGCCACGTCTATCGTCACCGAATCGATTACCTTTTTATAAAACTGACGGTTGCCATAATTCCAATATACAAACTCGATGCGTGGTAAGGTCACTTGACCTTCTTTTTCGAATAAATAATTGGCTGCATCGGTTCTACTGGCCGAAATATAGGTCTTGGTTTTATTGGTGTTTACACCTGGTCGCTTTGGATAAATACTTACCCCCGAAATGCTATCCCAGATCACCGCAGGAATAAATTCACCAGTAGTTCCGCCCGCCGACCGTGTAATGGTACGTTGCAACACATCTCCCACTTTTACTTTAGTTGGTGGCTTACTCCAATGTTCGTGCACCGTTAAATTGGACGACACCAACCAATTATTCGGATTGTAACCCAACGGAACTGGTTTCACCGTAATGGTTTTCGGTTTGGTATGTATGGTATGTTTAATACCTTTATAACCGCCCGAAGCTGGCGATTCCACATCGATAGCTAAAGGCTGAATAGTAATTGTGCCTTCCTGTGTCGGAAACACATTGTAAATAAAATCCACACCAGAATAAGCTTTCCCACTAAAAGTTTTCCGATTGGAAACCGATCTAAAATATACCGTCAACGCGCCTTCAATTTGGATATTCCCCACATCAACACCCGAGGTAAACCAAGTACTCGTGTACACCGAAACCGTCATTTGTATGGGCTGACCAATGTAAGCCTCGTCGTGATTCACCGTAACATAGCTCATCAGGTTTTGTGCCGACACGCTACACGCCAGCAACACAAAAAAGCAGGTTATTTGCAACTTTTTTACCATGATGTTTCGGTTTGTTCTACGTCTACTTGATGATGCTTTACCTGATATTGAAACTTGCGTTTTAAAAACAAGGCGGGATCGTCATCAACTTTTCGCATTAAAATATCTTTCGGAATTCCACCTTTCCCCGATTTAAAATCGTCTGGCAACTCCTCCATTTCTTTCCCTTTGCGTTTGCCTGTATTCACGGTTTCTTCCAAACGCTGTTTTTCCATATCTTTTTTAGTGGCTTTTTGTCCGCCGCCACTCAAATCTTCCATCGAGTCGTTATGCTTGTTTTTAGCATTTGGTTTGTCTTCGCCTACTTTACTCTCTTCGGCAGACATCTCATCTTTTTGCAATAAGGCTTCATTGATATTCTGAAGATCGTTTTGAGCCTGCGCCATGTCGGGATGATCCTTCACTAAGGTTTCAAACACTTGCTGTGCTTTAGTTAAATCTCCTAATTTGGCATAGGTCAATCCTAAATTATATTGCCCGTTGGCGGTTGAATCCTTTTCAAATTCCTCACGGGCTTTGGTGAAATTCCCTGCTTTATAATACGCTGATCCCTTGTGCATCGGATCTGTAAAGCCTTTTGCTGCTTGGGCATACTCCTTATTGTCGTATTGCTGCTGCGCTTGGTAAGATTTGGTGTACCATAAATCTTTAAACTGAAATGTGTCTTCTTTTTTATCGGCTTTATCACTTTGACATGACAACACACTGAAACACAACACAACCGTTAACAAACTCCAACCTTTTCTGAAGGAAAACAAAAACAACACCATCAACGGAATGAGTAACCAATAGCCATTATCCTGCCAATGCTCGTCTTCATTTTTAGGTTTTTCCTCAAAAATCAAATGATCGCTCACCGATTCGGCAAAGAGTGTTACATCACTTTTATCTAAAGTCATATCCATTACCGCCACACTATCTACTTGTTTTAAGGCTTCTTGGGTATTGCTATTTAATTTTGAAGCAATCACATTTCCTTTTTCCTTCAGGGCTACTTTGTGATTGTAAAATGATGGCACCTGGCCACCTTCCTGTGTCGCCATTGGATAAAAGTTTAACGAGGTATTATTATTCTGAACAAAGTTTGTGACATCGGCCAGATTTAAGTCTTCTAAATCATCGGTAAATACCAACACCCGTCCCGGCGCTTTATTATCGACAAACAAACTGTCTAGCTTCGTAAACAACATTTTGAAACCTGTACCTTGACTCGGCATCATATGCGGTTGCAAACCATCTTCAATAGCGTCGCCCGCATCTTCTACACCATCCTCAATATCGTCTGCAACATCTTCTACTTTTTCTGATGTCGACTTGTTCTCGTCTCTACAACTTGTAAAACTTGTTGCTACTGTACCCATTATAAATAGTACGGCAATAAAATATGCTATCTTTTTCATGTTGATTATTTTTAATGTTACCCCTATAATTTTAGGGTTTATAATTCGGTTATAATATAAAAATCGTGTTCTAAAATTATTTTGTAGTTGCTAAGCTAAATTTCTTAACAAAACCACTACATGCTATACTTTTCTTCGGCCTGTAAAAAGCGAAATGATAAAAAGTACTAGAAAAATAAAGAATAAGATTTTTGCAATACTAGCAGCACCTGCTGCAATACCACCAAATCCGAAAATGGCGGCAATAATAGCTAAAATTACGAATGTTACTGTCCAACGTAGCATAATATATAGTTTTAATGGTTAATATTAATTTTAACAGATTTGTTATTCTGTTTATGTAAAGGTCTTATTATTTTAAGCAGTACATTAACTGTATCCAATTAAAACTTAACCCATTAGCTATTACTCAATAATAACAATGCTATACAGCATCGTCTAAACCCAGTACTTTACAGAGGTTAGACACTTTATTATTAATAGATAATCGGTTAGATGTTGGGTAGCGATTTATTGTGTAACCATGCGGTTGCTCTAAACAAGCTAAGGCTGTACCCCAAGTTGATTGGGTATTTAACCATGCATCGTGTTGCGATGGTGCTAAAATTGCTGGCTGCAAATTATTTATCCCCTCTGCGGAAGTTATTTTTTTCTGTTTTTTAGTAATGATGATGGAACAGGTTAAAAATCCGTCGTCTAACTGATTGTAAATCCCGCCGATGCAAAATGGTTTTTCGGAAGCATTTACATTATAATACGATCTGATTTCACCCTGAACATTATAAAACCCAAAGTACCCCGTAACAGGAATTAAACAACGTTTAGCCGATTTTAAATCACTCTCCTGTGTAATATCTGATACCTGTACATTTAAGGTATTATGCTGCTTTTGGTAAGGTTGCCAATCGTCTTGAAAATGATCTGGTAAAAGTCCCCAAATCGCAAATTGTATGTTTGCTTTAGCTTCGGAAGTTATAATAGGTACTATACTTTCTTGTGTACCATCTATAACAATGTTTGGCTTGTATATATTAGGAAATTTAAATACAGCGCTCACCTCCTGCTCCATAGTTTCTCTTGTGGCTATATTTGATAATTTATAAAACATAATTGTATTTTTTCTTCAATAGTAATTTTTAAATAGATTGCGTTGTATTAAAACTCACTAACCGATTTACAAGTTTTTACGCGAAACCATCCCTACATCTTTTCCATATTTCTTTTTGTAAATTCTAAGAATCAACAAAAACAAACTAATAAGCAAAGGACCAAACACCAAGCCTATAAACCCGAACAAAGGCACACCAATAATAACACCTATTAAAGTAATTAACGGATGTACATCGTCTAGACGTTTTAAAATAAATAACCGCAATAAATTATCGGTCGATCCTATTACCACAATACCATAAATTAAAATGGCCCAAGCGGTATACGTATCGCCATGTATTAAAGTCATTGCGAACACAGGTAAGGTTCCTAATAAAGTACCTACAAACGGTATCATAGAACCAATAAACACAATAACGGCCCAAAAAAACGGATCGTTAACATCAAAAATTAAAAATCCAATTAATGCCACGACACCTTGCGCAAAAGCAACCAAAGGAATACCTATGGCATTCGATTTTACCATAGCCAAACTATCACGGCCAATAATCTTTAAATTATCGCGACTAATAGGTATATAAGCTACCAAAGCTTGCTTTAAGGCTGCTTTGTTAGTTAGCATATAGTACAACATTACATACATTATAGCTATAGATATCATCATATTAAACGTACTTCCTACTAAGTCCGGCACATTTTCCGATAACCAAGCGGGTACAGTCGATAAATCTAAATTTGAGGTAAAACTATACCCTAAACGATCTTCCCAAACCATAACCTGCTCTTTGATAGAACGTATTAGTAATTCCGATTTTTCTACGGCGTTATTCAACTTTTTACCTAATAACAACACCACTGCTGTTATAGGAATTAGTATGCCAATAAACGACCCAAATAGCAAAACTATGGCTGCCAGATTAACATTCCATCCTTTGTTTAATAAATACGCCATTGGCCGTTGCAGCAGCACAAAAAAAGTTATAGCTCCTAACAAGCCTGGTAAATACGGAAGCATTTCTATAAAAATAAGGCTTCCTATAAGTACTATTAATAGTAAAACAAATACTTGTCTTATAATTTGCGGACTAATAATTCTTGTCATAAACGTGTGTTGCTAAATCGGTTAGTTGGTTAAGGTTCTGCTTATAAAATTAAATTAATTATTTCGTAAAGCATCTATCAGTTCGCTCTTGTTCATTTTAGAACGTCCTGATATACCCACTTTTTTAGCTTGTTTGTAAAGTGCTTCTTTGGTACGTTCTTCATACGGTTTAGCTTTTCCGCCTGTTTTACCTGCATTAGGTGTATTCGCTATACGTGCCGATTTTTCTTTACTATACCCTTGCTCTCTTAAAGCTTCGTATTGGTCTTCATTTTTAATTCTTGGTCTGTCCATCGTCGTAATAATTTTAATACTTACAACACAAAAGTCTTAAAACTCTTAAATATAAGTTAATGCAATACCTAATATTCTTGTCTGTAATACGTAAACGATTATTTAAGCCTTCCAAAATCAGTATTTAAAAACAAAAAAAGCGTTTGCGTTAACTATAGAATGCATTGCGGCAAAACAACAATACCTTTTGCTGTAATTTTGAGTACACATTCAAGATGAACTTACAACTGCATTAAGTTACATTGTAAGCTAATCTTGAAAAATAAACTTAAACAACATTAAGTATAACAATTAAAACAAAACATTATGAATTCCGATCAGTTAGAAGGCAAATGGAAACAAATAAAAGGAGCATTTAAACAAAAATATGGCGAATTAAGCGACGACGATTTAACGTTTGCCGAAGGAAAATTTGACGAATTTGTTGGAAAGCTCCAAGAAAAAACAGGAAAAACCAAAGAAGAACTTAAAAAAGAAATCGACAATTGGTAATAACGTATTAGGTTAGTTTAGTTAGTTTTATTGAGGGATGCCGTATTCAGGACATATTGTTTTGAATACGGCTTTTTCATTCAATAAACATCGAAAACACATTAACTATTTTGATACGTCATCTATGCTATAACATTATCACTAACACCAAGCACTTGATGTAACCCTTTCAAACAATTGAAGTTACCGTATTGGGTTAAAAAATTAATCTTTTAGAGACACTTCTATGTAAGTCCTCGCCTACTTTTGAAGTCAGAATTAAAACATAATCAAAACAAAATGATGATGAAAAAACAGTTAGTATTAATAGCATTTGCCTGTATGGCATCGACTGTAGCCATGGCACAAAATTGGTCTCAAGACCTACAATTCGGAATTAAAGGTGGTGTAAATTTTGCCACTGTAACAGGTGATTATTTTGACGACCCAGACCACAGAACCAGTTTTAATGCTGGTTTGGTGCTCGAAGCCCCAATAGCCGATAGAATTTCATTACAACCTGAAGTATTCTATTCTGGGCAAGGATTCGATATTACAGATGAACCCGACCAACGCGACGCCGAGTTTCAACTCGATTATATTCAAGTGCCTGTACTGTTAAAAGTGTATGTTATTGAAGGCTTAAACATTCAGGTTGGACCGCAATTCGGATTTAAAGTAAACGAAGAAATCGATTTTGACCCAAATAGCGACGGCGGCGATTTCGATACCGATGCTATTGAAGATTTCGACATGCAAATAGCCACCGGATTAGAATACAAATTCCAAAACAACTTCTTTATTCAGGGACGTTATACCTATGGGTTTTCCGACATCATAAAAGATGTAGATATTCATAACTCTGTATTTTCTGTAAATATAGGCTACATGTTCTAACACCTGTAACACATAAATCTTAGCACGAGCGATTGTCCAATAAGGGCAATCGCTTTTTTATTCTGCTTTAACAGCATGACTGTTGGGCGCTACTCCTATTCCTAAATAATTAGAGTACACCCAAGTAAACTGTGCTCCAAAAAACAATATTAAACACGAATACGACACCCATAATAAAATAAGCACCACAGTACCCGCAGCACCGTAAGTAGATCCTGGATTAGACGTTCCAAAATAAAAGCCAAGTAACGATTGCCCTAAAACAAATAATAAAGCTGTTAAAAAACCGCCTACCCAAACACTACGCCATTTAATAATTGCATCGGGTAAATATTTAAACATCAAGGCAAATAAAGTAGCTACAATAGCCAGAGATAAAATAAAATCGAACACATAAGCCGCATACAACACAACATCTGGAAACATCGATTTTATATAACCATTTAATAAAGAAATACCTGTAGATACCACCAAACTTATTAATAGTAAAAAACCTATTACCAATATAAAAGCAAAACCCCTAGCCCTACTTTTAATCATGCCCCAAATATTAATAGAATTTGTGGGGTTGGCCTGTAAGCCCCAAATTTCGTTTAACGACAATTGCAAATGATAAAACACTCCAGTAGAACCAAACAACAAAGTGGCCACACCAATAATTGTAGAAATTAAATTTTTATCGGCTTGTTGTGTTTCTGTAATCATGGTTTTAATAGACTCTGCCGCATTAACGCCCAAAACTGCCGAAAATTCTTGAGTTAATTTTCCCTGTACAATATCTTCGCCCCAAAGGGCACCTATACTATTTATAATAATTACTAAAAGTGCTGGCAAAGACAACACTGTATAATACGCAATTATAGCACTTAACCGCCAAGGGTCGCTATCTAACCAGCGCATAAAAGTTTGTTTTAGCAATTTAGGTAACGCTTTAATTGGTAATTTTTTAAGTGCAGTATCTTTCATATTAACATAAATTTTAAAGCTTAAATTAACATTTTAACTCTAGCAAACAGTGCCAGAATGCAAAAATCAATAACTCAAAACAAATATCATTATAATCGAATAAAGCACGCCAAAAAACGGTTTCGGTTAATAATAGTTTTGATTAAGCCATAAATTTGATGTATACAATTTAAAATTAAACTATGATGAAGACACAAGCATATCTTGCATTTTCTGGTAACTGTTTAGAAGCCCTAAATTTTTATGCAGATTGTTTTAATGCCGAAATTAAAAACAAACAAACTTATAAGAATGCCAAAGCAGACATTCCTGAAAACTATCGCGATAAACTACAACATGCCGAGCTTGTTGGCAAAGGCATACACATTATGGCTTACGATGCCGCCCCAGATACGCCATTAACACAAGGCAACAACATTCATTTAAGTGTAGATTTAGACCAAGAAGAAACTACTAAAGCTCTTTACGACAAGCTCAGTAAAGACGGTCAAATTCAACACAAACTTTCCGAAACGAATTGGAATGCCCTGTACGCCAGACTTAGAGATAAATATGGTACAAACTGGATGATTAACTGTAAACTTTAACAATAATGGATATACGATATGAATACGTTAATATTACACGAAATAATTATTTTGAATATTTAATAGAAGAACATTTAAATCCTTTAAGCATTAAATATCCTTTTATTACAGGCGCCGATGTGTTTTTTAAAGTTGAAAACAGATCGGACGAACTAGAAAATATCTGCGAAATACGAATTAGTGCACCGGGACCAAGGCTTTTTGCAGCAACTAACGAAGCGTCTATAGAACAAGCCATTACAAAATCGGCTAACAATATCGAAACACAATTAGAAAAACGCAAAGCCCAAATGCGAACCTTTTAGTACATTTATACAAAAATATCAATAATAAACACGGTCTAAAAACAAGTACCTTTTTATAAATCTTAAAAGTTAAAAGCGATTAGTTTTTTAAATAATAGTTTTATAACTAATTGAACTTCCTTCTTATAAATCTCTTTTTTTAAACCGTGTTATAATCGTATGCGTTACGCTTTTTACTATGCCAGCACCTACAAATGCACTAGTTGCCACCACAGATTTTCAAAACCTGTATCTTTCAAAACACTGGAAAAACACACCCTTAGGCGAATTAAAACACTGGCCGCCCAACCTTATATTTTCTTTAAATCTCATTTTACAATCACCAACCCCTATGTTATTATGCTGGGGCAAAGCGTTGATTGTTTTGTATAACGAAGCATGCATAACACAAGGACTTATTAATGATCCTGATTTTTATAACTTAGGAAAACCTATTAACAATACGAATCTAGACCATCAACTTCAAACGTGCATTACAGCAACTTATCAAACACAAAATACAGAGTGTTTAAATTTACAAGCTGTACAACGTCCAGAACAAAAAACGGCATATTTTTCATTCACAACACAACCGCTATTTCAATCTGCAAATCAAATTGATGGTATTATGGTTACAGCCATAGACCAAACAGAAATGCTACAGGCCCAAACGCATGCCGAGCATTTAACAAAGCGCTTTAATAATACCATTCGCCAAGCACCGTTAGGCGTATTAATAGTTTCGTCACAACTAATTATAGATGTTATAAACAGTAAATTCAAAAACATACTGCCACATAAAAGCGACAATTATATAGGTGAACATGTAGACATTGCTTTACCCAATTGCAGCATTGACTTAAAATCGGCTATAAAACAAGTATTAACATCTGGAGAAAGTTTTCAGGCGCCAGAAATTACCATAACAAACAGTATTCAGTCTAAAAACGCCCCCTTATACTATAACATTTTAGCCGAACCTTTAAAAAACGAAAACGGTGATATTACGGGTTGTATTATAGCTGCAACAGAAGTTTCAGAATCTGTAATAACCAAAAAACAATTATTAGAAAGTGAAAATAAGTTCAAGAAATTTATTTTACAAAGCCCTATTCCGATAGCCGTTTTTCATGGTGAGAACCATGTAATTACCATGGCTAATAAAACAATGATTAATGACATCTGGAAAAAAAGTGAAGCAGAACTAATAAATAAACCTTTAACTAAAGCCTTTCCGGAATTAAAATCACAAAAATACCCACAATTATTAGATAAAGTTTTTAAAACAGGTATCGCCTACAGCGAAAAAGAATCGGTTGCCATTATTGAAAATGAAGAAGGTAGCAGAAAACTTTATTTCGATTTTGATTATTCTCCCATATTAAATAGTCAAAAAAACGTAACAGGCATCTTAGTTACCGCCATAAATGTTACCGAAAACATATTGTCAAGACAAAAAATAGAGCAAGCCGAGACCCGCTTAAGAATAGCCACCGAAGCAGCGCAAATAGCCACATGGGAACTCGATTTAAAATCATCGGAAATATCTCATAGTAAAAAATTACCCCTAATATTTGGGTATTCAGAAAACACAAAACTTACCCACGAAACCATTCGTAAGCATGTTAACCGCAAAGACCTAAAAAACATTTTACTTCCTGCCTTTGAAGCCGGTCTAAAAACTGGTTCCTATTTTTCCGAAGTTAAAGCCTACGGTGCAACGGGAAAACACCTATGGATAAGAAAACAAGGTAAAATATTATACGACGACAACGGGCAACCTGATAAAATAATTGGCACGCTTCGCGATATTACCACAGAAAGAAACAACCAACAACGTTTAATAGAAAGCGAAGCGAAATTTAGGTTACTTGCCGATTCTATGCCACAAAAAATTTGGACTGCTACACCAGACGGCACATTAAACTACTACAACCAGACCGTTTACGACTATACTGGGCTAACTAAAGAGACTCTAAACCCTGAACATTGGTTAGATATTGTACACCCCGACGACAGAGCCGAAAACACGAAACTTTGGCAACAAGCTATAAATACAGGTCAAGATTATTTATTTGAACATCGCTTCAAACGTTACGATGGCACTTATAGATGGCAATTAAGCCGCGCCATACCACAACGCGACGACAAAGGGAATATACAGCGCTGGGTAGGTACAAGTACCGATATTCAGGATCAAAAAATGTTCTTACAAGAGCTAGAACGCCAAGTACACGAGCGCACCAAATTGCTGGAAGAAACCAATATAAAACTAGAAAATTCTGTTGAAGAACTACAACGCATGAATGAAGAATTACAATCGTTCGCTTATATTTCCAGTCACGATTTACAAGAACCTTTGCGTAAAATTCAGATTTTTTCGTCGCGTATTTTAGATCTCGAAAAAGACAATCTTTCTGTTACTGGCACACAATATTTTAATCGCATGCTCAATGCAGCAGAACGTATGCAAACGCTAATTAAAGATTTGCTTACCTATTCCAGAACCAACACCTCGGTACGCAGTTTCGAGAAAACCGATTTAAACGACATTATAAACGAAGTGAAAATCGACTTAAAGGAATTACTTCAAGACAACAACGTGACTTTAGAAGTAGATAATTTATGCACGGCGCATATCATTCCGTTTCAATTCATCCAGCTTTTTAATAATTTAATAAGCAACTCCATAAAATTTGCAAAACAAGATGTGCCTCCAGTTATAAAAATAAAGAGTGTAATAGATTCTGGCGCTACATTTAATAGGAAACAACTTAAACCTCAGGCCGAATATTGCCATATAGTTGTAAGCGATAATGGTATTGGGTTCGATCCGAAATATGGCGAACAAATTTTCGAAGTGTTTGAACGTTTGCACACCCGAACGGCTTACGAAGGTACTGGAATTGGCCTGGCAATCGTAAAAAAAATAGTAGAAAACCACGAAGGATATATTGTTGCAGATGGGCAAGAAAACGAAGGTGCAACCTTTAACATTTATATTCCTACAGACAAAAGTGTTTTTAATTAATTATTTTTCGCAAACAGAAGTAAAAAAGTCGTAAGTTTACTTGCTATTTTCTACTCAAAACGAAATATTAATGTCATTAAAAAATTTCTTTTGAAGACTAGAGTCTTGAAATTAGAAATTTACACACATTTATGAGTCTAAAAGCCTTGAATATTGCCCTGGTAGACGACGACGAAGACGATCGTTTTCTATTTAAAGAAGCCATTGAACAAATAGAAATTCAAACAAAATTATTTTTGTTCGAAAATGGCCAAAAGTTTATGGATTTCCTGAACGCTCCTAACATCAGTTTACCGCAAGTGGTATTTTTAGATTTAAACATGCCTGTTAAAAACGGCTTAGAATGTTTACAGGAAATTAGAAGTTGCAATCATTTAAGCGACTTATCGGTAGCCATATATTCTACCTCATCATCAGAATCCGACATCCACGATACGTTTGTAAACGGTGCTAACATTTACATCAATAAACCTACCGATTTTTCGAAACTAAAATCGGTAATAGAAAAAGTGCTTCAAATTAATTGGCAGTACAACACATCTAATCTTAATAAAGATAATTTTATTATGCGTCTGTAACTGCGTTACAACTTTCATCTGCTTAAAGCGCATAAACTCCCTCTTAAAATAATTTAGAAAAAGAGGCTGTTTAAAAATTAAAATACGTCATTCTGTTCCTGACACAGAATCTTATCATATTGAAAATAAATAATTATGAGAATCTGAAATAAATTCAGATTGACGAAAAGTTAATTTTTAAACAGCCTCTCTTTGTTTTTTTCTACCCCATCACTTCTTAAAAGAATCTTAACACCCCGCTGTTTCGTTAACATAATTTTAATAAAACAAGGGCGTAAACACGCTGATTTATTAGAAATCGAAAAATTATATAACACTATTTAAAAATTGTGTAAGACAAAACGTGTTCTATTTTTCGAATTTTGGAATATCAAAAAACCATTAAATAAAAATAACTATATGAAACCCACTTCAGATCAGAATGCACGTGTAGGACAAGTACGAAAGAAGTCCTTTTTTAAATCAATTAATTTAAACAATATCATTAGCAGAATCGACAATCAACCAAGAATTGTTAGCGATCTAGAAACAAAATAAGTCTTAAAACCAACAGACTTAAAGTGTATTATTCATAAGTATTTAACCTTAAAAACGACCTCATGAAAACTATAAAAATAAAATCGACAACAGCAATTAAAATGATTAAAGACCTTCAAGAACACATTGGAGGAACTATTAATAAACTTGATAACGAATATATTTTAAATGTAGATAACGATTTAGCTACAGGTACTATTTGTGGTATTACGGTGCAAAAAAGCATTTCGTATTTGGCGTTTAACATAACATTTAAAGACCATGTTACTTTGGTTAATACCTTTTTAAAATCGGCTCCTATCTATTTCACATATTGTTCGGAAGGTAATGTACAACACAGCTTTAAGGTAAACGGTACATTAAATACACTTGAAGCCTTTCAAACAGCTATTTTACGTAGCGAACAAGCCGCAACAAATGTATATCACTTTCAACAAGACGAGCAGTTAAAATTCTCGACTATTGTGGTTAACACAGATAGTCTGTCGTTAAAAAACGAGTTAAACAGTAAATTAAACGACACCTTTACAAGCAATAGCGGTAACGAAAACTATGTTTATCTAGGCTCGTACAACCTTAAGATTGCCGAAAAAATAGATCAATTAGAACAAATTCGCCAAGAAGGTGTGGTAAGACGTTTGCTTATAGAAAGTTGTGTGCAAGCCATTTTAGCTTTAGAAATTCAACAGCATAAAGACGATTTAGAGCATGCCAGTAACCAATTCGGATCGTTGTCTTTACAAGACATGGAAACCATTAAGGAGGTATCTCTATTCATTAAAAATTATCCAGAAAAACAATACACGTTAAAATACTTAAGCACGAAATCGGCCTTATCGCCTTCTAAATTACAAGAAGGGTTCAAGTTAATGCACGACAGAACAGTTACCGATTACATTAGAAATGTTCGCGTAGAAAAAGCCGAAGAATTAATTAAAACAACCGATTTAAACATTTCAGAAATTGTGTATACGGTTGGACTTACCAGCAGAAGTTATTTCTCTAAAATTTTTAAAGAAAAATACAACTGTAGTCCTAAACAATACCAAGACAGTCAAAATACGTTAGCTGCCACAGCATAACATATATTAGAAAGTACAAACCACATTTTAACTGGTTTGTACTTTTTTTTTGAATATTTAACTAGACAAAAAAAGCTGTTAGAAAGTTGATTTTATTCACTTTTAACAGCTTTTTTTCAATAAGAATTAATTCTACAGTTACTTTTTTACTCCTTAATATCTTCGCCTTCTACACCTAAATATTTTACAATATCTGAAGGATTTTCAACGATTAAACACTCCAATCCGTTTAAAACGACACAACCTTTTAATACTTCTGGCTGTTTTTGAAGCACCTTAACCCAATCGTCTGTACTTAAATTAACAGCTTCCGACCCGTATAATTTTACAAAATCCGGATGTGTAGTATTTACTAAATGTGATACTGTTGTTCCTAAACGCTCGGCAATTTCAACCCATTGCGTTCCTGTAACTTTAGTTTTAGAAACATCTATAGTTAAAACATTTTTATCAGATGCTTCGGCGTAAGCTAAAGTTTGCTTTCCTACAGTAGTTTCCGAACTATACAGTAAGGTTAATTGTTTATGATCTTCTGCTAAAACTCCCATAATGTCCATATTATTTATGTGTTATAAAATTAATAAAAAAAGCTACAAAAGTGCCACTAGGTAATTTCAGAAACATTTATCTAATGCTATTATCGCTTTAAGCGAATTACTGTAATTTCTGGCCGCATACCCAAACGTCCTGGAAATCCCAACCAACCTAAACCACGGGTAACATATAAATATTGATTGGCCTGCTTATACAAACCTGCCCAATGTTTGTATTTATATTTTATAGGGCTCCACGATTTATTACGAATTCTAATACCTGCCTGCATGCCGTGTGTATGGCCAGACAGTGTTAAAGCAATATTGGTTTGTTTTACTATTTCTTCGCTCCAATGCGATGGGTCGTGAGATAACAAAATTTTATACGTGCTTTCATCAATACCGTTTAAGGCTTCATTTAAATCCCCATATTGTTTAAATGGCGGAAGTCCCCAATTCTCGACACCAACTATTGCTATGTGGGCATCTTCTTTTTGAATCAATGCCGATGAATTCAATAATAATTGAAAATTAACATTGGTATAAAATTGTTTTATCGCGTTTAAATTATCTTGTTTTTCCTGGGTTGTTTTCCACAAACTATAATCGCCATAATCATGATTACCGAGAACGGCATATTTTTTTATATCAGGATTTAACTTCAAAAAACTATCCTGCCACCCTTTCAATTCCCAAGCAAAATTGTTTACCAAATCACCTGTAAAACACAAAATGTCTGGTTGTAAATCGTTAATCATTTTAAAGGCTCTATCCAATACCTTATACCTGTAATTTAAACTTCCTAAATGCAAATCGGAAATATGCACAAGTTTTACTTCATCGAACACCTCGGGCAAATCTTTATGATGCACCGTTACGCGGTACACTTTAAAATGATACACGGCCTTAAAGACAGCATACAAAATGGCTATAAACGGAATTACCCCAGCCAAAACCCCTAAAACAGGAACCACATAAACAGACTTTTCTGTGGTAAATACGCTGTTGGTAACACTAAAAATCGTAATAAATACCACAAATATAATTTTGGGGATAAAAGACGATACTGTTAAACCATACAATCGGGAAATTAATACCTGTTTTCTGCGAATATCTATATGATCTAAACGTACTTTTAAAATTAAAATAGCTGTGACCAAGGCTATCGAAAAAAATATAAAAGCACCATTTATAAACTGCCTAAATCCTACCGAGGGTACCGTCTGCAAAACCGACTTCAACCAATAAAAAGCCAAAACATCAACTATTAGAATAGCGCCACAAAGCATAATAATTGATGATAATGGATAAATTTTCATACTTCCAATTTAATACCATAAAGTTACAGCTTAATACCTTTTCTACATAACGCAATTACATGTAATACTAACGCGAACAAAAGGTTAACAAATAACACGAAGTCTAATTGCAATTTTATCAATAAATCATCTTTAAATTATTAACTACGTAAAAATACGTAGAAGATTGTTTTAACTGGATTTAATTCGCTATATTCGATAAGACATAACGCTAAAAACATGATTTCAGTAACAGAAGCCTTACAAATTATCGATGCTGCTAACACAAAAACAAGTGTCAAATCTATGCGTATAGAAAAAACCTTGGGATTTGTTTTAGCTGAAGATATTACGGCCCCCATAAATATGCCGCCGTTTAGGCAATCGGCAATGGATGGCTACGCCATACGCTGGAGCGATGATGCCAGTCAGGTTTATACCGTTATTGATGAATCGAAAGCAGGTGACTCGAAACACATTGTTTTAAAAGCTAACGAAGCTGCACGCATTTTTACAGGAGCAAAAGTACCAGATACAGCCGATACTGTAGTTATGCAAGAACATGTAGAGGTGCTAAATGCCGAAGCCAAAATAATGCAACACCCCAAAAAAGGAGCCAATGTAAGACCTATTGGCGAACAAGTTACTAAGGGAGAAGTTGTTTTAAAACAAGGTCTAATTATAACCGAAGCTGCCATTGGTTTTTTAACAGGATTAGGCATCAGGAAAATAACCGTGTACCAAAAGCCTAAGATTTCAATTTTAGTAACCGGAAACGAATTACAAGCCGCAGGAACGGTTTTAGAAGATGGCGAAATTTACGAAAGCAATGCCATTATGCTAAAAATGGCATTAAAGCGTTTTGGTTTTAAAAAAGTAAAAATTTTTCGAGCTAAAGACAATTTAAAAACTACTAAAAAGCATATTAAAAAAGGACTGAAATTCGCAGACGTACTGCTTATTTCCGGGGGTATTTCGGTGGGAGATTACGATTTTGTGAAACAAGCACTAAGCCATTTAAAAGTTAAAGAACTCTTTTATAAAATCAATCAAAAACCAGGAAAACCCCTTTGGTTTGGGCAGAAAAAGGAACAATTTGTTTTTGCCTTACCAGGAAATCCGGCTTCTGCCCTAACCTGTTTTTATGTGTATGTGTTGCCCTTGCTAAACAAATGTTCGGGAGGAACTGCCCAATTACTTAAAAGCACAAAAGTTAAGAGCAGCTCTACACTAAAGAACACAACAGGAAAAACCCTGTTTTTAAAAGCTTTAGTTAGTAATAATAAAGTTGATTTTTTACAAGGGCAACAGTCTTCTATGCTACACAGCTTCGCTACTAGTAATGCTTTAGCAATTGTACCAGAAGCGGTCGAGACTGTAAACAAAGGTGATGCTGTACAATGTTTAATATTACATGATTATGGAAATTAAAAGTAGAATCTGGATAGAAAAAGACGGCAAACCATTTATTGGATTTGGAAAAATTCAACTCTTAAAAATGGTCGATGAAGAACATTCAATTTCTGCGGCTGCCAAACGCTTAAACATGTCTTATAAAAAAGCATGGAACTTGTTAAACGATATGGAATTGCTAGCGGAACAACCACTACTTGTTAAGTATATTGGCGGAAAATCTGGTGGTAGCACTACTCTAACTGCATACGGAAAGGCGCTTATTAAAACCTTTGATGCGCTTAACAACAAATGCGAAACCTTTTTAAATAAAGAATTTAAACCCGAAACCCATGGAATTTATTAGCGGCAATTTATTTATAGTTTTTGCACTCATTCTTATAGGCATTTCGTTTTTATATGCCTCGGTTGGTCATGGTGGCGCTAGTGGGTACTTGGCTTTAATGGCCTTGTTTTCATTTCCGTTGTTTATTATAAAACCAACAGCCTTGTTACTTAACATTTTTGTAAGCGGCATTTCGTTTTGGTATTTTAGAAAGAATAAATATTTTAGTTGGAAACTGTTTTACCCCTTTGCTCTCGCGTCTATTCCTGCCGCATTTATTGGCGGTTACTTATCTATTAATCCAACATTATACAAACAAATTCTAGGCGTATTTCTATTAATAGCCGTCTTGCGGATTTTAGGCGTTTTTGGAAAAGAAAAATCTGTAAAAAAAGATGTGAACATCCCTTTAGCATTGTGTGTGGGTTGTGGCATTGGTTTATTTTCGGGAATGATAGGTATTGGTGGCGGCATCATTTTGAGTCCGATAATTTTATTGTTAGGCTGGGGAAACACCAAAGAATCGGCTGCTGTTTCGGCGCTATTCATTTTTGTTAATTCCATCTCGGGAATGATAGGTTTCTTAATCAACCAACACGATTTTCCAACAGAAGCTTTTTATTTAGTGCCTTTTGCACTTATTGGCGGAACCGCAGGTGCACTTTTTGGTAGCGAAAAGTTTTCGAATGTCAAACTGACCTACATTTTATCTGTGGTATTATTATTAGCATCGTTTAAATTATTTATATTCTAATGCAAACTCAAAAACACATATCGGCGTATATTCTATGTGGCGGAAAAAGTTCGCGCATGCAAACAGAAAAGGGTCTTGTTGTGTTTAACGAGAAGCCATTTATAGAATGGATTATTGATGCTGTAAAACCGATAACAAATAGTATTTATTTAATAACAGACAATACCGATTACAGCAAATACAATTATCCGCTAGTATCGGATATCCATAAAAACAAAGGACCTGTGGGTGGTATTCATACAGCCTTATCGCACACTTCTACGCATCAAAACCTGATTTTGAGTTGTGATATTCCTTTAATTAAAACCGATATTTTAAAACGCTATCTCATCAATTCTAAAGTGATAAACACACACATTAGTTTTGTGTCCGATAACACTAGAGATTATCCCCTAATTGGACTTTACACCATTAACAATTTACCTAAATTTGAAGCCGCCATACGCGACAATCAATTAAAATTAATGACACTTATTCAATCTTCAACCTATCACAGAATTGAAGTTGCTTCGAAAGATTACGAAGCCTTAAACAACATAAACACAAAAGACGAATTACAAACTTTAATACACAGTAAATCATGAAAAACACCAAAATACAACCTAAAGTTACGCTTGTTGGCGCTGGTCCTGGAGATCCTGATTTGCTCACTTTAAAAGCGGTTAAAGCTTTAAAAAAGGCCAAAGCCGTATTGTACGATGCATTGGTAAACGAAGAAATTTTAGAACACGCACCCAATGCCGTAAAACTTTATATTGGCAAACGTAAGGGCAACCACAGCCATACCCAAGATCAAATTAACGACCTGCTCGTTGAGTACGCCCAAAAATATGGAAAAGTCGTGCGATTAAAAGGAGGTGATCCCTTTGTGTTTGGTCGAGGCAAAGAAGAAACCGATTATTTAGAAGGTTTTGGTATTAAAACTGCTATTATTCCAGGTATTACCTCTGCTATTGCAGTGCCTGCTTCGGTAGGTATTCCGGTTACGCAACGCACCATGTCGGAGAGTTTTTGGGTAATTACAGGAACTACATCGGCACGCACCCTATCGAACGACATCAAGCTTGCTGCACAATCTACAGCAACAGTAGTTATTTTAATGGGCATGTCGAAGCTTTCGGAAATTGTTTCAATCTACAAAGACAATAACCGACACACCATGCCTGTAGGCATCATTCAAAACGGTACCAAGAAAGAAGCGCAACAAGCTATTGGCACTATAGAAACTATTGAAGCCATGGTTGAAGCCAAAAAATTATCATCGCCTGCAATCATTATTATTGGCGATGTGGTACACGGGCACAAAAGCTTGCTTACCTATTTTAACGAACAGTTTATGGAAGACGATTTTATTTATCAGAACTTAGACATAGAACCTATAATTTCTTAATATGGAACGCAACGAATTATACCCTGTTTTTCTAAAAGTGAACCAACTGGACGTTTTAATAGTTGGCGGAGGAAATGTAGGTTTAGAAAAATTAAGTTTTCTTTTAAAATCGAGCCCTAATGCACGCGTTGAAGTCATTGCTTTAGAATTTCTAGATGAGTTAAAAACCTTAGCTTCGCAGCACCCAAACGTTACCTTAACCCAAAAAGCCTACGAAAAAACCGATTTAGAGCAACGTCACTTTGTAATAGGCTGTACAGATAATTTAGATGTTAATTTACAAATAAATCAAGACGCCAAGGCCAAACATCTCTTAGTAAATATTGCCGATACACCAGACCAATGCGACTTTTACTTAGGAGGTATCGTAACTAAAGGGCATGTAAAAATGGCCATTTCTACCAACGGTAAATCGCCAACAACAGCCAAGCGTTTACGACAATTTTTGGAAGATGTAATCCCAGACAACATTACCGATTTTGTAAGTAACTTAAATCAGTATAGAGCCACAATAAAAGGTGATTTTCAAGATAAAGTAGATGCCCTTAATAAAATTACCGAGGATTTAGTAAAAAAAACAAAATAGCTATGATTACCATAAAATATTTTGGCATGCTTGCAGAACAAGCCCAATGCAAACAAGAACAATTAGATTTAAAATCGCTAACATTAAAAGAATTGATTAAAGATATTACCGAAAAACACAACATGAACACGTTGCCGTTTCACGTAGCCGTTAATCAAAAATTAGTACAAGAATCCGAAGACCAAGCGCTTCAGCTTCACGACGAAATTGCTTTTTTACCACCTTTCGCTGGAGGTTAAATATAGTTTCTGTTAAAAAGGAAGCGCTAGTTAGAAAATATTAATCAGTTAAAAATCAAAACCTATGAAAAAACAAAGTGTATTTATTGAAGGAGCCATTAGTCCAGAATTTATTGCCAATGCCATTGCTAAACACCAAAGCAAGCATACCATTGGCGGACATAATATTTTTTTAGGACAGGTACGCGCAGACGAAATAGACCACAAAAATGTAGCGGCTATAGAATTTACAGCTTACGAAGACATGGCCTTAGAGCAGATTGCAGCCATTAGGGAAAAAGCTTTTAAAACCTTCGATTTAACATGCATGCACATTTACCACAGTTTAGGTAAGGTACAAGCAGGAGACATTTGTTTTTTTGTATTCGTTTCGGCAAAGCACAGTAAAGAGCTCTATGCCGCTACAGAATATTTGGTAAACATTATTAAAAAGAAAGTTCCGATTTTTGGTAAAGAGATTTTTGAAGACAGCTCGCACCAATGGAAAACAAACACAAACTAACATGGTAGACATTACCCACAAAATAAAAACCTTACGCAAGGCAACAGCAACAGCAACGGTAAACGTTAGTAAACCAGAAACTATTTTAGCGCTTAAAAACAATAGCGTTCCTAAAGGTAACGTGTTCGAGATGGCTAAAACCGCTGGGCTTTTTGCCGTAAAAAACACGCATACCGTTATCCCAGATTGCCACCCCTTACCTATTGAGTTTACTTCGGTTGAATATCGTATAGACGATTTAACCATCACTATTATTTTTAACGTGAAAACCATTTACAAAACAGGTGTTGAAGTCGAAGCCATGCACGGCGCTTCGGTTGTGGCTTTAACCATGTACGACATGTTAAAACCTATAGACAAGAACATAGAGATTGGCACGATAAAATTAATAGAAAAACATGGCGGAAAAAGCAGTTTTAAAACCAAAGGGATTTCTAACCTTAACGCCAGTGTAGTGGTGTGTTCTGATTCTATTTCTGCTGGCAAAAAAGAAGATTTTGCAGGCAAAGCGATTATCGAAAAATTAGAAGCCAATGCTGTTAAAATAAACCAATACAGCATCATTCCCGATGAAATTGACAGCATCCGCGAAAGAGCAATTACATTAAGCGAAACCAATAATTTAGTCATTTTTACAGGAGGCACAGGACTCTCGTTTCGCGATGTAACGCCAGAAGCTCTAGAACCTATTTTAGAACGACGCATTCCAGGAATTGAAGAAGCCATTAGAAGTTACGGTCAAGATAGAATGCCATATGCCATGCTTTCGCGTAGCGTTGCCGGTACTATTGGCAACTGCTTAATCTTGGCCTTACCAGGCTCTACTAATGGCGCTAAAGAATCTATGGATGCCGTTTTTCCGCACGTGCTTCATATTTTTAAAATTTTACGAGGACAACAGCATTAATGACTACAAACAACAACATATTAACCGATAGTTTTGGACGAACACATTCGTATTTACGCATTTCATTAACCGAAAAATGTAATCTGCGTTGCACTTATTGTATGCCCGAAAATGGGGTGCCTTTAAGTCCAAAATCGGAATTAATGACGACTGATGAAATTTTTGAAATAGCTTCAATCTTTGTAAAGCATGGCGTTACAAAAATACGATTAACCGGTGGCGAGCCTTTAGTTAGAAAAGATTTCTCTTCCATTTTAAAACAACTATCTACGTTAAACACCACGTTGTCAATTACTACAAACGCAGTTTTAGTCGATCGCTTTATTAATGATTTCAAAACTTATGGCTTAAACGATATTAATGTAAGTTTAGATAGTTTGAATGCAGATAAATTTACATACATCACCAGAAGAAATCAGTTTAAAAAAGCTTACAACAATATTATTCGTTTACTTGAAGAAGGCTTTCGTGTAAAATTAAATGTGGTTTTACTGAAGGATTTTAACGATGATGAAATAATAGATTTCATCAACTTCACCAAGCACCTAAACATTAGTGTTCGTTTTATAGAATTTATGCCGTTTGATGGTAATAATTGGAATAAAGATAAATTGGTAACCCAAGCCGAAATATTACAAAAAGTCGAAACATATTTTGGTTACCAAAACACTATTCCACTTAAAAACGAGAAGAATTTTACAGCTAGAAATTATCAAATACAAGGGTTTAAAGGTAATTTTGGCATTATTAGTTCGGTTAGTAATCCGTTTTGCGATAGTTGTAATCGCATTAGGTTAACCGCAAATGGCAACATTAAAAACTGCCTATTTTCGAATACAGAAACAGCTTTATTACAACCCTACAGAGCTGGTAAAAATATAGAACCGTTAATAGGAAATTTAATTAAGAAAAAACATGCTGTGCGAGCTGGCATGAAGGATTTTGAAACACTAAACAAACCAGAATTTCATACCAACAATCGCAGCATGATTACTATTGGTGGTTAATCTTGGTTTATGTGCTTTGTAAAACTACGCTTCACAAAATTAGATTTAGGTGCATCGCAAAGCGAACAACAGTAGCTTTCCGGCAAATCCTCGAAAGCCACATGTGGCGCTATATTTTGTGTAGTATCGCCGTAAGCTTCATTGTAAACGGTTAAACAATCTTGGCACTGAAACACTTCGTATTGCACAACTTCGTCTTCTTCTTTTAATAAGGTATCTCCATCGGTTTCGTTACCTAATTGTTCAAAATACAACTGACTCAATTCCATAAGCAATCCAGGTAATTCTACCTGATCTACATCTTGTACATGGGTAATGTACTCCCTTGTGTTTGGATCGAAATTTTTAGCATACAACAAATTATATGTGTCTCGTATTTTAAAATCGGAGATTCCTTTAGGCTGCGTATTTTTTTCAACCACAATAGATGTAAAATAATAGGCTTTTCGAGTATAATTGGTTACCGCAAAAGTAAGTCCGTAGGTACTAATATCATTCTGGTCGAAATTAGTTACTAAATATTTTTTTAGCTTCAAGGCTTCCTCATCTCCTACTGGCAAATGCCAATTAAGTTCTAACATAGAATGACGGACGTTAATACCAAACTTACCTAAAAATTTTTCCCATACCAATTTGGTTTCATTAGGAATATCTTTAATAATAAACGATTTCCATGGTGTGATTGATATTTTACCGATTTTACAATCGGAGCATAAATCGCACATGGCTTTTAAAAATTTTAAATCGTATTTATTATTTCGCCAATACAGGCCCAACCAATATTTATCGTTTCCAATACGATTCATTCCTTCGTAATACGGAAAAGGATAAAACGGTACTTGCAACGGCTCGTCTATTGTTCTGTTATTGGCATCGATGGTATCGTTAACCAAATTAAAAATCATTTCTACCGTTTCGGGCTCTTCTTGCAGCAAGTTTTCTATAGTGGCTTCTATTTTGGCCATGTCCCAACTGTAAATTAAAGCCGGGTACATTTCGGTTTGTTCCCACTCTGGTAATCGCACATACAAATACCAATAATCTTCATGCTCCGATGCAATAAAATTAAGATGTCCCGTAAACAATGGCACCAAGCGTTGTTTAGGATCGGTAATATTAATTTTTAGGCGGGTATCGGCTCTAAACTGTTCTAAAACATACAAATACTTTTCGCCTGTTAACCAAGATGTATTCGAAAAAATACCTGCACTAACATAGGAAGAAACAATATTTTCTGAGCCCTCTTCATGCAACGGGATAATTTGTACATCTTCCAGTTTCTCTAAGGCTTCGGAATGCACTGCTTCTGGAAACAAAATATCTTGTCGCGATCCAAAAGAAATAGCATCTAAGCCCAAACTTTCGGCAGTTAAACAAATAGATTTTAACTCTCCTGGAGATAAAACACCGCCTTTAATTATTAATCTCGACAATTTTTGCATCAGGCTAAAACTTTATGATTATTCAATATTTCCCGTACTTCGGTTTTACAACTTCCACAACCCAATCCTGCACCCGTTTGGTTACACAATTCGGTAAAATTTGTACATCCGTTAGTAATGGCTTCATTAATATTACCCTCGCCTACTTGGCTACAAGAACACACAAGTTTACCAATTACAGGCTTATCGTTAGACGCTCCACGCAGCAGTTTATCGCGTTTATCGGACAATTCCACCTTACTTTCGATGAGTGTTTTAAATTCTGCAAACTCATTTTTATCGCCCATTAAAACCGCTCCTACCAACAAATCGTCTTTTACGATACACTTTTTATAGTATCGCTTAGTCATGTCCATAAAAATAATTTCTTCGTAGCTAGCATCGTTATCAGGAACAGTAATATTTCCTAAACTACATAAATCTAAATCGCTGAACTTTAAAATATTCATCGCAACAGAACCTTTATACACACTACTAATATCTCCTGCTAAAAAGTTTGCTAAAATGGCGGCTTGTTCTTCGGCTGCAGAAGTAATCCCTAAAAGGTTATTATTAAACTCTGCTATCTCGCCAATAGCAAACACATTAGGGTCTGAAGACTGTAAATGATGGTTAACCTTAATACCTCGGCCGCAAACTATACCACTAGATTTAGCAATTTCTATATTTGGTCGTGTACCAATGGCATAAACAATAGCGTTAGATTTAAAGGTTTTTCCACTTTTTAAAGTAATGCTTAGCGTGTGCTTTTCATCGGCATCGAACACTGTGCTTACTTCGTTAGAAAAATAAATTTGAATGCCCAATTCCTGCACATGTCTCGCCAACAATTTACTTGAAATGCTATCTAACTGACGCTCCATTAAATTTGAAGCACGCTGAATAATGGTTGTATTTACATTTCTATGTTTTAAAGCTGCAGCCAATTCCAATCCTAAAAGCCCTCCACCTACTATAGTAACATGCTGGTCTTGGGCTTTAAGATTGGTCCCATCCAAATACGATTTAAATCGATCGGCATCTTGCTTAGATCGTAGTGTAAACCGTCCTGGTAAATCTAATTGAACATCGTTGGGAACAAAAGCCCGACTGCCCGTGGCTAAAATTAATTTATCGTAATAGTGTGCATTACCATGGTTATCAGTTGCCAATCGGTTTTCCCGATCTATTTCAACTATATAAGTATCGGCCAATAAACTGATTTTTAATTTAGCCAATTCTTTTTCTTTAATTTTTAGAAGCTGTTCCCAAGTTAATTCTTCGGTAACATACTCAGGAAGCAACACCCGATTGTAAAACGGATTGTTTTCTTTAGAAAAAACCACAATTTCGTCTGTCTCGCTGTGTTCTCTATAATTTTGAATAAAACGGAAAGCTGCCGCACCAGCACCAACTACAATAATTTTTTCTTTTTCTTTTTTGTATTTCGCAACCGAAACCCGAGTATATTTAAAATCTGGCTCTTTAGACACTGGATCTACAATAGTGTGTGTTAAATTATTAGCTCGGTTTAAGTCGCTTTGCAATTGTTTTCCCCAATGCATAGGTAAAAATACCACTCCGTTTTTAACGCTATCGGTTACCTTGGCTCGTACACGTACAATACCATTGGCACTGGTGACTTCTGCAACGTCTCCATCTTTTATTTTATGTATAAAGGCATCTACCGGACTTATTTCTAAAACAGGCGATGCATAATGCGTTTTTAACCGCGATACTTTTCCTGTTTTCGTCATGGTGTGCCATTGATCTCGCACCCGCCCCGTAGTTAATATTAAGGGATAGTCGGCGTTAGGTTCGTCCGACACATTTTTAATGAAACTCGGGATATTAAATACGGCCTTTTGCGACGGTGTATAAAACTTTTTATCTTGAAACAACCGTGCTGTCCCTGCCTTATTATTTTCTGTTACTGGCCATTGAAAAGTGCCTTCGGTTTTTAACCTGTCGTAATTTAACGACGACACATCTACATTTGTGCCTTTGGTCATTTCTGAATACTCCTGATAAATTTCGGAAATAGAATTATAATTGAAACCTTCAAATCCCATTTTTTGAGCGAAATCACACAAAATATCGACATCGGCTCTAGCTTCACCAGGTGCTTCTATCGCTTTTGGTAAATACGATATGCGACGCTCCGAATTGGTCATGGTACCTTCCTTTTCTAACCAAGCTGCTGCTGGCAATACCAAATCGGCATGCTCTAAAGTATCCGATCGATTAGAAATATCTTGTACTACCACAAACTTTGCATTTTTAAGAGCCTGCTCCACCCGATTGGCATTAGGCATACTTACCATCGGGTTGGTACAAACAATCCAAACGGCTTTCATCTTTCCAGATTCTAGAGCATCAAACATTTCGGTGGCAGTGTACCCTGCTTTATCCGATATTTTATCAACTTTCCAAAAATCGGCAACCTCTTGTCTGTGAGTTTCATTAAACAAATCTTTGTGGACTGCTAGCAAATTTGCCATACCTCCAACTTCGCGACCACCCATAGCATTAGGTTGACCAGTTAAAGAAAACGGCCCCGAGCCTGGCTTGCCTACTTGCCCGGTAATTAGCGATAAATTTAATAAGGCATAATTTTTATTAACCCCTATAGCACTCTGGTTTAAACCCATTGCCCACATGCTAATAAAAGCTTTGGATTGCCCAATAATTTGTGCTGCCTTTTTAATATCGTCTATCGTGATACCACAGATTTTAGCAGCCTCTTTTAAAGACGTAGACTGCACCTGTTTTTTATATTTTTCGTAATTCTCTGTATTGGATTTGATGAAAGGTTTATCGATTAATCCGCGATCTATTAAACGTCTACCAATAGCGTTGTAGAGCACTACATCTGTTCCTGGTAAGATTTGAAGATGTAAATCGGCAAAATTTGCAGAATCTGTTTTTCGTGGATCTACCACCAATATCTTAACATTTGGGTGTTTTTCTTTGTGCTGCTCTATTCGTCTAAACAGGATAGGATGACACCAAGCTGGATTTGCACCTGCAATTAAAAAACAATCGGCTAGTTCTATATCGTCGTAAGCAATAGGCACAGAATCTTCTCCAAAAGTCTTTTTATAGCCTACAACTGCCGAGCTCATACATAACCTCGAATTGGTATCGATATTATTGGTACCCAAAAACCCTTTGGTTAATTTGTTAGCAATGTAATACTCTTCGGTTAAACATTGTCCAGACACATAAAAACCGACACTGTCGGGCCCGTGTTTTTGTATGATAGATTTAAATACTTTCGCTGCCCGTTCTAACGCGGTATCCCAAGACACACGCTCTAACGGATGCGATTTACTCCACCGCATATTAGGATATAATAGCCTATCGGAAACATCGTTGGCAACGTAATGTAAATTCATGCCCTTAGAGCATAACATGCCTCGGTTTACGGGATGGTCTGTATCGCCTTCTACATAAACCTTGTTGCTTTCGTCTTTTTTCACGATAATACCACAGCCTACACCGCAGTACGAACATGTTGTTTTAATTTCTTTTTGAGGCATCATATGTATTTAAACACATTTTTTCGTTTCTTATAAATGTATGTAATTTATACAAATACATACAAACTTTACATATATAGATTAAGCAGATTGACTTGCCAATTGCGCATCTATTTCTCTATCGTACTCTGGCGCTTTAACTTTATCTTCAGCAGTTTTAAATTTAATAGCCAAAGTACCAACAGCCATAATTAACACAAAAAAGCCAATTATTAAATAGCCGCTAGAAACTGCAGCTGATGATGCTGCGGACTGCGCGGCTTTTATAGCTTCTTGCCCCAATCCTTCGGTGGCTACAATAGCTGCTTTTTCGGCAACTGCCGATTTGGATTTTAAAAGTAAAGCTGCTAAAAAAGCACCAACGTTACCTCCTGCACCAACGATTCCTGATATAGAACCTATGGCCTTTTTATTAACAAAAGGAACTACAGAGAATGTTGCACCTTCTGCCATTTGAACCGATAAACTGAATAAAATTAAAAACACAATACCAAAAACCAGTCCTGTTGCTGTAGAAAATATAGACAGCATAATACCCTCTACCGCTAGTATTACCGATAAGAATAAAACACGACCTCTTAAACCTTTTAATTTTCCGAATTTATCGCCACAGAATCCGCCTAGAGTTCTAGCAAAAATGTTCATAAGCGCAAAAGACAATACTATATTCCCCGCCGTAACACGCTCCAATTTGAATGTATTCTGTAAATAATCATCCATTGTGCCGTAAACTGTTAATTCGATTCCGAAACAAGCTGCGTATACAAAAAATAAAATCCATACTCGGTAATCTTTAACAGCCTCCAAAAAGCCAACCTCATCTTTTTTAGTTTTCGGTAATTTACCTGCAGCCTTTAACTCCTTAAAATTACCATCTAAAGTATCTTGTGTAAAGTTGTAATAGACTAACCCCATTAAAAAACACACAACACCTGCTATTACCATAGCATAACGCCAAGCTTCCGACTCTGCGACACCAAAAGCTACTACCGCAGCTGCAATTAAAGGCATACCCAATCTGTTGGCGCCTCCTCCTAAATTACCCCAACCCGCAGACGTCGCGTTGGCTGTACCTACTATATTAGGCGCAAACATAATAGAGGTATGATATTGTGTAATCACAAACGAAGCTCCTATAAAACCAATAAAAAACCGACACACCATAAATTGTAACGGTGTCTGTACAAAGCCTAGTAAAATTACAGGTATTGCTCCTATTACTAATAACCAGGTATAACATAAACGCGGCCCGTATTTATCGCATAACTTACCTATTAATAATCTGGCAAATACAGTTCCTGAAACGGCTAGTATAATTGAATTCCATTTTTGAGAAGGTGTTAACCCTAAATCCTTTACTACATCTGGCATAAATGGTACGATACCAAACCAGGAAAAAAAACAAAGAAAAAAAGCTATTGCTGTAATCCAAAATGTACGTGTAGGTAGACTTTTAAAATTTAAAAGATCTAATTTAGTAGCTTTTGCAGTAATCATAATCGTTGAGTTTTACGTTAACGATATAAAATTAAGTATTAATACTTAATTTATACGTATATTTTTACGTATTTTTTCAATTATTATGTACCTGACAAAAAAATAGATTTAAATTGCTAATCTTTCAAAAAAGAGAAGTTAAAAACCTAAAAAGTAAACAGATATAAATTTATACCATTTAGGCAAATTGATATTTTGAAGCTATTTTGGTTAGTTCTATCAAATTCTTCACATCTAGTTTTTTCATTAAGTTGAAACGGTGCACTTCTGCTGTTCGCTTACTAACTTCCAGATCTTCGGCTATTTCCTTATTACTTTTTCCTTCTAAAACCAAAGCTAAAATCTGTTTTTCGCGTTTTGTTAGTTTAAATTTATCTTCTAACTTTTCTTGTCCTTCATTGGTTTCAACCACAGGATTGTGTTTTAAATTATTTACTATTATAGAAGATACATCGCCAGAAAAATACTTGCCACCTGAATGAATCATTTGTAAAGCCTTTAAAAATTCTTCTTTACTCGATCCCTTTAACAAGTAGCCGTCTGCTCCAGCACTAATCGCATTTAAAACATACTCTTCGGAATCATGCATAGAGAGTACCAGGGTTTTAATGCTATTGTTTTGTTTTTTTAATGCTCTTACCACCTCTATACCATTCATTTCTGGCATTCTAATATCTACAATAAGCACATCGGCCACACAGGATTTTATCATTTCCAGAGCTTCTACTCCGTTAGAAGCTTCACTTATAACATGAATTCCTTCTTGATCTTCTAACAACGATTTAATACCGTCTCTTACCAAAACATGGTCGTCTGCTAAAACTACGTTTATCATAATACAATAACTACCTAATTTATTTTACGTACAAATTAATTAAAATTTAAGTAAAACCACGTATTAAATAGGGATATTTAGTGTGATTCTTGTTCCTATTTCTGGCGTAGAACTTAAAAATAAGCGTCCGTTTATATAATTAATGCGTTCTTTCATAAAAGTCATTCCCATACCGCCCTCGCTCGATCTGATATTTTTGGGTTTATCAACATCAAACCCTTTACCATCATCATCTATAATAACACTTAAAATATGCTCGCTATGCGACACTGTTACAATAATATAGTTGGAATCTGCATATTTTATAGCATTGTTAATAGCCTCTTGGGTGATTCGGTAAATATTAATTTCAACTAAAGGCTCTAAGCGCTTAGCAAATCCTGTTTTATTATTGAGGATTATATTTTTTCCTGTAAGCTTAGCCAGTTCTTGTGTAAGTTTAGATAATGCTGGCACTATACCATAATCGCTTAATTCTGGTGGCGTTAAATTAAAGGTTGCTGCCCTAACCCCTTGTATAATGCTGGCTGTAAGTGCTTTTAAATGCTCTACCTTTACTTTAGCCTTTTCTATATCGTTTAAATTTACACTCTCTAAATTATACTTTAAACCTGTAAGCATTTGCCCAATGCCATCGTGAATATCTTTAGCTATACGGTTTTGTTCTTTTTCTTGATTTTCGATGATTTTACTGGAAATAATTTTCTGCTGATTCATCTTTTCCTCGTAACTCTCCCGCGTTAAGTGTTCAACTTCCAGTTGTGCTTCTTTCTTTTCGGTAATATCTGAAGCAATAATAATTGTTTCCGATTTTTCGCCTTTAGCATGTAAAGGAATTAAATACATTTCTAACCAAATAATCTCCCCCAAAGTATTTACAGCTTTTACCTCGCCCTGCCAGCCCGTATTTTGATTCGCTTTAAAAATGCGATCTATATATTCTTGATCTTTCTTGGTATTTGTGATAACTTCAGAAAAATTAGAATACTCTGTAAATGTATGGTACTTAAATAATTTGGAAAATTTTTGCCCCAGATGTATAATGTTTCCGCTGGAAGTTACTCGCGCAAACAACAGGGTTTTATCCATTGTTTCATTTAAAACCCTTAGTTCTTTCAAAGATTTTTCGTTCTCTTCCCTTAAGGCATTAGCTTCAACAGCATGATTAACAGCTTGTTGTTCAGACTTAATTAATTTAGAAATAGTTGCTCTAACCATTCTTGCCGTTGGTTTAAAAATGAAGAAAAACTCAGCAAACAATAATGCCAAAGTAAAAACCATTAAAAACAACTCCCAACGTTCTAATAACCGGACTTTTTGATTTGCTTCTCTATCGTACTGGTTTACGATAGAATCCATAGTTGCTAAAAACGACTTTTCGTTAGATATAATTCGGGCTACCGAAGATTGTACATCTGCAATAGTAGATTTTGGGTGCGACTCTAAAGTAGAAACAATAGCTTTTGAAGCTTTTAAAATTGTAGTGTAAGAAGATTTTAATTGCGAAAACTTCTGCAATATCTGCACACTATTTCTGCCAGATAATTTTAAACTATCGCTACCACTTAACAATGCTACATGAGATTTCTCCCAAAGTGCTAAGGTATTTTTTAAGGTATCTTTATACACCAATTGCTCTGCTAAGCTGCCTGCATTGGCTATTAACAAAGCTTCTTTACTTAGTTTTTGGCTTAGCATACGCTGCCGTCCGGCAACATTAATAACAGTAGAATCGTCTTGTTGATCTTTAAGAAAGTTTCTTACAATTATTTGACTAATAATTATGGAGAAAGCTACCGCACTTAATGCGATTATATATAAACGACGAAGTCTATTAAATGTACTGGTATCTAACGAACTGCTTCTGTCATTCATTTAATGTATTTTAAACCAAGGCTTGTTTAATAAGGTGTAGACTACGGTCTGAGTATGGCAATTCCAAAGCTTTTTTATGACCCGCTTCAGACATTTTATGCCACGTTTTTTTTACAATATCTATTAACTTGTCGTCGTCGTGTTTAGTTGCAAAATCTTCAAAATAAAACTGTAAAAATACTAAACACACAACATCTTCTAAAGCTTGAGAATCGTTGTCTTTTTTAAATGATTTTTTACTGATTAAAAACTGAACACGATTAATAAACTCGGCATCGTAGCCTACCGATTCTAAAATTTCTCCAGCAAGATTAGCATGCATTTTTTTTAGGTCGTTACGCCAATTCATGTACCCTGCTTTGTTCATCGGGTAATCTTTACGCGGTATTTCCCACCTGCAAATATGCTGGGCTCTTGCTGCTATTTGTAAAGCTTCCGACGCATCTGGTTTAAAATCCAGCAAACAATTTGTCATGCGTTGGGCATAAAGTAATTCTTTAGGCATCGCTGTTCCGTTGGCCATTTCCTGATTAGGATCTTTAGAATTTCTTTCGTCTATAGCAGCTATAGCTTTATCAAATATCGTATTCAAATTGTCGGTTTTAGATAGATTATCAAATCTATTCAGAAAATCCGATATATACAAAGTTGTCTTCTATTTTTACGGGATAAATTGAAATAGCATCCAGATCGCCATTAAGATTTTCGCCTGTAACTAACGAAAATGTTTTTTTATGCATTGGGCAAGCTATTTTAGGAATGCCTTTATCGTCGCCAATCATACCCCGAGACAACACCATTTCTAATTTATGCGGACACGCATTTTGGCACGCATACCATTGGTCTTTACGCTCGAAATAATACACTGCAACTTGCTTGTTTTTGTACTTAACACAAGCGCCACCATTTTTAGGAAAATCGCTAACTTTTGCGGCTTTAAACCATACTTTTACGTGATCTGGTTGAAATGCGGGTTGTAACCCTGTTAATATAGTATCCATAATTATATAATTTTTAGTTAGTAGACCAAGGCTCTGGCATTATTTGGTCGCGCATTGGCACAAATACAATGTTATCGTCTCTATCTTCTGAATTTATAAAGTGTTTAAATCTGCTTTGTAATTCTTCACGTTCTATTACTTGTTTCCACTCACATTCGTAAGCATCAACCAAACCTTGCATATCGTGTTCTAACTCTTCTGCCAGATTTAAACTATCGTCAATCACAATGGCTTTAAGTTGCTCTATACCGCCTTCAAGTTTTTCTAACCAGGCTGCCGTACGCATTAATGGTGCAGCTGTACGTATGTAGTACATTAAAAAGCGGTCTAAATATTTAATACAGGTCTCATTGTCTATTTGTTCTGCTAGTAAAACAGCATGTTTTGGGGTTGCTCCACCGTTACCACATACATATAAATTCCAACCACCTTCTACCGCAATTACACCAAAATCTTTACCGCGGGCTTCGGCACATTCGCGAATACAACCAGACACGCCTCCTTTTATTTTATGAGGTGAACGGAGCCCTTTGTAACGATTCTCCAAATCGATAGCAAAACTCACACTTTCGTCCATACCATAACGACACCAAGTAGAACCTACACAACTTTTTACAGTTCGAAGCGATTTTCCGTAGGCATGACCACTTTCGAAACCTGCATCGATTAAATCTTTCCAAATAGCTGGCAAATCGTTTAACTGTGCTCCAAATAAATCGATACGTTGACCGCCTGTAATTTTTGTGTATAAATTATACTTTTCGCCTACTTGCCCTAGCACCATTAATTTTTGTGGCGTAATCTCGCCACCGGGAATTCTTGGCACAACCGAATAAGTTCCGTTACGCTGAATATTAGCTAAGAATTTATCGTTGGAATCTTGTATAACATCTTCCTTATTAGCCGTATCGTTATATAAACTCGCAAATATTGAAGCCACTAAAGGCTTACACGTTTCGCATCCATCGCCAGCACCACAAGCATCTAACACCTCGTTAAAGGTTTGTAGTTTTTTCACTTTTATAATCCCAAACAATTCTTGTCGGGTATACTCAAAATGCTCGCAAATGGTTTCTTTAACAACTTTCCCTAACGATTTTAAAGTTTCATTTACCAAATCGGAAACCATAGGTTTACATCCGCCACAGCCAGTTCCTGCTTTGGTACAGCTTATTACATCATTTACAGAATTGCATTCTCCCGACTTCACAACCTCGCATATAGCGCCTTTACTTACACTTTCGCAAGAACAAATTTGTGCTGTATCTGGCAAATCCATAGCGCTTCCAAACACCGATCCGCCATCGGCTCGCGTACCTAATATTAAATCTTCTGCATTTTCTGGCAACGGAATACCATTCAAATACATTTGATGCAATATGTTATAGTCTGATGCATCGCCAACCAAAATCCCTCCCAAAAGTGTTTTTCCGTCGTGACTAACATTTATACGTTTATAGAGGTATTTGGTTTTATTTTCGAATAAAATTGAATGGCCTTTTTCTACTGGCATAAACGGTTCGCCAAAACTAGCTACATCTACCCCTATTAATTTTAGTTTGGTAGACATATCGATATCTTCGCTCATAAGCACCTCTGTTTCACCTAAAATTTGAGACACAGCTACTTCGGCCATTTCGTAACCCGGAGCCACCAACCCATAAATCATGTGATTATACAGCGCCACTTCGCCAATGGCATAAATCTCAGGATCGGAAGTTTGCATTTTATTATTAACAGTTATACCGCCACGCACTCCCATATCTAAACCACAGGTTTTACCTAAATCGTCGCGCGGACGAATACCTGCAGAAATTACCAGCATATCTACATCTAAAGTATCATCTTCACCAAACTCCATTCCTGTTATGGCTGTATCTCCTAATATTTGATTGGTTGCTTTATTTAAATGAATATTAATGCCTAACGACTCCAACTTCACCTGAAGCACCTTACTACTACGTATATCTAATTGTCTAGGCATTAATTTTTGTGCAAACTCTACAACATGAGGTTCTAATCCCATGTCCATAACAGCTTTTGCAGCTTCTAAACCAAGAAGTCCTCCTCCTAAAACCGCTGCTTTCGCATCTGGATTAACTGCTTTTAACTTATTAGCATAAGCCATCATATGCTCTAAATCTTCTATAGTACGGTACACAAACACACCTTCCTTTTCAACGCCTTCAATAGGTGGCACAAAAGGTAGAGATCCTGTTGCCAATACTAAATAATCGTAAGTATAAGTCGCATCGGCTGTTGTTGTAATTGTTTTTGAATTTCTGTGAATATCAGACACACGTGCATTAGTAATTAACTCGATACCGTGTTCGGCATACCACTCTCTAGGCGCCATCTCCAAGGCTTTAGCATCTTGATTTTGAAAAAACTCACTTAAATGAACACGATCGTAAGCTGGTCTTGGCTCCTCGCCAAATACAATTAATTTAAACGCTTCTTTAGACGCTTTCGCTACAAATTTTTCGCAAAATTTATAACCTACCATTCCGTTTCCTACAACAACAACTGTTTTCATATACGTAGTTATTTTCTATTACTTAATTCAAAAATAAGTATTAATACTTAATTAAAATATATTTAGTAGATAAAAAAACAGCGTAATACGTATTTTTAGTAATAATGAAATCAAAGCCTATATAAATTATCAATAATGAAATGATTCGATTCTAGTTTTAAAATATTATTTTTATTAGGATAATTAATCTGATATCAAGCAGATTGTCTATTAAACCAATTTAAAAACCACTAACCTTAAAACATTAGGTATGCAACAGAAATCAATACTTACCATTTTCATTATTTTAGTAACATCCGTTTGTTTTGCTCAATTTACTATAGACGGAGAATTTAGACCTAGAACAGAATATCGCCATGGTTTTGGTTCTATTATTCCTCAAGAGACAGAACCTGGTTATGGCATTTCAACCAGAGCTAGGTTGAATTTCGGATTTAAAAAAGAGACTTACGAATTATATTTTAGCGCTCAAGATGTTTTAGTTTGGGGAGAAAACCGACAAATATTACCAAAAGACGTTAACAACTCGTTTGCCATTTTTGAAGCTTGGGCTAACTTTAAAATTTCGGAAAATTTTTATACCAAAGCTGGCCGACAAATTTTATCGTACGACGACCAGCGCATTTTAGGAGGATTAGATTGGGCACAGCAAGGGAGAAATCACGATGCATTGTTGTTACAATTTGGTAAAGAAAAAACAGCTTTAGATGTAGGCTTGGCATTTAATCAGGATTACGACGAAATTTCAGGATTTCAGAATACAGGCAACACATACCATACTACAGGTTTTTTCTCGTACAAAACCATGCAATTTCTTCACTTTAATCGCCAATGGAACACGTTTAATTTAAGTGTGCTCTTACTTAATAATGGATTTCAGGAATTTGACGAAAATGATGATGCCGACGGAATTAGTAATCTTCAAACAATGGGAGCTCATGTTAGCTACCAAAAAAATAAATTTGATGCTGCAGGAAACATATATTTCCAAACCGGTAAACAACAAGGCAATTTAAAAGTAAATAGTGCCTATTTAGTAGGCCTTGATGCGCATTATAAAATAACCTCTAAAATTAAGCTAGGTGTTGGTTTTGAATTAATAAGTGGCACCGATGTGAATTCTGATGCTAACGAAACCAGTGCCTTTTTTCCTTTATACGGAACCAACCATAAATTTAATGGATTCATGGATTACTTTTATGTTGGTAATCACGCTAACTCTATTGGCCTTGTTGATTTTCATATCAATTCCATTTTTACTTTGGGAGAGCACTCTAATTTACTGGTAAGCTTACTTAACTTCTCTGGAGATGAAGCGTTACCAAGTGGCGAGAAAAACCTAGGGACAGAAGTTGATTTGGTATATTCCCACAAATTTAAAGAATTCTCTATATCTGTTGGGTATTCGCAAATGTTTGCTAGCGATGGCATGTACGAACTTAAAGGCGTAAGCGAAAACACAGCTGCCGACACTCAAAACTGGGCTTGGGCCATGCTTGTTTTAAAACCTAAATTTTTATAAGATTATTTTAGTAAAAAGAGGCTGTCTAAAAAATTGTTTTTTGTCAATCTGAATTTATTTAACTTCGTTGAATCTTCGATTTCAGATTTTCATAATTATTAATTTCAAATAAACCACTATAGACTGGAAGTCCAATTATTTGTATTTATCTTAGCCACAAATACACTAATATTCTTTATAAAAACTATGTCAAATATTCGTGCATTCGTGGCGGAAAAAATTTATAGAAACTGAAAGTCTTGCATTAAAAGTGCGTAGTTTTAACTAACGACAGAGACCAATAAAATGAGATTCTGTGTCAAGCACAGAATGACGCACTGTTAAACTTCTTGTACAGCCTCTTTTTTAATTATTAGTATATTCAACAGGATAGCCTTTGTGCTTCCATTCCGAAATGCCACCTTGTAAATCGTATATTTTCACAAAACCAGCCGCTTTTAATTTTTCAGCACATTTAGTGCTTCGGCCTCCAGCTCCGCAATACAGAACTACTGGTTTTGTTTTATCTAAAAGCGCTATATCTTCTGCAAAGGTTGGAGAATTATAATCGATGTTTTGAGATGCTTTAAGGTAACCATCTGTTAATCGCTCTTCGGGTGTTCTAACATCTACAACCTGTACTTCATCTAAACTTAATAGCGATTGCATCTCTTCGGAAGTTACAACTTCTATTGTAGCTGTTTCCGATTCTTTACATCCTTGGCAAAGTAATACTACTGTAATACAAATATATACTAGTTTCCTCATGGTTACTTATAATTAGCGCTCGGCGATATCGCCTGTCCAATCTATAAAACCTCCCAAAAGATTATAAGTATTCTCGAAGCCTAACTGATTCATTATACTACAAGCTTGCGCACTGCGTTTTCCTGAACGACAATACACATAATAATTTTTAGTTTTGTCTAACGCATCAACTTGAGCAATAAACTCGTCTCCTAAATAAATATCAATATGCTTTGCATTGGGAATGTATCCTTGGTCTACTTCGTCGTCTGTTCTTACATCTAGAATTACTGCATTACCATCTTGTTCTAATTGCTCTGCCCATTCGTCTTGTGTTAAATCTGCCATAGTTTGTTTATTTATTTTTTATCCAAATTTAAGTTTTATAAAAGATAAACGAAAAAAAAAATCCGAAATAGATAACTTCGGATTTTTTTCGAGTTCGCTTATGTGCTAACTACACTTTAATAGAACAACCAATAGCTTTGGTTTCTGTTTCTTTAATGGCTTTATCTTCTAAAAGTGCATCTACAGCATTTTCTACATATTTTGTATTTACAGCAGATGGATCTTCAAAATTATCGTCAATAGCACCTATATATTTTACTTCATTTCCTTTTTTAGTTTTCTGAAGCACGAATACATGTGGTGTTTTTGTAGCTCCGTATTGCGGATAAATAGTTTGATCGGCATCTATTAAATACGGGAACGTAAATCCTTTTTCTTCCGCCCTAACCTTCATAGCGTCTAAATTATCTGCAGGTTTTACTTTAACATTGTTTGGCATGATGGCCACAACAGGATATCCTTTAGCCGCATACTTTTTATCTAAATCTATAATACGATCTTCGTAAGCCACAGCATACGGGCAGGTATTACAGGTGAAAATGACGATATAACCTTTAGCATCTTTATAATCTTTTAAAGACACCATTTTTCCATCTACGTTTTTTAATTTAAAATCGGTAGCAATATCTCCAACTTTATAACCGCCTGTATCTTTTACAGGCGCAAAGGCCGATAGTACCAATAGCACTAATAAAGCCGACATGTGTTTGATAGTTTTCATAAGTATTAATTTAAAAATTGATTAATTTCTGTTTGTAATTCTTCATAAGTAAACGATTTTTCGAAGAATTTGCGTGTGTTTCCTTTATAAATAATTGTGGCCGGAATAGAACCAGACCATTCAGGATCTACTTTAGGGATCCAAGCATTAGAATCTGGATCGTTAAGCGCTACAACTTCCGACTTTAGTTGATGTGTTTTTATAAACGGAATAAGTTTAGTCTCGTATTGTTTCGAAAAATCTAAACTAACCAATAGCACTTCTACATCTTTATTGGCATAATCTTCAGTAATTTTTTCGAAATATGGCAGCTCTTTAACACAAGGCGCACACCAAGTTGCCCAAAAATTGACCACATAAATCTTATCTCCTGTTTTATGTAACAGCGGTTCTATTTCTGTAAAATTATAAACTTTTAAATCTGAAGTTTCTTTAACAACTTCTGTTTCTACTACAGGTGCCTCCTCTACTAAAGCTTCTGTTTTTTTAGCGGATTCTTTACAAGACATGCACACTAAAAAGCATAATAATAAATAATGTTTCATGCTATAAAAATAATGAAGACAAAAAGGCGGTTTTATTATTTAACAAAAAATTATAGAATTTATAGTGACCAATCCAAAAATCATTTATACATTTGTATATACAAATATTGTATATGAAAGAGTTAGAAGACATCTTAAAATCATCGCAACCCATCCCCCTTAAAAAGAAAACGGTTTTGAACATAACCTATTCTAGTATTTGGGCTAAAGAAACCATTGGCGGTATTTTTAAAACTTTCGATCTTTCTAACGAACAGTTTAATGTGCTTCGTATATTAAGAGGTAAAAAAGGAAGTCCAGCAAACTTACAGGACATACAAGACAGAATGGTTTATAAAATGAGTAATACCACAAGACTTGTAGACAAGTTAATTTTAAAAGGTCTGGTAGAACGTTTTACTTGCGAAAAAAACCGACGCAAAGTAGATATATACATTACTAAACAAGGCTTACAATTATTAAAAGAAATGGACCCTATTATAGAGGAAACCGAAAACAAATTAACAGCAAATTTAGACACCGAAGAATTAAAAACCTTAAATTATTTACTTACAAAATTACGTTCGTAATTTTTTTTAAAATCAAAATACTTGTATATACAACTAATGTAAAAACAACAATATTATGAATACATACTTAAAACACCTAAACTGGAGATACGCAACTAAACAATTCGATCCCAACAAAAAAATTTCTGACGCTGATTTAAATATTTTAAAAGAAGCTATTCAATTATCGGCATCGTCTTACGGTCTACAACCGTATAAAGTTTTAATTATTGAAGATAAAGACACGCGCGAAAAACTTAAGGCAGCGTCTTGGAACCAGTCGCAAATTACCGATGCTTCGCACATGATGGTATTAGCCAACATGACAGATGCAGACGATTCTTTGGTTGATGATTACATTAATAATGTTAGCGAAACTCGCGGTTTACCGCTAGACCAACTAGAGGGGTATTCGCAAATGATGAAATCTAACGTTATTGCATTACCTAACGAAGCCAAGAATGCTTGGACAGCAAAACAAGCCTACATTGCTTTGGGTAATGTTTTATCTGCCGCTGCATCGTTAGAAATAGATGCGTGTCCTATGGAAGGTTTCGACAACGCGGCTTACAATACAATACTCGGCCTTGACAAAGAGAATTTAAATGCCGCCGTTGTAATTACCCTTGGCTATCGCGCTTCAGAAGACGAAACACAACATTACAAAAAAGTAAGAAAACCAGAAAACGAATTGTTTTCAACTATATAATTAAATAAACACCTAAAAATTAAAACATGAAAAACACAGTAAAAACAGCATTTGTACTATTAATTGCTATTGCATTTGCATCATTCACAACTTTAAAAGACAAAAAAGTTAACGTAAAAGAAAGTCAAATTACATGGGTTGGCCACAAAGTAACTGGCGAACATAACGGAACTATTACCTTAAAAGAAGGTACCTTAGTTTTTAATGGCAAAACTTTAGCTGGTGGCGATTTTACTATGGATATGACCACTATTAACACAAAAGATCTTGAAGGTGACTGGAAAGCGAAATTAGACGGTCATTTAAAAAACGATGATTTCTTTGGTGTTGAAAAATTCCCAACAGCAACCTTAAAATTCACTAAAGTTGAAAGTCAAGGGCCAGAATATACCGTTACAGGAGATTTAACTATTAAAGGTATTACTAAACCTATAACTTTTAAAATGAATGCCGATAACGGTACAGCTACTGCTGCTTTAAAAATAGACAGAACTAAATACAACATTAAATACGGTTCGGCTAGCTTTTTCGACGATTTACAAGATAAAGCTATTTACGACGAGTTCGATTTAAATGTGACTTTAAAATACTAGTGGATCCCCTAATTCAGTAGACTAGTAGATTTGTGTGATTACCTGATTCCTGCAGATTCAAAAGCAATGTCTTGAACTGCAGGAATTTTTATTTTCATTTTTTTGAAAAAATATTTGAAAACTAATTTTACATTCCTATATTTGAATCAAATAAGTAAACAATTGAACACAATATTAAATCATACTTGGTGGTGGAATTCTCGAAACTCAAACTTCGTGAACTAGACCTATTACGTATATTTTAAACATAAAAAATAACAAGGCTTGTCATTCACGACAAGCCTTTTTTATTGCTTACAACACATGAAAACATTTAAATTAACCACACATTACAAAAAAATCCTTGCCGATACCATTACACCTGTTAATGTATATCTAAAAATAAGAGATAAATTTCCAAATAGCATATTACTGGAAAGTAGCGATTATCATGCAAACGACAATAGTTTTTCGTACATCTGCTTTAATCCTATTTCATCTATTAAAGTTCAAAACGAAACCATTTCGCAGCACTTTCCAAACGGCGAAACACTCACCACTTTAATCGATCAAAACGTCAGTGTAACAGAAGCCATTCACGACTATACTAAACGATTTACAGTAGACAACAACACTACTTTTAAATTTATAAACAATGGTATTTTTGGGTACATAGGCTACGATGCGGTTCGTTATTTTGAAGATATTAGCATTTCTAAAAAAGATAACGGTTTAGAAATTCCAGATTTATATTATGCCGTTTATCAAAACATAATTGCCATTAATCATTTTAACAACGAAGCTTATATTTTTGCGCATTGTTACGAAGCCGATAATAATATAGACGATATTCATCAGCTTATAAAAGCCAATCAGTTTGCTAGCTATCAATTTACAACAGACCAAGATATCGCGTCTAATTTAACCGATAACGAATATAAAAAACATGTCGAGCTAGCCAAACAACACTGTGCTCGTGGCGATGTGTTCCAATTAGTATTATCTAAAAAATTCTCTCAACATTTTAAAGGCGACGAGTTTAATGTGTATCGCGCATTGCGTAGCATAAACCCTTCTCCTTACCTATTTTATTTTGATTATGGTACGTTTAAAATTTTCGGCAGCTCGCCAGAAGCTCAATTGGTAGTTAAAAACAATCAAGCCGAAATTCATCCTATTGCAGGCACATTCAAGCGAACTGGAAACGACGAAAAAGATGCCGAATTAGCTAAAAAATTAGCGCAAGACGATAAAGAAAATGCCGAACATGTCATGTTAGTCGATCTTGCTAGAAACGATTTGAGCAGACATGGCAATCAAGTTACTGTAGAAACCTATCGCGAAGTACAGTTCTTCTCGCATGTTATCCATTTAGTAAGCAAAGTAATTGGTAAAAAACATAACAACACAGCAACCATGCAAGTGGTAGCCGACACCTTTCCTGCCGGAACCTTAAGCGGCGCACCAAAACATAAGGCCATGCAACTGATAGAAAAATACGAAAAAACCAGTCGCGAATTTTACGGTGGCGCTATTGGGTTTATGGATTTCGATGGCAACTTTAACCATGCCATCATGATTAGAACCTTTTTGAGTAAAAACCACAAACTACATTGGCAAGCAGGCGCTGGAATCGTATCAAAATCGAAACCAGAAGACGAACTTCAAGAAGTGTACAACAAACTTGGTGCCTTAACCAAAGCCATCGATTTAGCAAAAAACATTTAATAAGCCTAAACATTTTAAAACAATGAAACACATTTTAGTCATCGATAATTACGACAGTTTCACCTACAATTTGGTACATTATTTAGAGGATTTAGGCTGTCAAGTTACGGTAAGACGTAACGATAAAATAAGTTTGGAAGAAGTGGCTGTATTCGATAAAATTGTACTTTCTCCAGGACCTGGTATTCCAGATGAAGCTGGTCTTCTAAAAACCATCATTAAAACTTATGCACCTACTAAAAGCATTTTAGGGGTATGTCTTGGACAACAAGCTATTGGTGAAGTTTTTGGTGGAAGTATAAAAAATTTAGATAACGTATATCACGGAGTAGCTACAGAAGTTACTTTGGCGGTGACCGACGAGCCTTTATTTAAAGGATTCGAAAGCAGTTTCCCTGTTGGCCGTTACCATTCTTGGGTAGTCGACAATAATTTACCCGACGAATTAGAAGCAACTTCTTTTGATGAAAACGGTCAAATTATGTCACTCCGACATAAATTTTACGATGTAAAAGGTGTGCAATATCATCCCGAATCGGTGTTAACACCCAACGGAAAACAAATGCTTAAAAACTGGTTAGATTCTTAATTATGAAACATATTCTTAACAGACTCATCAATCACGAGCACATTTCAAAAGAAGAAGCCAAACGCGTATTGGTTAATATCTCTATGGGCGAATATAACCAAAGTCAAATTGCTTCCTTTTTAACTGTGTATATGATGCGTAGCATAACAACCAACGAATTGGAAGGTTTTCGCGATGCCTTATTGGAACTCTGTTTAGCAGTCGATTTTTCAGAGTACAACACCATCGACTTATGTGGTACAGGGGGCGATGGTAAAGACACGTTTAACATATCTACCCTAGCCTCTTTTATTACGGCAGGCGCAGGTGTTAATGTTACTAAACACGGTAATTATGGGGTGTCATCCGTTTCAGGGTCTAGTAATGTTTTAGAACATTTAGGCGTAGCTTTCACTAACGATTCAGGCTTTTTAGAGCGCTGTTTGGAAAATGCTGGAATTTGCATCCTGCACGCCCCGCTGTTTCATCCCGCCATGAAAAACGTGGCTCCTATTAGACGTGAATTAGGAGTTAAAACCTTTTTCAACATGCTTGGACCTATGGTGAATCCGGCCTTTCCTAAAAATCAGTTGGTAGGTGTTTTCAGCTTAGAATTAGCACGCTTATACGGCTATTTATATCAGAATACCGATAAAAATTTCACCATTCTTCACGCTTTAGATGGTTACGACGAAATTTCGTTAACCTGCGACACTAAAGTGATTTCTAATGGCATGGAAACTATGATTTCGCCAGAAGATTTTGGTGTACAACAAATAAAACAGTCCGATATTTTTGGAGGAAATACAATAAAAGAAGCTGCTGATATTTTTGTTAATATTTTAGAAGGTAATGGCACCAAAGCCCAAAACAACGTGGTTTGCGCCAATGCAGCCATGGCAATTGCTACAGTAAAAGGCACCTCGATTTCAGATGGCTTTGAAGCTGCCAAAGCCTCTTTAGCTTCGGGTGAAGCACTAAAACGATTACAAACATTAATAACATTAAGCGCTTAAACCATGACTATTTTAGATAATATTGTAGCCGATAAACGCCGCGAAGTCGATTTAAGAAAATCGCTCATTCCTGTAAAACAATTAGAGCAATCGGTGCTGTTTACTAGACCTACAAATTCTTTAGCTAAGGCTTTAAAACAAAGTAATACAGGAATTATTGCCGAACACAAACGCCGTTCGCCTTCTAAAGCCGTTATCAATCAAAAATTGAATGTGTTTGACGTAGCCAAAGGTTACGAGAATGCAGGAGTTTGCGGCATGTCTGTACTTACCGATGGCAAATATTTTGGTGGTAGTTTAGACGATTTATTAACAGCCAGAGCCAGTTGTAATTTACCCTTGCTACGCAAAGAATTCATTATCGATCCGTATCAAATTATTGAAGCCAAGGCTTATGGTGCCGATGTAATTTTACTCATCGCGGCCATTTTAACACGAGACGAAATCAAAATGTTTTCAGAATTGGCTAAAAGCTTACAATTGGATGTTTTATTGGAAGTCCATAATGAAGACGAACTTCAAAAATCGGTGATGCCAAGCCTAGACATGTTGGGAGTAAATAATCGAAATTTGAAAACCTTCGAAGTGTCTTTAGAAACGAGCAAGCAATTAAGCGCGCTTATTCCAGACGATTTTGTAAAAGTTTCGGAAAGTGGTATTAGCTCGGTTGAAGCCATCAAAACCTTGCAACCTTATGGTTACAAAGGCTTTTTAATAGGTGAAAACTTTATGAAAACCGACGATGCCGGCAAGAGTGCTACCGAATTTATAAATGCTTTAAACCAATAGTATGAAATTGAAAGTTTGCGGCATGACTTCGGGAGAAAATATTCAGGCCATCGCTAGCCTGAAACCCGATTTTCTTGGCTTTATTTTTTATGAGAAATCAGCTCGGTTTATCACTTCAGACATTCCTGAATTACCCAAATCGATTAAAAAAGTAGGGGTTTTTGTGAATGCTTCGGAATCGGAAATTATTGATACCGTTTCGAAATACGATTTTCAAGTCGTGCAATTGCATGGAGATGAATCGCCTGAATTTTGTTCGTCACTTCAAAGCAAACAATCAAATCTCGAAATCATAAAAGTCTTTTCTATAAAAGACCATTTCAATTTTAAAGTTCTAAAATCTTACGAGTCGGTTTGCGATTATTTTCTTTTCGACACCAAAGGCAAACTTCCAGGCGGTAATGGTTATAGTTTCAATTGGAATATTCTAGAAGCTTATCCATCTACTAAACCCTATTTTTTAAGTGGCGGAATCGGTTTAGACGACGTCAAAAACATCCATCAATTTCTAAAAAGTTCGGCGTCCAAATACTGTTATGCTTTAGATGTAAACAGTAAATTTGAAACGGCACCTGGCTTAAAAGATTTTAATCTGGTACAACAATTTAAAACACAAATACTAAGCAACACCTCAACTATGAATTACAATATAAACGAGCACGGTTATTATGGCGAATTTGGAGGCGCCTACATTCCCGAAATGCTCTATCCAAACGTAGAAGAATTACGCCAAAATTACCTTAAAATTATGGCCGAACCCGATTTTAAAGCAGAATTCAATCAGCTTTTAAAAGACTATGTGGGGCGTCCGTCGCCGCTCTATTTTGCGAAACGTTTAAGCGAACGTTACAACACCAAAATTTATTTAAAACGCGAAGATTTAAATCATACTGGTGCGCATAAAATCAATAATACGATTGGTCAGATTTTAATGGCGAAACGCTTGGGCAAAAAACGCATTATTGCCGAAACTGGCGCTGGACAACACGGTGTTGCAACGGCTACGGTTTGTGCTCTTATGGGCATAGAATGTGTGGTTTATATGGGCGAAATTGATATTGCCAGACAAGCGCCAAATGTAGCCCGCATGAAAATGCTAGGAGCCACAGTTGTGCCTGCATTATCGGGAAGTCGCACCTTAAAAGATGCCACTAACGAAGCCATTCGAGATTGGATTAACAATCCGGTAGACACACATTATATCATCGGAAGCGTGGTTGGTCCACACCCGTATCCGAATATGGTAGCGCGCTTTCAAGCAGTAGTTTCCGAAGAAATCGAATGGCAATTACAAGACAAAGAAGGCCGCACCAAACCCGACCATGTTATTGCTTGTGTGGGTGGTGGCAGTAATGCTGCTGGTGCTTTTTATCAGTTTTTGAATGATACGGATGTGAATTTAATTGCTGTTGAAGCGGCTGGTTTAGGTGTACATTCTGGCGAAAGCGCCGCCACTTCAGCTTTGGGTAAGGAAGGTATTATTCACGGTAGTAAAACCTTATTGATGCAAACCGACGACGGACAAATTACCGAACCCTACTCTATTTCGGCAGGATTGGATTATCCTGGAGTTGGTCCTATGCATGCCAATTTATTTAGAACTAGTCGTGCCGAATTCATATCGATTACCGACGACGAAGCCATGCAAGCTGGATTGGAATTATGTAAACTGGAAGGCATTATTCCCGCTATAGAAAGTTCGCACGCACTTGCCGTTTTTAAACAACGACAATTTAAACCAGATGATGTTGTGGTATTGAGTTTATCTGGCCGTGGCGACAAGGATTTGAACACCTATATCAACTATTTCGATTTATAAAAAGATGAACAGAATACATAAAAAACTACAAAAAACCGATAAGGTATTGTCTATTTATTTTACCGCAGGTTACCCGAATTTAAACGATACGGTTACTATTATCGAATCTTTAGAACAATCGGGCGTCGATATGATAGAAATTGGCTTACCGTTTAGTGATCCACTTGCGGATGGGCCTACTATACAAGCCAGTTCCACGCAAGCCTTAAAAAACGGGATGACGACTGCCAAGCTTTTCGAGCAATTAAAGGACATTCGGAAAACAGTTTCAATTCCTTTAATTATTATGGGCTATTTCAATCCGATATTGCAATATGGCGTAGAAAAATTCTGTAAAACCTGTCAAGAAATCGGTATCGACGGTTTAATTATTCCTGATTTACCTGTATCCGAATACAACGCACATTATAAAACGACTTTCGAAAAGTACGGTTTAATCAATGTCTTTTTAATTACGCCACAAACATCAGAAGAACGCATCCAGTTTATCGATTCTATTTCCAACGGATTTATTTATATGGTAAGTAGCGCAAGTGTTACGGGGAGTCAGTCGGGATTTGGCGACCAGCAAACCGAATACTTTAAACGTATTGCCTGTATGCAATTAAAAAACCCACAAATAGTCGGGTTCGGCATCAATAATAACGAAACCTTTATGCAAGCCACCGATTATGCCAAAGGAGCCATTATTGGTTCGGCATTTATAAAGCATTTAAACGAACATGGGGTTTCGAAAATTTCGGAATTTATAAAAGGCATTCGGGCTTAACAGTTGTTAACAAAGGTTTATAAAAGTTTAAACAGAAGTTCCAACTATAGTTTTTTATCTTATTGACTAATCAATAAAAAAGAAAAATTATGGGAATTATTAAGGAACACAAGAAATTTAAACCGAAAGAGAAACAATCCAATCCAACAAACCCTACTGGAAATGTAAACCAAGACACCAATAGTTTTGATTTGGATAAAGACACCATTAAAGAACAACAAAACAAAAAATAATTTTAAATTATTAATCTAGGGGGCTTTTCTTAACGAAAAGCCTTTTTTTTGCATTAAAATAAAATTCATGCCGTTAAACATTGTACTTTTTGAGCCAGAAATACCAAACAACACTGGAAATATCGGACGCTTAAGTTTGGCTACCGGCTCTCACCTACATTTAGTAAAACCCTTTGGTTTTGAGATAGACGATAAACGTTTAAAACGTGCCGGATTAGATTACTGGCAGCATTTAAACATATCTATTTACGACTCTATTGAAGCCTTTTTTGAAATGCACAGCGATAAAGACATGGTGTTTTTATCGAGCCACGGATCGAAAGCACATTGGGATATATCGTATACAGACAACATGTTTTTAATTTTCGGAAAAGAGTCTGTTGGTTTACCCAAACACTTGTTAGAGCAACATAGCGAACAGCTTTTTAAAATCCCGCTGTACTCTAACCATGTTCGAAGTTTAAATCTTGCAAACGCTGTAAGCATAGTTGTTTACGAAGGATTAAGAAATTTAAGGTAAATTATATATTTTAAATTTCCCTTTAATTTAATTTGTACATTTCGGTAACAAAATCCAATTAAATTTTTGTGCTATGGAAGATATCGAAAATGTAGAATTAACCTATTTAAGTCTAGACGATTATCAGGAACTTAAAGCGGCTATGATAGAATCGTACAGCAGTATGCCCGATTCGTATTGGCGCGAACATCAAATAGAAACCCTTATAAAACAATTTCCAGAAGGCCAAGTTGTTATTAAAATCAACAATCAAATTGCAGGTTGCGCGCTGTCTATTATAGTAGATTATAATAAGTTAGACGATGCCCATACCTATAAAGATATCACTGGAAATTATACCTTTAATACGCACACTAAAAATGGCGATGTTATTTATGGAGTTGAAGTATTTGTAAAACCTGAATATCGTGGTTTACGCTTAGGAAGGCGCTTATACGATTACCGAAAAGAACTATGCGAGCGCCTGAATTTAAGAGGTCTTGCCTTTGGCGGACGCATCCCAAATTACCATAAATACTCGAACGAACTCTCACCAAAACAATACATAGAAAAAGTAAAACGGAAAGAAATTCACGACCCAGTTTTAAATTTTCAAATTTCGAATGATTTTCATCCTACCCGCGTTTTAAAAAATTATTTGGAAGGCGACACCAATTCCGAAGATTATGCCGTGCTTTTAGAATGGGATAATATTTATTATGAAAAGAAACAAAAAAAAGCGGCAACCACAAAAAAAATAGTGCGTTTAGGACTGATTCAATGGCAGATGCGCCCCTATAAAAATCTGGATGAAGTTATGGAACAAGCCGAATATTTTATCGATGCTGTTTCGGGCTACCGCAGCGATTTTGCATTGTTTCCAGAATTTTTTAATGCGCCGTTAATGGCTATAGATAATCACTTGTCCGAACCCGAAGCCATCCGTAATTTAGCCAAGCACACTGCAGAAATTGTACAACGTTTTTCTCAATTGGCTATTTCGTACAACATCAATATCATTACTGGCAGTATGCCAGAAATTGCCGAAAACAACCGTTTATATAATGTAGGTTATTTATGCAAACGAGACGGTACAACAGAGCGTTACGAAAAATTGCACGTAACTCCAGACGAAGCCAAGGTTTGGGGTATGGAAGGCGGCACCGAACTTAAAACCTTCGATACCGATTGTGGTAAAATAGGCATTTTAATTTGCTACGATTCCGAATTTCCAGAGCTAAGTCGCTTACTGGCCGATGAAGGTATGGACCTACTATTCGTGCCGTTCTTAACCGATACACAAAATGGCTACTCCAGAGTCCGCCATTGTGCCCAGGCACGAGCCATAGAAAACGAATGTTACGTGGCCATTGCTGGTAGTGTTGGCAATTTACCTAAAGTACATAACATGGACATTCAGTTTGCACAATCTATGGTGTTTACTCCTTGTGATTTTGCCTTTCCTGCAAATGGAATAAAAGCTGAAGCCACTCCCAATACCGAAATGATTTTAATAGCCGATGTAGATATCGATTTACTAAGAAACTTAAACCAATTTGGTAGCGTAAAAAATTTGAAAGATCGACGTAAAGATATTTTTGACTTAAGAAAACTATAACAGATAAATTTACCATTTTTAAAGTGCCATAAGTTATACTTATGGCACTTTTATTTTAAGTAGAAACTTTAACAATTAAACAAACGTTTAATTTAAACAATTGTTTAAATTTGACCCAACAAACAACTAATGGAAACATGGAACTAAACGACAAACAACTTTTAATATTAAAAACAGCAGAAAAACTGTTTGCAGAATTTGGCTACGATGGCACTTCGGTTAGACAAATCTCTAACGAAGCGCGAGTAAACGTAGCAATGATATCGTATTACTTTGGCTCGAAGGAAAAACTCTTAGAAGCCTTAATGATTTATAGGTTAAAAGATTTCAAAGTCCAAGTAGAAAACATCATGAACACAAAAAAAAATTATTTTGAAAAACTGGATGCTTTTGTTGAAATGATGATAAAACGTGTTCATAAAAATAGACAGGTGTACAAAATCGTAAATTTTGAATATTCTAGCGGCGCCAGAAATATCAGTTTTGAAACTTACGAAAACTACAAAAAAGACAATTTTAAAATTGTAGAAAACTTTGTATCCAATGGGCAAAAAGAAGGCATATTTAGTACTAATGTAAACACACATTTAATTATACCAACCATACTTGGCACCTATTTTCATTTTCATTTTAATCAACAGTTTTACCAAAATCTACTTCAGTTAAAAAATAAAACCGAAGTCGATCATTATATACACAACACCTTAACAACTCATATTCAACAAACAATAAAAGGATTATTAACTTATGAAAAATAAGATATCGTATATTTTCATTTTAGCGTTTCTTAGCACATTTGCAGTAAAGGCCCAAGACAGTAAAACGTTAAGCTTGAAAGAAGCTGTAGGTTTGGCTATAAAAAACAGCGATGTTTCTAAAATAAACGAAGCCCAAATTGCAAGTTCCAAAAGCGAAGTTAACGTCGCCAAAAACTCCCAATATCCAGATATTAGTCTTGGCGGACAATACAGATACTTAACCAAAGTAGGTTTCGAAAATAAATTAGGAATGGATTCTAACGACTCTTCCGAACCAACAACTTTGCCCAATGTTAACCAATTGCTAATGGGACAAGCAGATATTTCTATGCCTGTTTTTTCTGGTTTCAAAATTAAAAATGCTATAGAAGCCAGCGAAAATATACATACAGCCACCACCTATTTAGCCAAAAACGATAACGAAAAACTGGCCTTAACAACCATAAACCTATATATCAATTTATACAAAACCGAGCAATCTATTGCTTTGTTTGAAGACAACTTAACAAGTGCCAAGCAACGTGTAACAGATTTTACGGCCATGGAACAAAACGGACTTTTAGCTAAAAACGATTTGCTAAAAGCACAATTACAGGAATCTACTGTACAACTATCTTTAGAGGAAGCCAAAAAAAATAATCGCGTTTTAAACTATCAATTAAGCACATTACTTAAACTCCCAGAACATACCGAAATTAAAACCATAAGCAACACTTTTGGCATCGTTCCAGAGCAGATAACAACAGACTCGATTTACAGAAACGATTTAGAAGCCCTAAAATACCAAGAGTTGGCTACCGAAAACCAAATTAAAATTGCACAAAGCAAATATTACCCGAGTATTGGTATTGTAGGTGGCTATATGGCCGCCGATGTTCAAAACGCATTTACTCTTACCAATGCCATAAATATAGGTGTAGGTGTATCGTACAATTTATCGGATATTTTTAAAACCAAGAGCGAAGTTAATGTTGCAAAAAGTAAAGCCGAAGAACTACAATACAGTATAGACAAAGCCACAGACGACATTAAAATTGAAATTGAAAACGCACACCAAAACTACTTTCTGGCATTAAAGAAATTAGAGGTCTACGAAAAAACGGAAGAACAAGCCTCAGAAAATTATCGCATTGTAAAAGATAAATTCGATAATGGTTTAGTAGATACCAACGACACGCTTGAAGCAGATTTACAACAATTACAAGCCAAAATAAATTTAGCTTATGCCAAAGCAGAAATATCTCAAAAATATTACGAATTATTAATGGCTCAAGGCCAATTAACCAACTTATTAAACAATTAAAAACGATGGAACAGAAAAAGAAAACCAATACAAAATTTATCATCATAATTGCTGTTTTAGTAGGTATAGGTCTAGTGTACGGTACTTACAAGTTTATACACTCGCTCTCGCACGAAGAAACAGACGATGCACAGATTGAAGCAAACATGACACCTATTATTCCGCATGTTGGTGGTTATATAGAACGGGTTTTGGTAGAAGACAATCAAACTGTAAAAAAAGGAGATACTTTGTTTATTATAGATAACTCCGACTATATTATCCAGTTAGAGCAAGCCCAAGCAAACGTTGCAGCAGCAGAAAGTGGCTTAGCTGTTTCGGAGGCTAGTATAGGGTCTTATAAAGCATCGTCTAATGCCGCTAATGCCCAAGCGAACTCGGCCTTAGTGAACATAGAAACAGCTAAAATAAGATTATGGCGTGCACAAAACGATTTTCAACGATACGAAAATCTTTATAAAAATCATTCCATAACCACGCAACAATACGAGCAGGCCTTGGCGGCCAAACAAGAAGCCGAAAAACAGATGGAAATTTTACAACAACAAGAACAAGCCAGTACTAGCCAAAGTCATGCAGCTGCCAATCAAACCTTAATTTCGCAAAAACAAGTTACAGTTGCCGAAGCCAAATTAAAAGTAGCCCAAGCCGCATTAAACAAAGCTTTATTAGATGTAAACTATACTTTTGTAACGGCGCCTATAGACGGACAGCTATCTTCTGTAAGAATTCAATCAGGACAATTCGTTCAGCCTGGGCAATCGTTGTTTTATTTGGTAAACACACAAGACAAATGGGTAATTGCTAATTTTAAAGAAACTCAATTATCTAAAATGAAAGTTGGACAGAAAGTAGGAATTAAAGTTGATGCCTATCCAGACACAGAGTTTGAAGGTGTAGTCAGTAATTTTTCGCCAGCAACAGGTTCTAAATTTTCGTTGTTACCTCCAGATAATGCCACAGGAAACTTTGTAAAAACCATTCAACGTTTACCAGTAAAAATAGATTTTACTTCTCAAAAAAATTCAGAAGCATTTAAAAAGTTACGTTCAGGAATGAACGTTTTAATAGATGTGCATCTAAAATAAATTATGCAGCAATCAGACGAAAATAATTTAGTGGAATATGGATTCAGACGGGTCATTATAACCATAACCGCAGTGTTATGTGCCCTTTTGGAAATAATAGATACCACTATAGTAAACGTGGCTCTAAACGATATGAAAGGAAGTTTGGGAGCCACCTTAACCGATGTTGCTTGGGTTATTACCGCCTATGCCATTGCTAATGTAATTGTAATACCAATGACTAGCTGGTTGTCTAAACAATTTGGCAGACGCAATTATTTTGCGGCATCTATTATTATTTTTACAGCAGCCTCGTTTTTATGTGGTAACGCCACAAATATTTGGGAACTGGTTATATTCAGGTTTATTCAGGGCCTTGGTGGCGGAGCACTTTTAGTTACAGCCCAAACCATTATTACCGAAAGCTATCCCATAGAAAAGCGCGGAATGGCCCAAGCTATTTATGGTATGGGGGTTATTGTAGGCCCTACTTTAGGACCACCACTTGGCGGTTATTTAGTAGATAATTTTTCTTGGCCATATATCTTTTACATTAATATTCCGTTAGGCATAATAGCGACCTTTTTAACCATACTATTTGTTAAGAGTCCAAAATATGGCGAAAAGTTAAAAGCCAACCAAGTAGATTGGTGGGGCATTATTCTTTTAGCTACGTTTATTGGTTCGCTTCAATTTGTCTTAGAGCATGGTCAACAGGACGATTGGTTTGACAATGGTTTAATTACAACCTTAAGCATAACTTCTGTTTTCGGTTTAATTTTATTCATTTGGAGAGAATTAACATACAAACACCCCATAGTTAACTTAAAGGTTTTAAAGGATGGGAATTTACGTATAGGTACTATTATGACTTTCATTTTAGGGTTTGGTTTGTATGGCTCGACATTTATAATACCCATCTACACACAATCTATTTTAGGATTTACAGCTACCGATGCTGGTTTATTACTAATACCCAGCTCTATTACAACTGGTTTAATGATGCCCATAATTGGTAAAATGCTTCAAAAAGGTGTGCCCCAAAAATACTTAGTAACAGCGGGGTTTAGCATTTTCTTTGTTTACAGCCTATGGATGTACTTAGATATGACACCAAACACAGGAGTTGAGCATTTTTTCTGGCCACTTGTAGTACGCGGTATTGGGCTTGGTTTACTATTTGTGCCCATTACAACTTTATCGCTCTCTACCCTAGTAGGAAAAGATATAGGTGATGGGGCTGCATTTACAGGAATGACAAGGCAGTTAGGAGGCTCCTTTGGCATTGCTATTATAACAACTATGATTTCTAGATGGACACAACAACACCGTGTAGATTTAATTCCGCATTTAGACCCTACTAAATTTAATGTGCAGGAACGTATTCATGGATTACAACAAATGTTTATAGGTAAAGGATTTTCGTTTAACGAAGCATTACAAAAGGCCTATGAACTTTTAGATATGTCTGTAATGAAACAAGCTACCGTATTATCGTATATGGATGTGTTTTTATATTTAGGTATACTTTTTCTACTATGTGTCCCATTTGTACTTTTAATTAAAAAAGGTGCTGGAAAAGTAGATATGAGCTCTGTACATTAACAAATGAATTATAAAATTAATATTTGTCCCCTTTTAATCTATTCACAAGATAAAAGGGGACTTATTATTTTTTAAGAAAGTTTTTTATCTTCGTATTATATTTTTCAATCATTTTATAACTGAGTTATAATCAAACAACCAGCCTATGCTAAATACAGCTACAATTTCATCATGGAAAACCTTTTTACTTTTCTGTACTTTTACAGTTATTTCGTTCTCCAGCATTTATGCCCAAAAAGACACTTTAGTTTTAAAAAACAATGATAAGATTATTGGAGACATTAAAGAAATGTCTAAAGGTGTATTAACTTTTGAAACCGATTATAGCGATAGTGATTTTAAAATTTCTTGGAAAGATGTTGTAATTGTTCATAGCCAGCAAATGTATTTAATGACGCTTTCTGATGGTCGCCGTGTTAACAGCTCGTTAGAAACCAAACCTGGAGACTCTACAAATGTTTCGATTGTTTATAATCAAAAACCAATAACTATTCCTATTAATGATGTAGTTTATATAAAAGCACTAGAAGAAGGTTTTTTGTCTCGGTTAGATGCTAGCCTATCTGTAGGTTTTAATTTTGCAAAAACCAATAATCTTACACAATTTTCTGTACTGAGTAATCTTGGTTATACAGCTGATAAATGGGGAGTTACAGGGAGTTATAACTCGGTGAGAAGTAACCAAGACGATGTAGATGAAACGCACCGTACCGATGCCAGGATTGGAGGTAAATATTTTTTAAAACACGATTGGTTTACCTTAGCGAACGTTAACTTTTTGTCTAACGACGAACAACTATTAAAACTAAGAACCTCGACCCAGGGTGGTATTGGTAAATATTTTGTGCATAGTAATCGTGTGTATTTTGCAACTGGTACTGGTTTGGCTTGGACGAACGAAAATTATATAGACCCTACAATAAATACACAAAACAGTTTAGAAGCCTTTTTGTCGTTAGAACTTAATATGTTCGATTACGACGACATTAGTTTATACTCTAAATTTGTTGTTTACCCTAGTTTAACCGAAAAAGACCGTGTAAGAACCGATTTAAACTTAAATGTTAAATACGACTTACCTTTAGACTTCTTTATTCAATTAGGTTTAACGCACAACTTTGACAGCAAACCGGTTGAAGGCGCTGCTAGAACAGATTATGTATTCCAAACCACGTTTGGTTGGGAATTGGATTAACACCAAGTTTTCTTGCATAAAAAAGGAGCGATTTTTAACTCGCATACTGTGTTACATACGCTCTGGCACTGCTATTCCTAACAAACTAAAGGCATTTTTAATAGTTGTCGCCACTGTTTGAGCTAATTGTACTCTAAAGATTTTTTCTTGTAAATCCTCAGCTCCTAAAATCGATACGTTTTGATAAAATGAATTGAATTCCTTTACCAAATCGTAAGTATAATTGGCTATAATTGCTGGAGAATATTGTGTTGCAGCCAATTGTATGGTTTCTGGAAACAATTGTAACTGTTTTAATAATGCTTTTTCTTTTTCGTGTAACGGTACTGAAGTTACAGCTTGCGAAAAATCGAAATCAGCTTTTCTGATGATCGATTGTATTCTGGCGTAAGTATACTGAATAAATGGCCCTGTATTGCCTTGAAAGTCTATCGACTCTTTTGGATCGAACAGAATACGCTTTTTAGGGTCTACTTTTAAAATATAGTATTTAAGAGCACCTAAACCAATAGTCGCATAAAGTGCTTTCTTTTCTTGTGCTGTGTAACCGTCTAGTTTTCCTAACTCTTCCGAAATATCTTCTGCTGTTTGTGCCATTTCCGATACCAGATCATCGGCATCTACAACGGTACCTTCTCTACTCTTCATTTTACCACTTGGTAAATCTACCATTCCATAACTTAAATGATAAAGGTGTTTTGCCCATTCAAAACCTAATTTCTTCAGGATTAAAAACAAGACTTTAAAATGATAATCTTGCTCGTTTCCTACAGTATAAACTAAACCACCTACATCTGGATAATCTTTAATACGCTGTATGGCCGTCCCAATATCCTGAGTCATGTAAACTGCTGTTCCATCGGCACGTAATACCAATTTTTCGTCTAAACCTTCATCGGTTAAATCGCACCAAACAGAACCGTCTTCCTTTTTAAAGAACACGCCCGTTTTTAAACCTTCGGCTACAAATTCTTTTCCTAATAAATACGTGTCGCTTTCGTAATAATAGCAATCAAAATCTACTCCTAAGTTTTTATATGTTACTTCAAATCCGTCGTAAACCCATTGGTTCATGGTTTTCCATAGTGTTACGACTTCTTCATCTCCTGCTTCCCATTTTAACAACATATTTTGAGCTTCTAAAAGCAGGGGCGCTTGTTTTTTAGCTTCGTCTTCAGATAGGCCTTGAGCAATAAGTGCTTCAATTTCTTTTTTATATTCCTGATCGAATTTTACGTAATAATTCCCAACCAGTTTATCGCCTTTTAAACCTGTAGATTCTGGTGTTTCGCCATTTCCAAACCGCTGCCAGGCTAACATGCTCTTACAAATGTGTATGCCTCGGTCGTTAATAATTTGTGTTTTATACACTTTTTTGCCTGACGCCTTTAAAATTTCGGCAACACTATAACCTAATAAATTATTTCTGATATGCCCTAAATGCAAGGGTTTATTGGTGTTTGGTGAAGAGTATTCAACCATTATGGCTTTATCGCTGGCATTGGCTGTTTTAAAGCCAAAATCGCTATCATTTTTTACAGTGCTAAACCAATCTTGATAATATTGATCTGATATGACAATATTTAAAAAGCCTTTTACCACATTAAATCCGGTTACAACACCTATCGCCGATACCAAATACTCTCCTATTGCTTGGCCAATCTGTACAGGGTTTCCTTTAACCACACGCAACATCGGAAAAATAACTACAGTAATATCGCCTTCAAATTCTTTGCGTGTCGCTTGAAATTCTACAGTTTCTAAATCGGCGTTATAAATTGTTTTTACCGCTTGTTTTACGTGTAATGTTAAGGAATCTTGTAAATGCATTTTTCGATGATTTTTTAAGATGGCAAAGATACTATTTTTAAAGTATAATTAAACCATGTAGATTATACATCCCGTATTGAAATTTCTTATCGTTATTGTTACAATCCATTTAAACCTCATCTAACCTGTAAAACAGTACTTTTCACACACCAACCTACTTAAAATTCAACATCTTAAACCTACGCTTTTTCCTACTTTTTTACCGTTCGTCGATAGCGTATTTTAGACAGCATTTAAGATTCAACATTTTAACTAATTTATTAGCATTAAAACGCAGAAATTAGATTTTTTATTAGTATTTCATAACTTTTGCGTTGTAAAATGCTATTAATCTATCTTCTTTGTAAGGGAGAAGACGTAACTAACAAACTAAAATACATTTTGTAATAAACAAGTATTTATTTTTTTTAAAGCCTTGTTTGTACAGATGTTGCTCGTACCCGTATGAGACTAATAATTACGTTAATTATTCTTTTGTCAATTTCTTATAGTTTCGGTCAAACCGAAGCTATAGACAGTTTATCTGTGCAGCTTGCATTTCAGCAATCAGACACGACTAAGGTAAACATGTCTATTAAATTAGTAGATGAATTATACGAAAAGCAAGATTATAATTTAGCCCTAAAATACATAAGACAAACCGAAAAACTAGCCACCAAGCTAAACTACAAACCCGGTCTTGCAAAAATAGCCTACTTAAAGGCCTTAATGTATACCAAAAAGGAAGATTACTTAAATGCCATAAATCATTTTTCCGAAGCGAAGTCTAGATTTACTCTACTACAAGATACTTTAGCCATAGCCAGAATAAACAACCATGTAGGCCTAATAGAAATTTCCCGAGGGCATTACACCAAAGGCTTGGAACACACACTGTCTGCCATACAAGAGTTAGAACAAAGGCAACTTACTAAAGAACTTAAAGACACATACACAGGGTTAGCTAATGCTTATTTAGCGAAAAAAAAATACGACAAAGCGATAGAGTATAATTTAAAGCGCTTAAAAATTGAAGAAGAACTCGGTAGCACTTCAGATCGTATTTCGGTTTATAAAAACTTAGCAATGTTATACGATTTAGATCGTGAGCACCGAAAATCGATCGATTATTATGAAAAAATTCTAGAGCTAAATAATAACGAAAACGATACGATACTTGCAGATATCTTACCTAAATTGGGCAACCAATACTTACAATATAGAGCTTACGAGAAAGCAGGACAGTACCTTGCGCAAAGTTTAAAATTAAACCGAAAAACCCAAAACGCCACCGCTTTAATAGAAACACTTAACGCAACAGGAGAACTCAATTTAAAGCTACTTAAAACCAATCTTGCAGAACAACAACTGTTAGAGGCCTATACCCTATTAAAAACAAACAACAATACAACCGAAGCTTTAAAAAACTATTGGCTATTAAAAACTGTAGACTCTACACAACGTGATTTTGAGCGCGCCCTTATGTGGCAACAAAACTATTTTTCGTTGAAGGATAGCTTACAACTAGCACAATCTAAAGCCAACCTGGAACAAAAAGATACCATAGAATCTTTAAACACCTTCGATATTGAAGAAGATACATTAGCCCGCACCGAAGTGGAACCCTCTTATGCCGGTTTAGGTATGTCTGGCGATAGCCAGCATGAATTTAACCGGTTACGCATTATTACCTATTCGTTATTTGGTGCTTTTGCCATAGTATCTACCTTTTTAGTGCTTATTTATTTAAATAGAAATAGACGTTTAAAATACACCCACGAACTCGAAGCTAAAAACAAAAAGATAGAACTTCAAAATGAAGCTATTTTAGAACAGTCTGCGCACTTAGAAAGTATAAATCACGTAAAAGACAGGTTATTTTCTATTGTATCTCACGATTTAAAAGATTCGTTAACTTCTATAAACGGCTTTATAGATTTATTAAAAGAGGGATCGCTCTCCAGACAAGAATTCGATAAGTTAATTCCTGAATTAAGCGAAAATGCCAATAACGCCTCCTTATTATTATTTAATTTATTAAACTGGTCTAAATCCCAAATGGAATCTTTAGAGCCTAACGCCAGTGTTTTTAATATCCGAGAAGTATTTCTAGACAAATTAAAACTTGTAGAACACAAACTCACCGAGAAAAACATTACGCTAATAGATAACACGTTAAAAGATTTTATTTATGCCGACCAAAGTATGGTAGAAATTATCATACAAAATCTGTTAACAAATGCCATAAAATTTAGTAAGTCTGGCGATACGATTACCATTACCAATAAAATAAGTAACGGCAACTCGATAATAAGTATAGCAGATACTGGTATAGGCATCCCTAAAGAAAATTTAGAAAAACTCTTTAAATGCAACACGTATACCACCAGAGGCACGAACAACGAAAAGGGCACTGGATTAGGCCTTTCTATCTGTAAAGAACTGGTAGATTTAAACCATGGTAAAATCTGGGTAGAAAGTATGGTAAACGTGGGCAGTACGTTTTACGTGCAATTACCAAAAACTAAAATAGATTAAATGTTTGTTTTATTGCTTAGGTAAAAATACTTCGGCCATCATACAACGTGCGCTTCCTCCACCACAGGCTTCAATAGTATCTAAAGAGCTGTGTACTATTTTGCAATGTTTATTTATAGCTTCTATTTGTTTGTCTGTTAAAGACTGATATGCCGATGTGCTCATGATTAAAAACAACTCGTTATCATGCCCTTTTACTTGCAACATATTACCTGCAAAATGCTGAACCTGCTGCTCGGTAATAGCTATAATTTCTTTACCGCTATCTTTTAAATGCTGAACAACTTGTTTGCGTTCTTTTTTATCATCTATACAGTCTAAACAAATTACAGCGAAACTTTCGGCCAAACACATCATAACATTGGTATGATATATGGCTTTACGTGTTCCATTAACCGTTTGATTGGCTGTAAATAACACAGGAAAATAATCGAAATCTTCACAAAATTCTATGAACAAATCTTCGTCAGCTCTTGGCGACAAAGCACAATACGCTTTTCCGTTTGCACGATCTAATAACAAACTGCCCGTACCCTCTAAAAATACACCTTCGTCTTCGGCACTGGTATAATCTATTATGTCATGTATTACAAAACCTTCTTCTTCTAGGATATCTAAAAGATCCTCACGGCGTTCCAAACGTCTGTTTTCAGCAAACATCGGATACAGTGCCACGGTACCATTTTCATGAAACGAAATCCAATTATTAGGAAAAATAGAATCGGGTGTATCGGTTTCCGCAGTATCTTCTACTACAATAACGTGTACCCCTATCGCTTTTAATTTTTCGACATATGCATCAAATTCTTGTTGGGCTTTAGCATTAACCGTTTCTGGTAAAATACCATCAATAACTTTTTGATAATAATTATTAACGGCGGTTTGTTCGTTCATCCTAAAATTAACAGGACGAATCATAACAATTGCATTAGTTGTTTGTTGCATGGAAAAATTACTTTTTTGCGAAATTAATATATTTAATAGAAAAACAACGCATTGAACACCTATTTAGATGCATGTATTAAAGGTAATAACTCATCCATCGCATTGAAAACTTTAGTGGCATGACCTTCCAACTCGTTATGTACATCTTGTTGGGTAAATCCAAACACATCAAAACCACCTGCTTTGGCAGCCGTTACTCCTGTAAAACTATCTTCTATAACTAAGCATTCATCTGGGGTAAAGCCCATAGTTTTTGCTGCCCACAAAAAAACTGCCGGATCTGGCTTCCAGGTTTTTATAGTGTAGCAACTAAATATGCGCCCTTCAAACAGTGGCAACAAGCCTGTTAAGCCCAGATTTAATCTAATTTTTTCTTCGGGACCGCTAGACGCGACACAAAACGGAATTTCTAATTGATCCAAAACTGCTTTTATACCTTCAATAGGCTGCATTTGCGTTTTAAACTTTTCAAAACTAATACGTCTATAATCTGCTTCAAAAGTCTCCGGAAGTTTTTTACCAATACGGTGTTCAATTTTGGTAATACAAGCCTCTATAGAACCACCTTTAAATAATTTTATGGCAGAAGCGAGATTTAAATTTGCACCATGCACGTTAGCCAAATCGGCTAAAACACCATTACTCAAGGCTTCGCTATCTACTAAAACGCCATCGCAATCAAAAATAACACATTTATATTTTCCCATAATCATTAAGGAGTTGTAGATGATACTTGTAAGACTTTACCATTATAAAACGCTTGTCCTGTTAATGCAAAATTGTATATATATTGCCCCATGGCCTGTGCTGTGGTAGGTGCTACATAACCAGGAAAAGCTTCTTCCAGCATTTCGGTTTGCACTGCGCCTAAAGCCAGTACATTAAACGCTATTCCTGAAGCTTTATATTCTTCGGCAAGCAATTCGGATAAGGTAATTACTGCTCCTTTACTAGAACTATAAGCCGCTAAACCAGGAAATTTCATACTGCCTTGAATACCTCCCATAGAACTGATGGTAACCACATGACTACCTTGTTTCATAAATGGCAAAACTATTCGGGTTAATTCGGCAACACCAAAAACATTTGTCTGATAAATCGTTTTAAAATCGGCAGTTGTAAGTTCTGAAAACGGTTTGTTAATTAGTAAACCTGCGTTATTGATTAAAACATCTACTTGAGGCCAGTTTTCATTTATAAATTCTTCTACCTGTTTATAGTGATTATCATTATTCAAATCGAAAGAAAACGTGTGTACATTTTCTAAATTTAAAGCTGTAACTGGACTTGCATTTCTGGATAGCGCCAATACCTTATGGCCTTGTTCGGCAAAACACTTTACGAGTTCTAAACCAATTCCTCGGCTAGTTCCGGTAATGATTACATGTTTCATACTCTTTTATATTTTGAAAATTTTCATATAAAACTAATAACATCATTAATTAATAGTTTATGGTAAAAACAAAAAATCCTGCCGTAAAAGCAGGATTTTATATATCTCAATAATGACTTACATTAACATTGATAATGGATTTTCTATAAATCCTTTTAAGGTTTGAAGGAACTCAGCTCCTGTAGCACCGTCTACAGTTCTGTGATCGCAAGCCAAACATAATTTCATGGTATGACCAACTACAATTTCTCCGTTTTTAACTACAGGCTTTTGCACAATAGCACCAACCGATAGAATTGCAGAGTTTGGTTGATTAATGATAGACGTAAAGCTTTCGATACCGAACATACCTAAATTAGAAATAGTAAATGTACTACCTTCCATTTCTGCTGGTGTTAACTTTTTATTACGTGCACGTCCAGCAAAATCTTTAACTGAAGCTCCAATTTGTGGTAAACTTAACGTATCTGCAAATTTAACCACAGGTACCACTAAACCGTCTTCTACAGCTACAGCAACACCAATATTAACATGGTGGTTTAAACGCATTTTATCTGCAAACCACTGCGAATTTACTTGAGGGTGTAATTTTAAAGCTTTAGCACATGCTTTAACTACGATATCGTTAAATGATATTTTAGTATCTGGAATCTCATTTACTTGCTTACGGAATGCCATAGCGTTCTCCATATCAAACTCCACATTTAAATAATAATGTGGTGCTGTAAATTTAGATTCTGACAAACGCTTAGCGATAACCTTACGCATTTGCGAGTTTGATTTCTCTTCAAAATCTTCAACGCCCTGAGCAGCTACCGAAGCACTTGCAGGCGCTGCAGTAGTTGCAGCTGGTGGGGTAAAGTTTTCTATATCGCGTTTTACGATGCGTCCGTTTTCGCCAGAACCTTTAACTTGCGATAAATTGATGCCTTTTTCTTCGGCTATCTTTTTAGCTAATGGCGATACAAATAATCGTCCACCATCAGTAGTACTCGTTGCTGGTTTAGTTGCTGTAGTTTTTGGAGCCTCTTTAGCTTCTGCTTTTGGAGCTTCCTTAGGTGCTTCAGATTTTGAAGCCTCTTGTTTAGGAGCTGCTGGAGCAGCCGAACCAAAATTACTAACCACACCTGATACATCTGTACCGGCAGGTCCTATAATTGCTAATAAAGAATCTACTTTTGCCGACTCGCCTTCTTTTAAGCCTACATACAATAAAGTACCCGCATTAAAAGATTCGAATTCCATTGTAGCTTTATCTGTTTCTATTTCGGCTAAAATATCACCTTCCTCTACAGTATCTCCTTCTTTTTTCAACCATGTTGCCACTGTACCTTCTTCCATGGTATCGCTTAAACGTGGCATAGTTACCACTGCCACACCTTCTGGAATATCTGCCGATACTGTAGAAGCTTCTTCTTTAGCTGCTTCATTATCATCAGCAGTTTCTGCTTTAGCTTCTTCTTTTGGAGCTTCACTTGATGCTCCTCCACCATTTAAAATACCAGATATGTCTTCGCCTTCTTCACCAATAACCGCTAACAACTCGTCTACTTTAGTTGTTTCTCCTTCTTGAACACCTATATGTAATAAGGTTCCTTCATGGAAAGATTCGAACTCCATTGTAGCTTTATCTGTTTCAATTTCGGCTAGGATATCGCCTTCCGACACTTTATCTCCTACTTTTTTTAACCACGTTGCAACGGTACCTTCTTCCATAGTATCGCTTAAACGCGGCATTGTAATAATTTCGGCCATAACTTATAATTTATGTTGTAAAAATGGATAGTCTTCTTGTTCGTAAACAACGTCGTACATTACGTTCTTATCTGGGAATGGAGATTCTTCTGCAAATTTTTCGCACTCGCTTACTAAATCTTTTACGCGTTTATCAATTTTCTTGATATCGGCTTCTGTAGCGTATTTCTTTTTAAGAATAATATCCTTTACTTGTGTAATTGGATCTATTTTCTTGTATTCTTCTACTTCTTCTTTAGTACGATAATGCTGTGCATCACTCATGGAATGCCCTCTATATCTGTATGTTTTTAATTCTAAGAATGTTGGTCCATCACCGCGACGTGCTCTTTGAATAGCTTCATCGAACGCTTCTGCAACTTTTACAGGGTTCATTCCATCTACTGGCCCACATGGCATTTCGTAGCCTAAACCTAGTTTCCATACATCGGTATGGTTTGCTGTACGTGCTACAGAAGTACCCATAGCATAACCGTTGTTTTCGCAAACAAAAATTACTGGCAACTTCCATAACATGGCTAAGTTGAACGTTTCGTGTAACGATCCTTGACGGGCTGCGCCATCACCAAAACAACATAATGTAACAGCATCGCTACCATGATATTTATCTCCAAAGGCCATACCTGCACCTAAAGGGATTTGACCACCAACAATACCATGACCACCATAAAAACGGTGTTCTTTAGAGAAAATGTGCATAGAACCACCTAAACCTTGAGAAGTTCCGGTAGCTTTACCATATAGTTCTGCCATAACGCGACGTGGGTCTACACCCATTCCTATTGGTTGCACGTGATTACGGTAAGCCGTAATCATTTTATCTTTTGTTAAATCCATGGCGTGTAAAGCACCTGCTAATACAGCTTCTTGACCATTGTATAAGTGTAGAAATCCTCTTACTTTTTGTTGAATGTATACTGCAGCTAGTTTATCTTCAAACTTTCTCCAGAATAACATGTCTTCATACCATTTAATGTATGTTTCCTTTGTGACTTTTTGCATGAGTAACGCTATTTTAAAAAACGAGTAACAAAAGTAACACTTTACACATTAACGAAAAAGTCGATTATGGTAAAAATTAACAAAAAAATTTACAAAACAGTTTTTTCGAATACTAAAGGCAATAAATTTTTTAAGGATTCTGATTTTATCACTTTTCCTGTTTCTCCCATAAAGTAAATTTCAATGGGTTGTTGCTGTTTTACTTCGTATTCCGAAATGGCCTGTCTGCAAGCCCCGCAAGGTGGTATGGGTTGCTTGGTTGTATTTTTTAGCGATCCGGCTGTTAATGCCATACTAACAATTTTAGCATCTGGATATTGCGCTCCGGCATAATATATTGCTGTGCGCTCCGCGCATAAACCCGAAGGATAAGACGCATTTTCTTGGTTACTGCCTGTAACCACCTTACCATTGTCTAAGAGTAATGCTGCCCCAACTAAAAATTGAGAATACGGTGCATAGGCTTTTAGTCGAGCCTTGCCAGCTTTATGCATTAATTTTTGTATTTGTTCTGGCAACGCTTCTATAGTATCGTAAACAAAAAATGTGGTTTCTATTTTTAACTCTTTCATTAAAACATCTTTAAATAGCTTATATATTAAAGATAAGAAACTTATTAAAACAAAAAACTATTGCTTTTGGCAATAGTTTTTTGTTTTATTGTATTTTAAAGTAGAAATTAATACTCTACGTAAGTTCCTTCTCCTAAATTAAAGGTAAGCGAAAAACGTAATGTGTTTTCTAAAGGACTTTGAACTTTTGATGTAGAGAATAAATACGATAAATCTATATTAATAACATTGTATTTAAACCCTGCTCCTAAAGCAAAGAACTGACGTGCTCCTTTATCTTCGGCTTCATGAAAATATCCTGCTCTGAATCCAAACGATTCTTGATACATATACTCTGCACCTAAAGCCCAAGTAAATTCTTGCATTTCTTCTTTAAATCCTCCTGGAGCATCTCCCCAAGATTGAAACATTCCTGATAAGAAACTAACATCTGGGTCTTTACCATCGTAAATAATTCCGTTTGTTGCCGATAATTGTTCTCCTAATTCATCTATATCTTCATCGTATTGGCCATTACCGTTTAGATCTTCATATTCGAATTCGGTTCCGTAAATTGGTGGGGTTGGTACTAAAAGCTTTGTAACTTCGGCTGTTACCGATAATTTATTGTATTGATCGAAAATAAAATCGAAACCTCCACCTAAACGTAATGTTGTTGGTTGAAAGTTTTCTACTCCACCTTCATCGTACTTAAATTTTGGACCTATGTTTTGAATGGCAAATCCACCTCTCCAACGGCCATTAAAATCGTTATAGGCTTCTTCTTCACTTTGATAATATCCACTAATATCTACCCCAAAAGTACTAGCTGCTTCGGGATCGGCATCAACACCTTGAATTCTTAAATCTGAACGCATATAACGCATTGCTACAGACATTGAGTACTGATCGCTAAGTTTTAAGGCATAAGAGGCATCTAAAGCCAATTCGTTAGGACGTTGTATTAATTCTTCTGCAAATTCGTTTTCAACAAAGGCAATATCACCTAACGAAAAATATCTAAAACTAGCTGCAAAAGCACTACGCTCGTTAATTCTGTTGTAATACCCTACATTACCTAAAAATATATCGTTTACCAGACTACTTAAATACGGTGTATAACTTAAGGCTATACCTTGTTTAGCTGTAGAGAATGCATATTTTGAAGAGTTCCACTGTTGCGAAAATCCGTCTACCGAAGTTGCTACCCCCATATCTCCCATAGATGCTGCTCTAGCATCGGAAGCGATGAGCAAAAAAGGCATTCCGGTTGTTATTACTCTTGAGTCTTGTGGGTTTGGAATAATCGTGGTTGATTGTGCATTAATATTAATAGCGAGTAATACAAATAGAATTGCTAAAAGTGTTGTTTTCATGAAATTAGTTTATTTTGCAAATATAATTTTTTATTATAGGATGACAAGTTTCTCTATTTTTTCTACAGTTTTATTTAAGGCATTAGATTTTACTGTTAATTTATAGACATATACTCCTTTTCCTATTTTGTCTCCAAAATCATCTCTACCATCCCAGATTATATCTCGAGATAACGACGAAGCCCCTTGATTGCAACATTCTGCCGAATTTGTTTGCCCGTTTAAGGTTCTTACAAGCTTACCCGAAACGGTAAAGATTTGTATAGAAACGTCTAAAGGGTCCGAACTATTGTGGTTAAACCAAAATTCTGTGTAATTTACAAACGGATTTGGGTAATTTAACACGTTATTTACTACCAATTGCTGATCTTGATCGTATACTACAAATTGTAACTCTGCTACCGAAGAATTATTGTAAACATCCCACGCTTTTACAGATAAAGTATGTAAGCCCGGCTCTAAATCTCTAAACGGATACGTAGCGGTTCCTTTTTGATAATTATCTAATTCGGTTTCGTAATAATCATTTAAAATTACAGGATTAGTTTCGTCTGCATCAATTATAGCTACAATATCGTGCCCAATACCACTTGCAGTGTTAATACCATTTTCGTCTTCTAATTTCACCAATAAAGATGGTGCTTCATTTGTGATACCGCCTGTAACAAAATTTTCGTCGTTCATATATAATTGTATTACAGGACCTGTATTATCTTCTGCGGCATTCTCGTTAATTCCGCCAATTTTTACTGTATTTACACTTGCTCCTGTTTGGTCTAAAAGCGGATTTTCGGATTTGGCATAGAAACTTACTTTGCCGTAGCCAACTGGAACTCCAATATCTTTAGGCACCACAAAATCGAATTCAAATTGCCCATTTGTAACCGAAGCTTGGCCTCTAAAAATTATTTCTCCTAAGGTTTTAAAATCCATAGTATACACCGATCCATTAACCACTGTGCCATCGTTACCTAAAGTAGTGCGTTCTATTTCTTTATCGTAAATGGTAGAGGTTAGCACCCCTGTATAATCTTGTAAAATATTTCCAGCTGTATCGGTAACTTCTCCCGAAAGTGTAACTTTAGATAGCGCTTTAAGCTGCTCTGCATTTGTTGCAATATCGCTACCATTTATTTTTGTTAATCTGATATTAGGTTTAGGAAAAGTCAATTTCATGGCGGGATCGCCAATAAAAAATACTAAATGCCGCTGACTGGTTCCTGATATTGAAGGATGCGTTTTAGTTAATCGCAATGCTTCTGCCATCGAAGGGTATTCGCCTGAAGTTGCACTACTATTATACGCAAATAAATATTCGCTCAACACGGTATTGAACGTTATACCTACACTTACAAAAATTTGTCGTGTTGTGGTTATAAGCCCTACTGCGCCCCCATCTGTATTCCAATAGGTGAATTCGCCTGCAGTTTGCCTTAACGGATTGTCGAAACGTGTATACTCGCAGGTTACTGTTACAAAACAATTCATTTTACACACATTTGTTAGGTCTTGTGCATCGGTAGTCATAAAAATTCGTTCGTGTGCCAAGCCATCTTCACCGCCATGACCAAAATAATTAACCAACAAAGCACCATTATCTATAGCGTTAACCATAGCTTCGTTTACTGCTGGATAACGGTCGCCACCCGCTGAAGATTCTTGTTGATAAGCATCTGAATGTATTTTAGTAACATTTAAAAATGGCTTATTTTCAGAAATTTTATCGGCAATTTGATCTGTAGTTTGCTCTAAAAGCACTTCCCAAGACTCATCGACATCATCCGAAACCATAACAACACTATTACGCCAGCTTCCGTAAGATGCCTCAGTATAATAACGTTCTATTTTATCGACCATTTCTTGGGCCTGCGTTGGCGAATCGGCCAAGATGCGGCCTACAGCAATGTCTAACTTATCGGAAGTCGTCATTTCGCCTTCATGATCGTCCATCATACCATAAAAATCATCAGATACAAAAGAGCTTGTTAAACTAAAACTGTCGTACGAATACCAAGATGGTACAATATTCGTGTTATTAGATATTCTATCTTTATAATCGTAAGAGCCATCTCCAAACAAACACAAATATTTTAAACGATTATCTGACGAACTCGCGTTATCGTAAACATACTTTACAAAATTCCTGATAGCGCCAATATCCTGATTTCCTGTACTGAATTCTTTATAAATTTCATTTAAAGTAACCACTTTAACATGTAATCCATATTGTGTTTCGTTAATAGCCGCTAAACGTTGCGCTTGGGTGTAAAAATTTGATGGACAAACAATAATATAATCGACATCTTGAAACTGACCAGATTCGTTTAAAAATATAGTTCCTTTTAAATCTTGATTGGTTATTCGCGTATTGCTATCGCGCGAAGGGCTAAAATAATCGGATGGCGATACGGCTATAAACTGCTCTAAAACGCCCGAATTTCTTTTAAATCTTAAAGTTGCTGCGTCCTCACTATTTACAAAATTAGTCACATTGTATTTATCTGTAACATGCCATATTTCCGAAACATTACTAGCATCTTGCAATTCGTAAGCTACAACACCAGGCTTTGTTTCTACCTCTTTATTATAAAAACCAAATTGTTTTCCGTAAAACCTTAACGTTCTTGTAGGTTCTAACGAAATAAAATCTATATAGCCTAAAGCACTTGGATTACCTCGCTTGTCGTAAGCAATATTAACACTAATAGTACTTAAAGCACTCTCTATATTGGTATTTAAAGTAGCTTGATTTGCTGCATTAGGATCGCTAGCACCATTAACCGAAAGATTTGCCAAAGTGCTACCGTTTACATTAACGGTAAATAAAGATTGACTATCGGATGTAGAGGCTACAATAGTTTTAAAAGGAATTGACGCAGTAGTAACAACATCTGGCACCTCGAAGGTGAATGTTTTTTGAAGATCGACATCAAAACGATCTCCAAACCAACGCCTACCAATATGCCCTAAATTATAATCGTCAGATTCATGAAACAAATACAGTTGGTGGGTGTTTACTACATAATCGGCTTCGTTTGTAGGTTGCAAAAAAGGAGCTATTCGTTTGCCATCTCCAGAACTTACTTGTAAAAAATATGATGTTCTATCGGTATAACAATTAATATTCGTATTGCTTTTGCTATCGAATCCCTTAGGTCCTTCGGCATAAAACAGAATATAATCGTCATCATCAAAATTACCATCTTCTTCACCAACAACTTTAATAGCATTCTCTACAACATCGAAAGCTTGATCTGCGCTATTGGCATACGGAATCATACGTCCACCATTACCATAGATTTTAAGCTGTTTAGGGTTTATATTTTCTACATTCACTCCCAAACTTTCTATAAACGATTTCGATAATCTGTAAACTCCCGTGGTATCTACATAAAACTGAAACCACTCTCCCGATTTTAATATCGAACTCGTTACTGTCCTTAAACCTTGGGCATTTCTGGCTGTAGACATTCTGTTTAGTGCTCCTGTTTTATATTCTACAACAAAACTCGTTACCTTCTTATATGTGTTATTCTCTTTTACAATAGGAGATAATTCTAAAAAAATATAAGAATCCTCTCGTGCTTTAGCGTTCTTTAAGGTATACTGTAAGGAGTTTGGTATTAATTTTACGTCTAAACCTTTTAGTTCTGATTTAGATATTGAAGCATATGTAACTTGTTTTATGGTTACCGACTCTTCATTTACAACTTCGTTACTTGCCCACTGAGCTACAAAAGTCAATCCTTTATTGGTATCGAAATTATAAAATTCTTCATTAAAGGCCGGAAGTTCTATAGTATAGTCGCCCGCAGAAAAAGTGTGATAGCCATCCCATTGTATTTGAAATTGTTTTTGCTGAGAAAAGCCTAATAATGAGGCTAATAATAAGCTTAAAAGTATTGTAGTTTTTTTCATTAATGCAATAACGTTTAATACAGGTTGTTAGTATACAGAACAATAATTAAAAAATAGATTCAAAAATACAATAATATTTTATGAAAACAGTCGTTAATAAAACAGCAATCAGAGGGTAAAAAACGGTAAAATCATCGGTATAGTGTAAAAAAAATAGGATGAAATACACATTTTTTAACTCAAATTTTATAAATTCGCTTGTAGTATAAGGTATAATTCTTATATTGCGTCACCAAAAATAACATTTGCTTACTTAAACGTATGGATATGAAAAACGTAGTAACAATTAAAGGAGTTTTAATAGTAACACTCGCTTTAGCCGCTATTAGCTGTAAAAATTCAGGCTCGAAGAACAGCTCGAAAGCCACAGGATGGGAAATAAATTCTAAAGATGGAGGTTTCCAATACAACACCCAATACAAAGAACAAGAAACCGCACCAGGTTTAGTGTTTATAGAAGGGGGAACCTTTACTAAAGGAAAAGTTCAGGACGATGTCATGCACGATTGGAACAACACCCCAACCCAACAACACGTACAATCGTTTTATATGGACGAAACCGAGGTTACTAATATGATGTACCTTGAATATTTAGATTACATTAAGCGTGTATTTCCGCCACAAGAAGAAAACTTTAGAGCCATATACAATGGTGCGCTTCCAGATACGTTAGTATGGAGAAACAGATTAGGTTATAACGAAGTAATGACCGACAACTACTTACGCCACCCTGCCTACGCAGAATACCCAGTAGTAGGTGTTAGTTGGATACAAGCTGTAGAATATGCGAAATGGAGAACAGACCGTGTTAACGAGCGTAACTTAGCTGATGCTGGATATGTAGACAGAAAGGCTATCATTTCCGACGTAACTGCTGAATCTAATTTCACTACAGAAACTTACATTAATGCGCCTTCGCAAACTTATGCAGGTAACGAAGAAATTAAACAAACAGGAAGAAAAGGCAATGTAAGAACAGATGCCGAAGGAAATGAAACCAATATTTATGCCACCCGAGAAACAGGTATCATTACTCCTTCTTATAGACTACCTACCGAAACAGAATGGGAGTATGCGGCATTAGGCCTGTCTGAATTAAGAGAATACAATGTTTACAGAGGACGTAAAAAATATCCATGGGACGGACAATACACACGTTCTGGAAAACGTAGAACTTTAGGAGACCAAATGGCTAACTTTAAGCAAGGTAAAGGAGATTACGGCGGAATTGCAGGTTGGTCTGATGATAACGCCGATATTACTGCCGAAGTAAAATCTTATCCTCCAAACGATTTTGGTTTATACGATATGGCTGGTAACGTAGCCGAATGGGTTGCCGATGTTTACCGTCCAATAGTAGATGATGATTTTAACGACTTTAACTACTATCGTGGTAACGTGTACACCAAAAATGCAATTAATGAAGATGGTACAGTAAAAATTGTTACTACCGATGATATTGTATACGATACTTTAAGCAACGGTAAAGTTGTAGCTAGAAACTTACCTGGAGATATTTTACAAGTTCCAATTACAGAAGAAGAAACCTATTTAAGAACCAATTTTGATGCCAGCGATAACCGCGACTTTAGAGATGGTGATAAACGTTCTTCTCGTTATTTTGGGCAAACTTTCGATGATGGCACACAGTCTGAGACCGACAAGATGTACCATTCTCCTAAGCATACTGTCACTACCGACTCTGCAGGAAATGTTATTAGAGAATACGATAAATCTAACTCTAAAACATCTTTAATTAGCGACGAAGTTCGTGTATATAAAGGTGGTTCTTGGAGAGATAGAGAGTATTGGTTAGATCCAGCTCAAAGACGTTATTTCCCACAAGATATGGCAACAGACTACATTGGATTTAGATGTGCTATGTCTAGAGTAGGTTCGAAAACAAAAACAAAAGCTAAAACGAAACATTAATAGTTCGTAGCTAAAACGAAATTAAAAAAGGGGTGTTCTTATAGTAAAAGAACACCTTTTTTTATATACATCAATTTAGAGCATTTTACTTGACATATTTTATTATTTATTAAGATTAAATATCTTAATAAATAAAGCAGATGTAGATTATAAAAATTAAATCTATAATAAGGTGTCATTTATTTCTGTAGAAAATACATGAGTCTACTAAAAACCGAAATATCAAATTGTATTGTATTTATATACTAAACAACTTTACTAAAAATAATCACTTAATCTAACGAAAGTAACCCAAATAAATAAACACCATAACAGCAGGTACATGTAATAGCCTGCTTCAAGAAACACACATTGTGGCATATAACGAAAATTTAAAGCTTTGTTCATAATGTGT